>JBBIHI010000203.1:0-4819 GCA_037447095.1 Thiotrichaceae bacterium
GCTTTTTGTACTCTCATTGCTTCGATGTTAGCTTCACATGAAGGTATGACTCGCAGCTAAAACCAAGAAATCAGGCATTTGCAGAGGTCAAATGGTGGTGATCAATTCTTCACCTTGAAAGCCCTACTGTTGCACAATGGGCGTATCGGGATTACCGCCGAGGGATTCGGCAATACGTTTCAGGTCTTCTTCCTGCACGCTGACCTGTTGTTTGGCGAGGTCTGCGGTTTCCTGCGCCTGTTCAAACAGGGTGGTGGAAATAAAATGCCTGACCAGCAAATCCGCCTGGCGCTGCTGTTCTTTCAGTGCGAAGGCATATTGGGTGCGGGCATGGGTAACTTCCGCCTGCTTTTCCTGATAACTGGCCTTGAGTGCGGCAAGGTCAGTACGCGCCTGGGCGAGTTCGGCTTCAGCCTTGGTTTTGCCAAGCTCGAATGGTGCGGCATCAAGGCGGAACAGTGCCTGTCCGGCAGTAACCTGCTGGTTTTCATTGACCAGCACTTCCTTGATGGTGCCGGAAATTTCACTGCTGACCGGAAACTTGTCCGCTTTCACGTAGGCATTATCGGTTTCCACATAACGGCCACTGCTGAGGTAAACGATAACAGCCACGCTCAGGGTGGCCAATGGGATGACAACGAGCAGGATCAGGCGTTTCATGGGTTTGTCCTTAACGGCAAGTCAGGTTATCGCGCATGGTGGTGAGGGCCGCATACAGGATGTCGGACTGCTGGCCATCAATGCCACGTAAGGCTTCACTGCGGATGGTTTCACTGACCTTACGGATGGTTTCCAGATACGGGCTGGCAGCCGGTGTCAGGTAAATGAGGTAAGCCCGCCGGTCACTGGGAGCAGGGCGGCGTTCGATCAGGTCATTGGCAGCAAGCTGGTCCAGCAGGCGGGCAAGGGTGATCGGTTGCACTTCCAGCAACTCAGCCAGGTCAATCTGACGCACGCCTTCATGGCGTGAGACGTGTACCAGCGCCCTCGCTTGCGCAAGGGTTATGCCGCTGCCTTCCAGATGTTGCTGGAAAGTACGGCGCATTAAACGTGAAACATCCGCCAGTACAAAGCCGAGACTATCCTGGGTGTTCATATGTAGTCCATATAGTAAGTAATACTTATAGTATTGCTATGACATTACCAAGTAAAGCCCTTTTCTGGTTGTCAGGTGCAGCGGCGATGGTTACTATCATTTCCCCTATAGCCCCTGTGCTGCTGAATGGACAACAAGATGCCAGATTCCCTCCATCGTTTCCTGCAATCTTCCCGCCTTGCGCCGTGGTTGGCGGAATTGCCTGCGCAACTGGCACAGATCGAGCAGGAAAACCCGCACGGCAAACAGGATGAGTGGTTGGCGGTTCTGGATAATTTGCCTGAATTGACCGCTTCCAGTGTTGATTTCACCGGCAGCGCGGTGCGGATCGGCACGGCGGAAGATATTGACGGATTTGGCCGGGAACGTTTACTGGCGTCCCTGAAAGCCCTGATCCCGTGGCGTAAGGGGCCGTATGACCTGTTCGGCATTGGGGTGGATACCGAATGGCGTTCGGACTGGAAATGGGAACGGGTTTTCCCCCATCTCAGCCCTTTGCAGGATCGGCTGGTGCTGGATGTTGGCTGTGGCAGTGGCTACCACCTGTGGCGGATGCATGGGGCAGGGGCGCAGGCCGTTATCGGGATTGACCCAACCCTGTTGTTCCTGACCCAGTTCCAGACCGTCAAATACTATGCCGGTGACTACCCGGTATGGATGCTGCCATTGAAAAGCGAAGACCTGCCCGATTTGCGTCAGAAAGGTTTTGATACGGTCTTTTCCATGGGTGTCTTATACCACCGCCGTGATCCGCTGGGGCATTTACAGGAGTTACGCCGCGCCATGCGTGCCGGGGGGGAACTGGTGCTGGAGACACTGGTTGTGGAAGGCGATGAACACACGACCCTGATCCCACAAGACCGTTATGCCAAAATGCGCAATGTCTGGTTCATCCCCTCTATTGCGATGCTGGAATTATGGCTGCAACGTCTGGGTTTCCGTGACATACGGGTCGTGGACGTCACACAGACCAGCGTTGATGAGCAACGCTGTACGGCATGGAGCAAGGGTGAATCCCTGGCTGATTTCCTTGACCCTGATGATCCACAGCGTACAGTGGAAGGCTATCCAGCCCCGCTGCGGGCTACCCTTATTGCGAATGCGCCATGAACGGTCATGCCGATACCAAAACTGAAGCGATGCATCAGGCTGCTACTGCGGCAACTCATTGATATTGCCGATGGTACGGCTTTCCGTTTGGCCAGACGGAAAGTACCTGATTTGCAGGCATTTCCGCATTATATCGAAGTGGTGCAAGCCATCATGCCCTCACCACTGCTCGACAACAAAATTCACAATATCAAACTTGCCATCGGTCAATTACACCTGTTGCACTGGACGCCAAACACTATCCTGTCGTTTTGGGGACGGGTAGGGGAAGCATCAGAACGGCGCGGCTACCGGGAAGGGCGCAATATTATCAGGGGCAAGTTGCAACGGGATTTTGGCGGTGGCCTGTGCCAGATTTCCGGCATCCTTTATCACCTCGCCTTACTGGCCAACCTGAAAATCGTCGAACGCCATCACCATTCGATGGACATTTACCAGGAAAAGGAACGCTTCACGCCCTTGGGTTCGGATGCGACTGTGGTCTACGGTTACAAGGATTTACGGCTGGAAAATGATTTATCCGTACCCTTGGTGCTGTGGTTTCAAGTGGATGCAACAAGGCTCGTTGCCAGACTTTATTCAGCAACACCGATTACCCCGCAGGTGATTACCTTTGAGCGTCAATACAATGACATCTCGGTGACAGTAAGGACGAAAAATGGCGAGGGAAAACTGCTTGGCATTTCCCGCTACGCCTTATCGGCTACCGCCAAGCCAGCATTACGGGAACAACATGAGTAAACACCCAATCCAGCATTATTACGATGAACTGGCACAGGCATACGATACGGACAGGTTTGGCAACTCTTATGGGCAATATCTGCATATTCAGGAACAAAGCATCATGCAGGGTTGGTTGCAAGGTATTGCTCCGCAAACTGTGGTTGATATGGGGTGCGGGGCGGGGCGGTTCCTACAATATGCACAAGTTGGTGTGGATTTCAGTGCCAACATGCTGACCCAGGCACAACACAAGTTTCCTGACAGGAAGCTCGTACAGGCGTCGATCACTGCTACACCGTTCGCAGATCAGGCGTTTCAGGCGGCCTTCAGCTTGCATGTCTTTTTCCACCTGGAAAAATCCGTGATCCGGCAAGCGATCCACGAAGCCCACCGGATATTGAAACCGGGCGGGGTGTTCATTGTCGACTTCCCCTCTGCTACCCGGCGCCGTTTGGTGAATTACCAAAAGGCTGGCTGGCATGGCAATACGTCCCTCAGTGTGGGTGAACTCCAGCAATACACCGAGGGTTTGTTTGTGCTGGAGCGGCAACGGGGCGTATTGCTGTTTCCGGTTCACCGTATCCCGAAACGGCTGCGTCGCCCGGTGCGCTGGCTCGACACCGTGTTATGCCATACATCTTTGGGCAAATGGGCATCGTATTGTTTTGTTTGTTTGCGGCGAATTTGACTGAACCCGTGTGCTGGATAAGCGCTATCCTGATAACTTACAATAGGTGTCGAGTGCTGAAACTAAAGGGAATCAAGTGAATACACTATTGCAACAACCCGGTTATCTGCTGGCGGTAGGTGATGCCAGCCGTTTGCATCAGTACCTTGCCCGGCGTATGGCGCAGGCATACAAGCGTTTCAGGGCAAGCTGGAATGGTTTGCTGCGTGATCCTTTCCTGCGTGACGGCGGCAATTACCGGTATCGCCGTTATTCAGTTTTTCACTGGCAGAACAACAAGCTGGAAGTGCTTCCTTATGAACCACATTACCAGAGCAACCACTACAATCATGTGCACGGTGGTTTTAACCGGCATTTCCGGGGTTGGCTGCCAACGACCTTGAATAACCCCGTATTGGCGGAAATTATCCGTCAGACCACGGGTTTGTTTTCCCATAACCCGGCGGAATTGTGGCGCATCCAGGCACACCAGTTCCGTATTGTGGCACGTCCTGGCGAGGCAGGCAGGCCAACCCCGGAAGGGGTACACAAGGATGGCGCAGAATATATCCTGATCATGATGATGGATCGGCAAAACATCAGCGGTGGGGTCAGCCGCGTTTACGATAATGCCATGCAGCCATTGGCGGAGGGGACATTACAGCAGACAGGCGACATGATGCTGGTGAATGACCATGCGGTTTACCACGGGGTAACGGAAATCCTGCCTACAGACCCGGCACGCCCGGCATGGCGCGACGTGCTGGTACTGACATTCCACAGGCAATAGGGTTTAGCCCGGGCCTTCAAAATATTTCCACGGATAGCGGGTGTCTTCCGGTAGATGGCTCCAGTACAGCCTGCCGGAATCGCGCCATGGGTCGAGAATGATCCCGCTTTCAAACGGTTTGCCTTTGGCCGTCACGATCAGGGTGCTGTGTTCACGCCAGGCATTGCCGTGATAGGCAATTCCCCAGTAGAGATCGAATGTTTTCAGGTGCTTGGAACGCATCCGCGCCCGCATGGCACGCGCCCAGTCGACACACAAACCGGCCTTGCGCTCGTTGGCATTGCGCAGGGTATTGTGGAGCAGGGGTGGCCAGGTCAATCCCCAGTCATTGGCGAGGTACATGGGGTAAATATAAGCATCGTGGGCAATGTCATGTGCTTCACGCGGGTCAATGGTCGCCGGGTCAAGGGCAATCAGCGCCGCTTGCAATTCC
>JBBIHI010000204.1:0-4693 GCA_037447095.1 Thiotrichaceae bacterium
TGCGCCTCCAGTTGGCGGCGGGTGGCGTGCAGCAGTTCGCGCAGGTCGCTGAATTCCGCCACCGTCAGTTCAAACAGCGAGGCGACATGACGGCGCGGAATGATGAGGGAATGCCCCGGCGACACCGGAAAGCGGTCGCGGATGACGATGTGGCTGGCGTTTCCGGCCACGATGTCGGCTGAGGAAATCTGGCAGAACGGGCAAGGTTTGTCGGTAGTCATCGCATCAACACTCCCCACCGATCCTGTTGTTCTGCCGAACTCGAAGGGTGACGGCTCAACATTTGCTCCAGCACGCTCATTGCCATTGTTTGATCGCCTCATACAGATGTTTTAACAGCTCAGGCTTGTGCCCGGATTGTTGGTAGGCAGCAATGATTTCCAGCTCAATCAGGCTGGCTTCATCCGCATCAAAACGCATGTCGTCCAGCAAAAACTGCTGCATGGATTTGGCCGAATGCACCCGCAGATTGCGCGTCAACACCAGACGGTCGCACAAGGCTTTGGCGGGTGTTGCCAGCAGGCAATAGCCGCCACCCGTGACTGCTACTGATTGCATACCGATTGGATACAAATCATCCTGCAAATGTTGGTAGGAAAAGCGCCCAAGCCCGGTTTCCAGCGTTTGGCTACGGCGGGTGGTCACGGAAGTCACTTCCACCACGGTTTCTGGAATCAGCCCGTAATGCCACAAGGCGTAGTCAAGTGACACACAGGAGGGGCCGTACAACAAGTTGGCCACCAGCAGGCGTTCCACGGGTTTGCCACTTACGCCGGGGGACACCACGTACATGCCACGTTTCACAGGCAACAGCACGCCTTCATCCAGCCAGCGGGAAATCTTGTTGTTGGGGGTTTTATAGCCTTTGAGCACCGATAGCACGGTTTGGTGCATAAGCGGAATATTGCCAAGAAACCTAAGCTGTAATTCAGCGTTGTGCATGATACTTTCGTTGAAAACGTATGGTTAGCCTCATTTAATCAAACTAACTCATCATCATCAACGTAATGCGGAAAATATTTCCAAGCTACAAATGGCCGATATGTAGCCGATAACTTGACGAATGGCCGATATATGGCGAATATTCCCCTAATCCAAGCGAAATATGGCGGATAGCATGGCCGATAATAAGGAAAGCATACTCTCAGTGCTGCGCAACCTCGCCGCACCTTCCGCTCTGGCCGACATCAAAAGCCAACTGGATATACCGGATCGCACCTTACATCGCTGGTTTGGGATTCTCTCTTCGACAGTTGGAGGCGTGGCAGCAGGGAAACACGTGACAACGCACCATAACCTCCAGCATCACCCATCACACAGGCCAGCACAAACCACCCTATTCAAACCTGTCACAACACCGCCGCCCGTAACCGCGCTTCCACCCTCAAGGCGGTTATGTGCTGCTGATCCGCAACATCCGGGTAAAGGTGGAAATAGCGGTCAACCTCCTGCGCATACGGGCTGGCCAGATGTTCCAGCCGCTTGCGCCCTTCCCTTGAAAGGCGTTCCAGTACCAGCAATTGCGGGGCTAGCCGTTGCAAATAGCGTTGGCACAAATCCTGGGCTTGCGGGTTTTCCCAATCTTCACGTAATAACAGTTCGGGAAACTCGCTGGCAGCCATCATACTTTTACCCGCACCGCCATTAACCGCGACACCTGAACCATCAGGCTGGCGTTGGAACCAACATACCTGCGGATTTTGCCCAGCGCGATTTCTAACCGCTTGTTCCAGACGGTAATTCGCGGGTGGCAGGTTACGGCGGGTTTCTTCAGCCGTGGATTCAATGGCCAGTTGTGCGGCATTGAGGGCTTTCCAATGTGGGTGAGAAGTAACGGACGCAATGTCTTCCGCGTGGCGGAAACTGGCCAGCAATGCCAGCGGTCGCCGTTCACGCTCATCCAGCAACCACCATTCATAATGGTCATCCTGCGGTAAAGGCGGGCGCAAATGCGCGAACTCGACCAGTAAAGGAAGGCAAGTGTGTTCCACATCAGCCCGGTCAATCACAGGGTCAAGCGGGTAGGGCTTGAAACCGTCACGGGCATCCCAACGCCCGACCCGCGCATACTGGAAACGCGGCTGGTATTGCGCCTGAGCCGGTTTCAGCTTTTGCATATCGCAACGGTATTGCAGTTCCCATTGCGTCCCGTCGTAACTGAGGGCGCGGCTGGCCTGGGTATCCAGTACCTGAACCACACCCTGAAAGGGGTTATGCAGGCTTTTGGCGTACCGTTCCATGCCGCCTACGCCGTTTTAACCCAATGCCCGGTAACGTTCCATCAGTGCATCGCGGACTTTTGTTACCATCGGCTGCATTTCCGGCTCGAACAATTCATGGATGAAATCCAGCTCATCCAACACCCGGTCGATCTTGTCGCGGGTATCATAACTGTCGATTTCCGCAGAAATCTTTTGCAGATGCTGATAAGGGTTGCGGGTGATGTGGGCAATGCCCTTCATGCTTTGATCAAGAATCCCGTCTTGCATGGTTGTCTCCTCAACTGTCGGGTCATATGTGGAATGGCCAACTATAGCAGTTTAAGGCGTACCCGGATAATGCCGCCCCATCATTTGGGGCAGATGTGGCAAGGGAATGGCCTGTTTTCGGTATGGTTAGCTTGACATGTCGCACTGCCAAATTAGAATATAAGAATATCTTTATATTAAGCGGGACATGGTATGTTTGGAATTCGGGAAGTCGATGCCAACGGGCTGAAACAGTTGATTGATTCAAATGATAAAGTGCGTCTGATTGACGTGCGTTCCGCGTCAGAAGTGGCGCAAGGCATCATCGAAGGTTCCGAGTTCATGCCCTTGCATACCCTGCCGTTACGCATGAATGACCTGCCCAAGGATGAAACACTGGTGTTTTATTGCCGCAGCGGTGCGCGTTCCGCACAGGCGTGCATGTTCCTGAAACAGAATACCGGGATTGACGCCATCAACCTGCGTGGCGGCATCATTAGCTGGTATCAGGCCGGGCAGAAGATCGTATTGCCCAACGCTGCCTAAATAAGAAAATTCTGTTATAGTGAAACAGTTTGGTAGGAGGGGTGAGCTGGGTTCAGTTCACGGATTAGCAATTCTTGAGAGAGATTCGACGCATGAAAAAACTGGCGATCATCGCGACCAAAGGTAGTCTGGACTGGGGGTACCCTCCGTTCATTCTGGCATCCACTGCTGCTGCCCTGGGTTATGATGTACAAATTTTCTTCACTTTCTATGGCCTGCAACTGCTGAACAAGAAGCTTGACCTGCAAGTCACTTCCCTCGGCAACCCAGGTATGCCAATGCCGATGCCAATGCCAGTCCTGTTGCAGGCACTGCCAGGTATGCAAGGCATGATGACTGCCATGATGAAAAAGAAAATGGCAGACAAGGGCGTTGCTGATCTGGCTGAGCTGCGTGAGCTGTGCCAGGAAGCTGACGTGAAATTCATCGCTTGCCAGATGACGGTTGACCTGTTTGAAATGGATCACAGCCAGTTCATCGACGGCGTGGAATATGCCGGTGCGGCAGCTTTCTTTGAATTCGCAGGTGAAGCAGACATCTGCCTGTTCATCTGATCCCTCCGAGGGTATTGGACAGTTGCCAGAAAGCCGGGTATATCCCGGCTTTTTGCTGTAAGGAGAGAAACTATGAAAATCATGCTGATCAGCGGCAGTCACCGCGCCAATTCCCAAAGTGAAAAAGTCGCCCGCTATATCGCCCAGTCCCTGCTGGACAACGGGCAGGCGACGCAAACAGAGGTGTTTACCCTGGCCGGGAACCCATTGCCGTTATGGGACGAGGGTGTGTGGGCGAATACCCCGGAATGGCAAGCCATTCTCGACCCTTTGTCTGAAAAACTGGCGCAAAGCGATGGTTTTGTGATCGTATCACCGGAATGGCACGGGCAGGTTCCGGCAGGGCTGAAAAATTTCTTCCTGTTGTGGGGCAAGGGCGAACTGGCACACAAGCCTGCCTTGATTGTCACCGTTTCTTCGTCGGATGGTGGGGCTTATCCGGTCGCGGAACTGCGCATGAGCAGCTATAAGAATAACCGTATCTGTTACATCCCTGAGCACCTGATCGTGCGTCATGTCGAATCGGTGCTGAACACGGATGCCGGGAAAAACAACCCGGATGCAGATGCCTATTTCCGTAAGCGCATTGTGTATGCCGGTGGTATCCTGTGCGCTTATGCAACTGCCCTCAGGGGCGTGCGGGATTCCGGTATAACGGCGACCGGGGAATTCCCCTTTGGCATGTAGTGAGGCTGACAGCCAATGTTGAAAACAGCAGCAAAGACCCCGCAGCGGGTCTTGAACCGGATCGGGCGTCTCGACTATTTCCACGATGACCGCCATACGCAGCGGCGCAATGAAATCCGCTGGCTGGTGGAAGAGTTTGTGGAAATTCCGGTACGTAACCTTCCCCCCGCGCTGGAAGGTTTCACCATTGTGCAACTGACTGACATGCACCTGCGTCCATATACCCAGGTGGAACACATCGAGCGGGCGGTAGCCAAAACCAACCGGCTTCGTCCCGACCTGGTGGTGCTGACCGGGGATTATGTCTGGCACGACGAGGAAGACATCCTTGACCTAGTTCCGGCACTGGCGAAACTGAATGCCCGCTATGGGGTGTTTGCGGTTATGGGCAACCATGACATCAAGACTGATCCGGTACTGATTGAGGAGACTTTCGTC
>JBBIHI010000205.1:0-4669 GCA_037447095.1 Thiotrichaceae bacterium
TTTACCCGGACCATTGATGCATGTTTGGCGCAAACCCACACGACCCATAAGAAAGCGCTGGATTCCTTGCTAACGCTCAATTTTCAGACCTTCGAAAAATCAGCAATTATGGGCGGTTAAAGTATATTACTGACAGCATTCAGCCGTTCATTTTTGGCTGTTTGCTTATAGCGTGATGGATCAACGCCACGCGATAGCAGCGCCCTTGCCTCTTCATGCCTCTGCCGTGCTTCTTTCAGGCTGGTTTCCGGGTAGCGGCCTATGGTCAGGGTCTTGTTTTTACCATCTGCGCGGTAGTTGTAACGCCAGTATTTGCCGGTCGTTTTAACTTGCAGATACATCCCCCCGCCGTCCGTGTAATTCTTTGGCGTACCATCCGGGTTGGGTTGGGCTGTTTTCACAAATGAATCAGTCAGTTTGCGCTTCATTGCATGTATACCTCGCGGCTGTCGTGAGGATACACACAATAATACACGCTTTTGGATGGGCTTCGGTGGCACAGCATGGGACGCCATGACACAAAAAAACCCTTACAGATTGCCGCCTGTAAGGGTTTTTGGGACTTCATGATACTGCATGAAACAGGTAAATGGTGGAGGCGGCGGGAATTGAACCCGCGTCCGCAAACCCTCCATCTGAAGGCTACTACATGCTTAGTCGAGTCTTTTGTTTAACCCGCTTGCCGCCGACCGACAGGCTGCTCACAGGCTGTCCCAATACTGTTTAGTGGTTTGGCCTTGGGCAAGCCTCCCGCACGATCTTATGATTGGATGATGCCTGAATATTCGGACTGCATAAGCACAGTACCGATCAGACAGCTATCGGCTGGTTATTAAGCAGCGAGAGCGTAAGAGTCGTCGTTTGCGACTATTGTTTGTGACTAGTGTTTGAGTGGTCATCACACCCACTGCATGCTCCCCAGACTTTGTGATCCACGTCGAAGCCAAGTCGCCCCCGGATAATAAAATCTGCTGGATTGGATATTATAAGCGCTGGGTAGTTCCCTTGTCATGCACAAACAACCGCGTAAATCTGCCTCCCGTCATTCCAGTTTGTGTTCGTGGACAAACATGAGGTGCAAATCCTGCTCCGGGGTGAAGCCGGTTCTCTCCATCACGAAGGTGCGTGGATCGACCTTTTTCACATCCGTACCGCAAAAACTGAGCTTGTCCTCGGGGTTTTGTTTCTGGATGGTCAGGCGGAACTTGCCAATCGGCCCTTTCCAGTTGGCACCCGTGGTCAGGATATAATCGACGTAACCGGGCGACAGGATAACCCCGCTGCCATCCGCCACCTTGCGATCCAGCCAGCCTGCAAAATCAGGCTCGATGCAATATTCGCGGATTTTGCTTGCCCGGTCATCTTCGCGGAACCACATTTGCGCTTCACCACCGGTCGCGGGCGTATATTCATGGCTCACTGCCAGTGTCTCACCTGCCGGAAAAACCTGCATCCAGTGGTGGGTCACTTTGACCTTGCCGTTATGCTTTTTGATTTCGGTATCGAATGGCACTTTCTTGCCATCCACCTTGACCGAAAAGCCCATCGGATTGTTGGAATTCACATTCAGCCCAATGTCCATCTCCGGCTCTTCGGGGAATTCCGGTACGGGAAACGCCACCCGTGTCCTGATGTCCTGGGCGCTGGTATTATGGAACAGGTAGGACACGCGGATTTTGTCCTCACTGATGAACAAATCCTCTTTTTCCATGGCGATGGAATCGGTCTTGCCGATGACAATACCGCCCGCCCCCAAGGCCGCCACCGCATCGTTGGCCGATACATTGGCGGCTATCGCCAGGGACATTGCCAATACCAGGACTTTCAGATTGTTATTCACCACACATGCTCCCTCCCTGATTATCGGATAGTTTTTCAATCCACCTCGACAACTGACCATCGGTCATTTAGAATCACCCAAAACAACTGACCGCCAGTCATTTATATGCAACAACGAGCCATTCACCCGGAAGACAAGGAGTTACGGCGCGAGGCCATCCTTGATGCTGCTGAACAACTCTGGCTGACCCAGCCGGAACGCATGTCCAACATGGCGGAAATTGCCGCTGCCGCAAATCTCGCTAAAGGTACAGTGTACCTGTATTTCCGCAGCAAGGAAGAGCTGTTTCTCGCCATCCACGAACGCCATGTGAACACCTTTTTCCAGCGCATGGGCGAACGGGCAAACGAGGCAGCGCCCATGTCACTGGATGACCTGTTCGCCGTCAACCGCCAGTTCCTGAGCGATTTCCCGGCCTTTCTGCCGCTGGCCAGCCTGTGCCATGGCCTGTTGGAACGTCAGGTGCCGTTGGAAACTGCCTTTGCCTTCGAGGAGCGCACCTACACCCAACTGGATACGCTGGTCGTCGCCCTGCAACAGCATTTCCCGCAGGCAACCCAGGCACTGATGCTGCAAAGCTATGCGCTGTTTCTGGGTCTGTGGCAATTGATGCGCCCTTCCCCGCTCAAAGAGCTGATGAAAGAACGCTCGCTGCTGTGTGCCTGCACCAATGACTACCTGTACATGCTGGAGAATGCCCTGAAAGCCCTGTGGCGCGGCGCATCCATTCCCGAGGAACAATAACATGAGAAAACTGCTTCCCCTGTTCCTGCTGCTCAGCCTCAGTGCCTGCCATGAGCCTGACAAGGCAATGGAAACCATCCGCCCCGCACTGGTGTGGACGGTTGGTAGCCAGACCGGCAATACCGGCACAAGTTATTCCGGCGAAATCAAGGCGCGTTATGAAGCTGACCTCGCCTTCCGGGTAGGCGGCAAAGTCGTCAACCGCAAAGCAGAGCCGGGTGATCAGGTCAGTGCGGGGCAAGTGTTGGCACAACTGGATACGGCAGACCTCACCCTCAACCTTGCCAGTGCCAAGGCCGCCCTCACCGCCGCTGAAGCCGACTACACCAATGCGCAGGCAAGTCTGGTACGCGCCAATGACTTGCGTCGCAAGCAATTCATCGGCCAGTCCGCGCTGGATGCAGCACGGGCCACCAATGACGCAGCAGCTGCACGGGTAGCTTCCGCCAAAGCGCAACTCAAACTGAGCGGTAATCAGGCAGGCTATACCGAACTGAAAGCTGACCGCAGCGGTATCATTACTGCCGTCTACGCCGAAGCCGGGCAAGTGGTGGCCGCCGGAACCCCGATTGCCCACATTGCCTATGACGGTGAGCGCGAAGTGCAAATCCGTGTCGGTGAAAATACTGCCCAAAGCCTCCATACCAGCCAACCCACCAGCGTCCGGTTGTGGTCGCAGGATAAAACATTGTCCGGTAACATCCGCGAAATTTCCCCCGCCACCGATACCACGCGCAGCTTTCTGGTCAAAATCAGCCTGCCGAATCCACCACAGGATTTACGGCTGGGCGTAACCGCCGATGTCAACCTGCCCAATAATGCCAGCGTTGGCGCAAGCTGGTTGCCTGCCAGCGCCCTGTTCCAGCAAGGCAAGCAGACAGCAGTCTGGGCATTGGGCAACAACCATCAGGTCAGCATCCAGCCCGTCACCGTCACCGCCTACCATGAAGACGGCATTACCGTCAGCGACCTGCCCGCCGGAACACAGGTCATCGCCGCAGGTGTCCACAAACTGTATCCCGGCCAGACCGTTTCCCCCATCCCCTACGATGGCAAGGCGGGTTTATGAACGGCTTCAACCTGTCGGAATGGGCGCTGCGCCACCGTAATTTTATTTTGTACCTGATGGTTCTCACCCTGGCCTTGGGGATTTTCGGTTACAACAAGCTTGGACAATCGGAAGACCCGCCGTTTACCTTCAAGGTCATGCTGGTGCAAGCCCATTGGCCGGGGGCTACCGCGCAGGAAATGGAAGCGCAAGTTACTGACCGCATTGAGAAAACCCTGCTCGAAACCGATTACGTTGACATCGTGCGCAGCTTTTCCCGCCCCGGTGAGGCGAATGTTTTTGTCATCGCCAAGGATAATTCGCCATCCAGCGCCATGCCCGACATGTTTTACGACATCCGCAAACGGCTGGGGGATATGGCGCATACCCTTCCCCAGGGTGTGCAGGGGCCGTTTTTCAACGATGAATTCGGCGAAACCTACGGCAACATTTTCGCGCTCACCGGCGATGGTTTCAGTTTCGCGCAATTGCGGGATGCGGCGGATGACATCCGCAAGGAACTGCTGCGCGTGCCCGATGTGGCGAAAATCCTCATGATCGGCGAGCAGAATGAACGGGTTTACATTGAGCTTTCCAACAGCAAGCTGGCCAATCTGGGCTTCAGCGTGCAGCAACTGGTCAATGTCTTGCAGGCACAGAACACCATCACCGCAGTGGGCGCGTATAACACCAGCGCTGACCGGATTTACCTGCGCCCGGAAGGGGCATTCAGCAACCTGGAAGACATCCGCAACCTGCCTGTCAATATTGGCAACCGCACCATCCACTTGCGCGAAGTGGCAGAAGTCAAACGCGGCTATGCCGACCCGCCGCAATCGACTTTCCGCTACATGGGGCAGGATGCGCTGGGGATTGGCGTTTCCATGCGCAAAGGCGGAGACATCATCGCCCTGGGCAAGGCACTGGATGAGGCGCTGGTACGCATCGGCAACCAGCTTCCGGTCGGCATGGAATTGCACCGGGTCAACGACCAGCCTGCGGCGGTGAAACGCTCGGTCGGCGAATTCCTGCACACC
>JBBIHI010000206.1:0-4645 GCA_037447095.1 Thiotrichaceae bacterium
AACAGGGGTGAATGAACGTTCGGTTGTTGCGGGCGTGAATGAAATCCTTGATGCGGCACAGGTCATTTTCAAAGGACTCAATACAGCCAGCGGCGACGCTTGCACCAGTGCAGCAGATTGTAACCACCAGTTTATAGAAGTCCGGGTAGGTAAAATGAGTTTGCCTTTACTGGATAAAACAACCGTGCCGGGTATGGGCATGAACATCGGTGGTCTCCTGCCAAGGGTGTTCTGGCGGGAGCTTTTGCCATGAGGGAAATGAATGCAGAAAAACCCAACAATACACCCCACGGGGCACGCCAAAAGCTGCAAACCCCTTAACCGTTTCAAGGAGGTTGACGGAACAAGACCCAGAAATCCATAATGAGCCTATAAAAAAATAATGAGGTGGAAAGTATGAATACCATCAGGTGTGTTTGCCCTAGTGCGTGTGGATTGGCTGACAGGTTCCCGGATCATGACACTATCTAGCACCCCACTTGCCCGTTGCGGGGTATGGGAACATGCTGCGACGGTGGTTGCGGCGATGAGCGACTTGGTGTTTGTGCTGGATGAAACAGACCGGATCGTTGGCGCACACTGCCGTCCAGACCACAACCCGTTTTTGTCCGGCAGCGACCTGTTGGGTCAGCCAGTTACTGCTTTGCTCCCGGCTGATGCCTTGGCTGTACATGAGACCTGCGCCCGGGAGGTCAGGCAAAGCGGCGAAAACCGGCGTTATGAATACACACGTCCCTTAGCAGACGGTATCCACTGGTTTGTCGCCTCGCTTAACCTGCATGGACAAAAAATCATTGTCGATGTCCGCGACATCACCGGACTCAAACAAAAAGAAGAAAATGCCCGGGAACAAGCATGGCTGTTTAACCTGATCACCAACAACATGCATGATTACATTGGTGTCCTTAACCTGGATTTCCAGCCCCTTTATCTCACCGCTTCACTATACCAGCGGCTTGGCTATACCCCTGAAGAAGTGAAGGGTCTCTCTTGCAACCGTTTCATGCAGAGTGATTCATATAACAAATTCATGGAATTGGTGGGCAAACATTTCACCCCCGAACATTTGGCCGAACCAGACCACGCCATTGCTTTTGAATCCGAGTTTGAAATGGTGCGTAAAGATGGCACCACTTACTGGTGTAACAGTGAATACCGGCTGATCCGTAATGCCGCAGGCGCACCGGAATATATCCTGACCAATGGACGGGATGTCACCGCACACAAGCAGGCCAGGGAACTGCGTGACCTGGCCGAAATGGCGCTGAGGGAAACCAACCTCAGACTGACTGAGGCGACCGGACATGCCCAGGAAATGGCCGAACAGGCACGTCAGGCCAGCAAGGCCAAAAGCCTGTTCCTCGCCAACATGAGCCATGAAATCCGCACCCCGATGAATGCGATTACCGGGCTATCACACCTTGCCCTCAAGACCCGGCTCAACCAGCAGCAGCGTGATTACATCCTCCAGATACAAAGTGCGGCCCAGTCACTGTTACGGATCATCAACGACATCCTGGATTTCTCCAAAATCGAAGCGGGCAAACTCTCCCTGGAACATACCCGGTTCCGCCTGGAAGATGTGCTGGACAGCGCCATGACGTTGCAACGCCAACGGGCGCAGGAAAAAGGCATCGAACTGTTGCTGGATGTCCGCAGCCGCCATTTGCTGGGTGACGCTGGCAGCCTGATGGGCGACCCGTTACGCCTGGAGCAAATCATCACCAACCTGCTCACCAATGCCGTCAAGTTCACCAATAAGGGTTACGTTATCCTGTGTGCTGATGAGCTGGGATGTGAAGGGAATACCTGCCATATCCGGCTCAGTGTCGAGGACAGCGGTATCGGCATGAGTCCCGATACGGTCAACAAACTGTTCGAGGAGTTTTCCCAGGCTGATGGCTCGACTACACGCCGTTACGGTGGCTCCGGGCTGGGGTTAAGCATCGCCAAACGCCTGCTTGGCCTGATGGGCGGTGAAATCACCGTGCACAGCGAACCCGGCCAGGGTTCACGTTTCACCATTACCCTGACCCTGGAAACCGCACCTGCCATCACTGACAGACAGCCAGTGCCCCACACCCCGCCCCGTAAAGCGCTGGTGGTGGATGACCACAAGCCTGCACGGTCGGCCTTGCGGCGTTTGCTCAGGCATTTCGACATCCATGCACAGGAAGCCTGTTCAGGTGATGAAGCACTGGCGCTGCTAAAGCAGGGCAATGCAACTTACGATTTCGTATTCCTTGACTGGGTAATGCCCGGCCTGAGTGGTGAGGCGCTACTGGCCGAGATCAAAGCCTTACCTTTGCCACGTCTGCCTGTCCTTGCCGTCGTTTCCGCCTACGACAACAAACAAATCCATGACTTATGCGGGCAACAGCAAATCGGGCATATTCTGCCCAAACCGGTACTTCCCTCTGAGTTGGATGCATTCCTGCAAACACTCGGCCAGCCAACCGGGACGGATGCCAATACTGCCGGAAACAACAGCAACCCTCTTCAGGGCGTCCGTATCCTGCTCGTTGAAGACAACCCCATCAACCAGTTGATTGCCTCGGAAATCCTTGCCCAGTATGGGGCTGTGGTGGATTGCGCCAACAACGGCCAGGAAAGCATTGACAAAATTCTGGCTGCCAGCAGGAAACAGCCTTATCAGGCCGTGCTGATGGACGTCCAGATGCCGGTCATGGATGGCTACGAGGCCACGCAGCGCCTGCGCCAGTATCCCGAACTCAGCAGCCTGCCCATCGTTGCCCTGACCGCCAATGCCATGCTGGAGGAGCGGGAGCATTGCCTGGAGGTCGGCATGAATGCGCATGTGGCAAAACCGTTCCAACCGGAAGAACTCCTGCATGTCATTACTGCACTTATTGGGGGAACTGATATATAATACTTACGCGCCAATGGGCAAATACAGATTGGCAATGTAAGAATAAAATTTGGGGAATAGTAATATGAAAATTTTAGCAGGAATTTTATTAACTATTTTGTTGAATGTGGCACAGGCAGACTCCTTGCAGGACGTAAAACAGGCGGGGGTATTGCGTCATTTGGGTGTGCCTTATGCAAATTTTGTTACCGGTTCAGGCGATGGCCTCTCTGTTGAGCTAATGCAGGGTTTTGCTAATTACTTGGGAGTGAAATATGAATTTATTCCCACTGACTGGACAACCGCCTTTGGTGATCTGACAGGGCGGAATGCCCGCAGGGCTAAAGATGGTAGTGCCGAGTTATTGGATAAGGCAGAAATTAAAGGCGATGTTATTGCCAACGGCATGACTATCCTGCCTTGGCGCTAGGATATTGTGGCATTTTCTGAACCTACTTTCCCCTCAGCCGTATGGCTGATAGCGCGTGCAGATTCCAGCATACAGCCAATCAAGCCTACGGGTTCAGTTGAGAAAGATATTGGACTGGTCAAGCAATCCATGAACGACAGGGGTGTATTAGCGCTTGAAAATACCTGCCTTGATCCTGCCCTATATAAGCTCTCAGAAACCAAGGCAAATATCTTGCTGCCAGAAAAGAAACTGAAATTGAATGAAATGGCGCCTGCCATTTTAAATAATGCGGCGGAAACTACATTATTGGATGTTCCTGATGCATTAATTGCCTTGGATAAATGGCCTGGCCAGATAAAAGTGATTGGCCCTGTTTCTGATGATCAATTTATGGCTGCTGCCTTCCGTAAAGATGCACCTGAGCTTAGAAATGCTTTCAATGAGTATTTGCATAAAATAAAGCAGGATGCTAGCTATGAAAAGATGGCGGAGAAATATTATCCAAATGTAATGCTCTACTTCAAAAAGTTCTTTCAAAGCTGATGCTGGCAAGTAGATGTTGGCCGGGTATCATTTTGATAGAGGGATAAGTTTTGTTATCTGGCCTCTGTTGATTATATACCTGGCCTTTTTGCTTGTCAGTACTTATGTCGCGCAGCAAGACCTTATTAATGCATCGAGCAAAGAAAACAAATTCAAACTGGAAAGAAAGGTAACGGCTCTTGGTTATTTCTATTCCGAACGTAGCGATGATCTGAATAACCTCTCAAAAACCAAAGCGATAGAAGCTTATTTTGCCAACCAGGCACTTGGCATGTCCATGGATTATGGGCTAAGGGCCAGCTTGTTCAATTTGCGTAGCCAACTCGATAATCTGATAAAAGAAAAAAAATTAACGGGGAATCCAGTTACTTGCGGTTGTCAGTTATTGATAAGGAAAATCAAGTATTGGCTGATGTAGGATGCATTGATTATCCTTTGAATGTGGGCATTATTCAGTCAATAGCATCTGGGAAGGTATTGCTTGTCCTGGATAAGCTATATAGCCATGCAATCATTGTCAGACCGTATTCCTTCAAAGGCAGGCGGGTGGCCACCATTGTGGCTGAATTAAACTTAAAAGCGATATTTAATGATTTTATTCGGGCGGAAGAAAGTGTAGATGATCTGTATCGGATGTTTTATACAGATAACAGTAAAGATGTTTATGAAATAAATGGGTCATATACCGCAGGCACTAGGGCTTTCAAGGTGATAAATTGACCACTTATAAATCAAATACTTAAGGGTTATTATGATTGCTTTTTGTACTCTCATTGCTTCGATGTTAGCTTCACATGAAGGTATGACTCGCAGCTAAAACC
>JBBIHI010000207.1:0-4608 GCA_037447095.1 Thiotrichaceae bacterium
GGCAGGCGTTGCAACAGCAATCCGGCAGCGGCTCCACCATCCGCCGCCAGCCACAGCCGGGTAGGCAATTGTTCAGAACGCATGAAATACGCTTCCAGCGCCGCAGCTAGTGAATTTCCCTCCAGCGGGATCAGGCTCTGGTAACGCTCAGTGCTGTTGGGCGCTTCCAGGGTAATGGCCATTTGCGCCTCGCCAAACAGGGCAGGCAAACCCTCCCCTTGCGCATCACGGTTCCAGCGTGCCAGACCACGCACGTTTCCTTCAGGCGAAGCTTGAGCCACCAGCAAATGGATCGGCCCATCCCCCCGGACTTGCAGGATCATCGAACCACGGTGCTTGATGGTTGCCGAAAGCAATACCACGGCAGTCATGGCTTCCCCTAGGGCAGCCTGCACAAAGGCGGGGTAATCTGCCCGCTGCAAAACTTCCTGCCAGGAGTTTTCCATGCGAACCCATTCGCCACGCACATGCGCACGCTCCAGCATAAAGCGTTTTAATGTATCCACTGCATACCCACAATATGATGCCTGTAATCCATAAATCCTTCCTAAATGGCCGCCAATCTGGTAAAAAGACCCGCGTTTCGGTCGCAGCGCGAACTTAACACACAAGTTGGCTTGCCCAAAGCAGTTGCTGTTGCTACATTTAGCAAATTCTTGCCGGGCTGTCCCAGGATAGTCTGTGAACGGAATAACCATAACCACACAGGATTGTGTCCAACACTTCTTTTTTTAAGCTTAAGCCGGATTGATTAGACTATGTTCAAAGCCCTCTCAGGTTTGTTTTCCAATGATATTTCCATCGACTTGGGCACAGCAAATACCTTGATCTATATGCGCGGTAAAGGCATCGTGCTGGATGAACCTTCCGTTGTTGCCATCCGTCAGGATCGAGGCCCAGGTGGCCCGAAGTCCATCGAAGCCGTTGGTCTGGAAGCCAAGAAAATGCTTGGCCGTACACCTGAGAACATCACTGCCATCCGCCCCATGAAAGACGGCGTGATTGCTGACTTCACCTACACCGAAAAGATGTTGCAACACTTCATCCGCAAGGTGGATGCTGGCCGCATTCTGCGCCCCAGCCCGCGCGTGGTGATTTGTGTACCGTGCGGCGCCACCCAGGTTGAACGCCGCGCTATCAAGGATTCCGCATTGGGCGCAGGCGCACGCAAAGTCTATCTGGTGGAAGAACCCATGGCGGCTGCCATCGGTGCAGGCATCCCGGTCGATGAGGCTGTCGGTTCCATGGTGCTGGACATCGGTGGTGGTACCTCCGAAGTTGCCATCATGTCCCTGCGCGGCATCGTTTACTCCGCCTCCGTGCGTATCGGTGGCGACCGCCTCGATGATGCCATCATCAGCTATGTCCGCCGCAACTACGGTATGCTGATTGGTGAAGCCACCGCTGAACGCATCAAGTGCGAGATCGGTTCCGCCTACCCTGGCAAGGAACTGCTGGAAATCGACGTGAAAGGCCGCAACCTGTCCGAAGGCGTTCCCCGCAGCTTTACCCTGACCAGCAATGAAATCCTCGAAGCCCTGCAAGAGCCGCTGTTCGGCATTGTCAGTGCAGTCAAAACTGCCCTTGAGCAAACTCCGCCTGAACTGGCTGCTGACGTTGCTGACCGGGGTATCGTCCTGACCGGTGGTGGTGCGCTGTTGCGCGACCTCGACCGCCTGCTGATGGAAGAAACCGGTATTCCGGTGGTTATTGCCGATGACCCGCTGACCTGCGTTGCCCGTGGCGGTGGTAAAATTCTGGAAATCATGGAAGAAGAAGGCGTCAACTTCCTCGCCACTGACTGATCCAGAATAGCCCGATAGCGTAGCGGAGGCGGCCATTAACGACATCAATTACCATTCCACGCCGGGATTTTCATTCCGGTTTATGGTGTTTGTGCTGAGCGCACTGACCCTGATGGCCTTCGACTACCGTAACCCGGATGCCTTGCGTCCGCTGCGTACTGCTTCGCTCATGCTGGTTTACCCTTTGCTGGTCAGCGTTGATTCACCACACCGCTTTTATAACCGTACTGCCGGTTTCCTGGCTTCCCAGTCAGAACTGGCGATGGAAAACAAGGCGCTTAGGGAAAGGATCAATGTCTATGCCGCCCAGCAGCAGGTGATCAATTCCCTGCAACAGGAAAACAACCGGTTGCGGACAATGCTGGATGCTGCCCCCAAAACCACCTACGACTTTAGTTTGGCCGAAATCCTCACCACCGCTACCGACCGTATCAGGGGACTGGTTGTACTCAACAAAGGCTCCCGGGATGGTGTCTACGAAACACAAGTGGTGTTGTCGGGGGAAAATATTTATGGGCAGATTGTTGAAGTAACGCCATTCAGTTCCAAAGTCCTGCAATTGATTGACCGTGAGCACACCATTCCGGTACGTAACCAACGCACTGGCGAACGTGCGTTGGCCAATGGCATGGGGCGCGGCCAACCACTGGAAATCAAAAACCTGCCCAGCAATAGTGATGTCAAGGAAGGGGACATTTTCGTCTCTTCCGGCCTTGGTGGGCTCTTTCCTGCGGGTTTCCCGGTTGCCAAGGTTATCCCCCAGGGTGTTGAATTCAGTCAGGGCGGGGCATCCCCCACCATCAAGGCAGCCCCGTTGGTGAACTACGAAGCGACACCTGATGTCTTGCTGGTCTGGCCGAAAAAAGGGGCAGCCCTTCCGTCCGCCACAACCACCCCTGACAACCCTACACCCAAAGCCACTGCGGAAAAGACCCCGGCAACCGGGAAGGGAGGCAACCATTGATGCTGTCTGTTGAGCCACGGTTTCCCGGTGCCATGCTTGTCACCTTGTTGATTGCCGTCATCCTGACCATCATTCCCCTCAATGAAACGCTCGCCGCCTGGAGACCGGAATGGATTGCCCTGACCCTGATCCATTGGGCATTGGTCATCCATGACCGTACCAGCCTGTTTCTGGCATTTACCCTGGGGTTGATTATCGACACCCTGTACGGCTCACTGCTGGGGCAACATGCATTAGGCTTTACCCTGATTACCTATCTGGCCGTGCGTCTGGGATTGCGCATGAACCCCGAAGCAATTTTCCAGCAAGTCGCCCTGTTGGGGGCTGTACTGGTGCTCTATCTGCTGATCAACCTGTGGATGCAGGGGGTAACAGGCAAGGTCGGAAGCAACTGGCTGTACTGGGCGCCCTTGCTCAGCAGCATTGTGGCTTGGCCGTTCTACCGCCTGCTGCTGGGTTATTTCCAGACCCAACGCAAAGCCCTGGGTTAAACGTTACGGATAAACAGGTGAATTGCCCCAACGCTTGCAGTTTTGTTACTGTGCCCCCACATAGTCCATACCCTGACCGATGAGGAATTTCACATGAGCCCTACCAATGCCTGCAAGGAACTGCCCTGTGCAGTCATGCCGGATGTTGCCAAACAGCCGCATACCGGCCCCAAAGGAACCCTGAACTGGGTAGGGATGAGCCAGATTGAGCTGCCGATTTTCGTCCAGAACCTGCAAGGCCACCGCATCCAGATGCTGGCGCGGGTTCAGGCTTACGTGAACCTCACCGACCCGGACAGCAAAGGCATCCACATGTCGCGCCTGTATGTGGCACTAGATGACATCCTGGCGATGAATGACCTGACCCCGGCGGTCTTGCGCCAGACCATTACCCAGTTCGTCGATTCACACGTTGGCCTGAGTGATGCCGCGTATCTGGAATGCCGTTTTGATTATTTCGAGCGCCGCAATTCCCTGCTCAGCGATAATAGTGGCTGGAAAAACTACCCGGTACGTGTCGCAGCAACCCTGCGCCAGGGTAAACTGGAAACCGAAATCAGCGTGGAAGTGCCGTATTCCTCAACCTGCCCCTGTTCCGCAGCCCTTGCCCGCCAACTGATCCAGGAAGGTTTCCGCGAAACCTTTGGCGCAGAAACCAAAACGGTTGATGCACAACAGGTCTTTGAGTGGCTTGGTACAACCCAGGGAATCCGCGCCACCCCGCACAGCCAGCGCAGTATTGCCCAGATCAAGGTGAAACTGGCCGACAATGACGCAACCGCGTTACCCATCACCCAACTGATTGACTGCATCGAACATGCCCTGCAAACGCCGGTGCAGGCCACTGTCAAGCGCGAAGATGAGCAGGAATTCGCCCGCCTGAATGCTGCCAACCTGATGTTCTGCGAGGATGCAGGCCGCCGCCTGAAACGGGCACTGGACGAAGATGCTTCCGTGCGCGATTTCTGGATTCGCGTCAATCACATGGAAAGCCTGCACGCCCACGATGCCGTTTCCATCGTTGTCAAAGGGCTGAAAGATGGCTATCGGGATGATCCGCAGGAATACGTTCACCCTAACTGATGCATGAACATGAAAAGTGCGAAGAGCGGACAGGCCAGTAAAATCCGCCATGCGACCATGATCTGGCCCAGTAATCCCGGACATTTCAAGAAGTGATCTACCCCGCAAATAGTGGACAGTCTTAAAAGCGAGTATTCTCCCCCGACAGAATCGCCCCGCTCAACTTCCTTGTTATACCCATCCCGTCCATAGCTGTTGAATAACGAAAGGTTCTCAAGCAAATTACGGGAGCTGTTGACCACCGGTAGTAATTTGCATGATCCAA
>JBBIHI010000208.1:0-4576 GCA_037447095.1 Thiotrichaceae bacterium
GGGCAGCCTCGATCATCTTGCCCGCAACCATCTTGGCTTCACCGGGATTTTCCAGCAGGAACTCAGCCAGCTTGTCATTCATGGCTGACTCAACCACGCCTTTGACTTCAGATGAAACGAGTTTATCTTTTGTCTGGGAAGAGAACTTGGGGTCGGGTACTTTGACCGATAGCACAGCAGTCAAACCTTCACGGCTATCATCACCGGTAGGATTAACCTTTTCCTTTTTCGCCAAGCCCGCACTTTCGATATAACTGTTCAGGGTGCGGGTCAGGGCAGCGCGGAAACCGGACAGATGCGTACCGCCATCGCGCTGCGGAATATTATTGGTAAAGCAGAAAACATTCTCCTGATAGGAATCGTTCCATTGCAGCGCAACCTCTACACCGATGCCGTCCTGCTCGGTACTGAAATAGACAATATTGGGGTGGATCGGTGTTTTATTGCGATTGAGATGTTCGACGAATGCACGGATACCGCCTTCATATTCAAAAACGTCTTCACGGCCTTCACCGCGCCGGTCGATCAGATGGATACGCACCCCGGAGTTCAGGAAGGACAGCTCACGTAACCGTTTGGCCAGAATGTCATAATGGAATTCGGTCAGCGTAAAAATTTCGGAACTTGGCCAGAAACGTACTGCCGTTCCTGTCCCCTCCGTATCACCCACTTCCGCCAAGGGTGCTTGCGGTTCACCCAGTTTATAAATCTGCTGATGTAATTTGCCATTCCGGCGGATGGTCAGTTCCAGCTTTTCGGAAAGGGCATTGACCACCGAGACACCCACACCATGTAAACCACCAGAGACTTTGTAAGAGTTATCGTCAAACTTACCGCCTGCATGTAAGACGGTCATGATGACTTCGGCGGCTGAACGGCCTTCCTCGGGATGGATGTCGACAGGAATACCCCGCCCATCATCGGAAACCCTGACTGAGCCGTCACTGAAGATTTCCACTTTGACTTCTGAACAGTAACCGGCAAGGGCTTCGTCGATTGAGTTGTCCACAACCTCGAAAACCATATGGTGCAATCCCGTCCCATCATCGGTATCTCCAATATACATACCCGGGCGTTTGCGTACCGCTTCCAGCCCTTTGAGTACCTTGATATTCGATGAATCGTAGGTGTTCTTGTCAGTCATGTTATGTCCAGAATGTCTGTTATTGGGATATTCCATCACACAGGGATACAAAGCCGTGTTCCACGTGAAACACCCGCGCCTGACGAATGCCGTTGAGTAAGGGTTCGTGGCGTGTGCCGGTAATAATCAATTGCTGCCGAGTATCGTGTAGCACATTGTATAGGGCTTGCTGGTTATGCTCATCCAGTTCCGAAGCCAAATCGTCGATGGCAATGATACCACGTTTTGTAGCCGTCTCGCTGACGGCATGACTTTGTGCCAGCAACAATCCAACCGCCAGTAATTTGAGTTGCCCACGTGAGGCCACCCGCGTCGCAGGCATTCCATCCAGCAAGATGTTCAGGTCAGCCCGATGCGCACCGTACAGGCTGAAACCCTGTTTCATTTCCATTTCAGCCTTAGACTGAAAAAAGCTTTTGAGTGCATCGGTATCCAATACATCTATTCCGCCGGGAAATCCCGTGGTCAATTGCAGGTGAGGTTTGCCAACGGCATTCAGCAATACTTGTGCCGTTTGTAAGGCCACTTGCAGTGCTTCCAGTGCCATTAACCTGTACCGGTACAGGGCAGGTTGCAAGGCAACCAGTTGCTGAGTCCATTGTCCCAGTGCAAAGCGTTGGCGTACATCACGCAGGCAGGCGTTGCGTTGCTTCAAAACCTGCTGGTAAGTGCGCCATGTCAGGTTGAAATCCTGAAAACGGTAAAACGCGATCCAATCCAGAAATGCACGCCGCAGGGCAGGGCTGCCGGTAACGAGTTCCACCGATCCAGGGTGAATCAGGGTCAGGGGAATGTGGGCGCTAAGTTCTGCCTGTTGCAGGACATCGGCATGGTTAATGCGTATCCGGGTGACAGACGTGGTTTTACTGATTCCGACAGGGTAATGGGTTCCCGGAATCAGCCCGTCTTCTACCCGTGCGGATACAGTGAGTTCAGATTCCCCTCGGCGGATAACTTCGGCAACCCTCGGGGTACGGAAGGAACGCCCACGGGAAAGTATTGCCAACGCTTCCAGCAGACTGGATTTTCCTGAAGCGTTATCCCCGTAAAGGATATTGGCATGTTGTGCCAATCCCAGTTCGGTACTGGTGACGGCACGACATGCAGTCACGGCCACACGGCTTAGCCACATGTGGCGTGTGGCCTGCTATTAGAGACGGATCGGCATGACAACATTGCGCACACTGTCGTCTTCCGGGTCTGTGATCAGGGCACTGCTTTCAGGTGAGTTGCAATGCAGACGCAAGGCTTCCCCCTGCAAATGATTAACAGCATCCAGCAGGTAAGTCACGTTAAAACCGATGCTGAAATCTATGCCCTGGTAGTTTACATCCAGCTCATCATTGGCAACTTCCTGCTCGGGGTTATGTGCCTGTACCTGTAACAGGTTTTCACTGAGGGACAGCCGTACCCCACGGAATTTTTCATTGGACAGGATAGCTACCCGACTGAGCATATCCTTGAAGGCTTTACGGTCAATGTCGACCTGAATTTGCCCGGTACCGGGAATGGCAGCACGATAATCCGGGTAACGCCCGTCAATCAGTTTGGTGGTAAAGCGCAGGTTATCAAGCTCGACGCGCAGATGGTTCTGGCTGGCTTGTACCTGTACGGGAACCTGACTGTCAGACCGCAGTAAACGAGCCAATTCCAGAACACCTTTACGCGGAATAATCAGTTGCTGGGTTTGGGTATTGCTGGAATCGCCTGCGTAGAAACACAGCGCCAAGCGATGCCCGTCAGTAGACACGGTACGGATACCTTCCGCCGTTACTTCCATCAACATGCCATTCAGATAATAGCGGACATCCTGGTTGGCCATGGCGAAGGCAGTACGTTCCAGCAAGTGTTTGAGGCTATTTTCAGGCAACTCAAAGGTCTGGACTTCACCAATGTCTTCCAGTTCAGGAAACTCACTGGCGGGCAGGGTGGCCAGTTCAAAACGGCTACGTCCCGAGGTGATTCTGGCGCGGTTCTCCGCCTGGATTTCCAGGTTGACGATGCTTTCTGCTGGCAGGGATTTGCAGATGTCAGACAGTTTGCGGGCAGGCAAGGTAATGTCACCATCTGTCCCATCCATGATCGGGGTATGGGTGGCAATTTCCAGTTCCAAGTCTGTGCCACGCCACAAGGCTTTACTGCCTTCAATACGTAACAGGACATTTTCCAGAATAGGGGCTGTGTGCCGTTTCTCGATAGCCCCCAAGGTAGCCTGGAGGGATTCAAGCAGGTGTTCGCGTGTCTGTGTCAGTCTCATGTTACTAATATATCTTTAATGTATATAAAAATAGTAGTCATAATAAAGGAAGCCATTCGTTGTGGACAGAGTGTTTATCCCCTTGATTTATTGGTTTGTCTGTTTATTTTCCCTTGTGAAGAACCTTTGGGGATAAATTGGGATGGCTTGTCAGTTTCCTGTGGATGAAATTCTATCCCATACTTGTCCACACGTTTTCCTGCCTCTTGTTCGGGTGGTTGTCCTCAGCTTGTTAAGGTGCGTAACAAGATGCGGTATTCCTCATCCAACTTGGGGTCGGAATCACGTAATTCCGCGACTTTGCGTATGGCGTGTAAGACCGTGGTATGGTCACGCCCACCAAATTCCTCGCCAATTTCCGGCAGGCTGTGGTTGGTCAGTTCCTTGGCCAGTGCCATGGCAATCTGGCGCGGGCGGGCAATGGAACGGTTACGGCGTTGTGAGTCCATGTCCGTCACCCGGATATTGTAGTATTGGGCAACGACTTTTTTTATATTGGCAATGGATACCATTTTATCCTGGCTGGCCAATTGGTCACGCAGGGCTTCCTGTACGAAATCCAGGGTGATGTGAGCCATATTTTTCAGGCGCATACTGGCGATGACCCGTTGCAGTGCACCTTCCAGGTCACGGATATTGGAATGGAACCGTTTGCCGATGAAGAAACTGACCTCCTTGGGTAAGTCGAGTCCGGAATCTTCAGCTTTCTTGGTCAGGATAGCCACACGGGTTTCCATGTCCGGGGATTCGATCTGGACGGTCAGGCCCCAGTTGAAACGGGTTTTCAGGCGGTCTTCAATGCCGTCAAGGTCACGGGGGTATTTGTCACCGGCGATAATGATACGTTTCTGGCCTTCCAGCAGGGCATTGAAGGTATGGAAGAATTCCTCCATGGAACGGTCTTTCCCGGCAATGAACTGGATGTCGTCAATCAGCAAGGCATCGGCACTGCGGTAATGCTGCTTGAACTCTTCCATGCGGTTGTTACGGATGGCGGAAATCATGTCATTGACGAAACGTTCCGCATACACATAGATGACCCGCGCATTGGGTTCGCGTTCCAGGATCAGGTTGCCGATGGCATGGATCAAGTGGGTTTTGCCTAGACCAACGCCGCCATAAATAAACAAAGGGTTGTAACCGGTGTCATCACGTTCGCCGACCTGCTGGGCAGC
>JBBIHI010000209.1:0-4565 GCA_037447095.1 Thiotrichaceae bacterium
CGTGACCCAGCATTCCTGCAATGGCTGGATGAAAACATGGACAAGCTGCTGGCGCGTGACCCGGAAGCCCTGACTTACGCCATTTACCGTTCCTGCGAACACAAGGCGGAAGTGGTGGCTGCCGATGAACGCGAATCCGGCCAGCGTGCCTTGTTGAACCTGGGGCATACTTTCGGCCATGCGATTGAAGCGGCGATGGGTTACGGCCAGTGGTTGCACGGTGAAGCCGTTGCCACCGGGATGGTGATGGCGGCGGAATTGTCGCAGCAGATGGGCTGGCTTGCCGCTGAGGATACCGCTTACGTGCGGCATATCCTGCAACGTGCCAGGCTGCCGGTTGACCCGCCTGCGCAGATGTCGGGTGATGATTTCATGCGTTACATGTCGGTCGACAAGAAGGTGCTGGATGGAACGTTACGGCTGGTGCTGATGAAATCACTTGGCGAATCCATAGTCACCGCAGACTTTGATGCAGGTGCGTTGAAACAGGTACTTAAGAGAAGCAGTTAACGTTTCTTGTTACTTCTGTGCTTGATCTGGAATCGAAAAGTTCTATTCAAACAAATA
The DNA here is from genome assembly GCA_037447095.1 of Thiotrichaceae bacterium. Lineage (GTDB taxonomy): Bacteria > Pseudomonadota > Gammaproteobacteria > Thiotrichales > Thiotrichaceae > Thiothrix. Next base: position 568 of record JBBIHI010000209.1, read on the forward strand.
ATTATACTGGACAAGTCGTAAAATTCAGCTATATTCAGCGGCTGTTAAGTTTGTGTCAGAACGGACTCTGAATTATGTCGAATGTACTTGCCGCTTGCCCCTTGCAGGAGGTCTTTTTTCCTGCCCGCAAGCATCATACCTTCCACCGTATCAACCTTGAGTATGTGGTTCCCCTGCAAGCCCTGGGGCGCCAGCATGTCTACAGCCTGCTGGATGCCGGTTTGCGGCAAAACCTGCGCAAGTTCGGCAGTGTGGACGATGTGCTTGCCAGCCTGCGTCCGCAACTGGAAACCCTGGCTTCACATGTGTCTGCACAAGGTGTGCGCCTGTTGCAGGGGCGTACCGTGACGCCGCGCCAGCTTCTGGGTAACAGTAACGGCAATTTTGTCCAATACCGTGCCGGGATGGGGGTGAACTTTGCCAGCCGCAAGCTGAGTGAAGCCTTGCTGGCGCAAGGGCTCGATGCCAGCCAACGGGTTGCCTTGGCCGAATACATGCTCAAGGAAGCGCTGGAAGTCAACGAACGCGACTACCGGGCGCATTTTGAACTGGGCTGGATTTACCTGTTCATGCTGGGGCGTCTGGAGGATGCGCTTGTCCATCTGGGGCAGGCCGCCATCCATGCCGAGGCGTTCGACCCGGATTTTGCCAATTTCGCCCTGCGCCATCTGGCGGATGCCTGTTACAGCGCCAAAAATTACAGTGCAGCGGTTGAGATTTGCCAGAAAGCCATCTACCAGTCAGGCACGGATGACATTGAAGGCTGGTATGAATGCTCACGTTATCTGGCGGCGGAAGGTGAGCAATCCAGCGCGGCACAGCGCCTCTCACACGTGGTGGCACGTTCGCCGGTTTATTACGTGCAGGCACAGGCTGAGCCGGATTTTGTGGGTAAGGTGGAAATCAGCAGCATGTTGCAGGAGATGCGTTCGGTCAGGGTGCGGCGCATCCAGTCGTATGTCCACACCTCTTGGCAAAGCCATCCGTTGGCCGCTTTCCAGTTACCCGACCAGATCAACGGGACGGAACTGTTCCGGCAGGTGGTGCGCCAACATGCGCGGGTATTGACCCATTTGCCTTATGTGACGCTCAGCCAGCGTGAACGCCAGATTGGTGACATGATCCTGGGGGCATCCCGCAAACGCATCATGCGTGAAGTCATGCAGCGTTCCCGCCAATATGAACAGCTTGCCGAACGCCAGCGTTCCCGCTGGGGCTGGGTCAACCAGCTTGGCGGGGCGTTTATCCATGTCTCCGTGGTGCTGTTGCTGGCTGCGCTGATTTCCTACCTGTTACGCCTGGTTTTCGGCCTGTTGGGAATGGGCGGCGTGTTTGGGCTGGATAGCGTCATTCCGCCCGTGCTGGGTGGCATGTTGCTGCTGGCTACGGTGGGTAGCGTGTTGTTCCAGTTTGTCCCTTTCGGCGTAAGGAAGCTGTTGCGTAAGCAGGTGGAGCTCGATAATACCTTGCACCTGCTGCGTTCTTTCTAATCAGGAACAGGATAAACAGCAATGTCAGGACAGGCAGCGACCACCATGGGTCAATGCCACCCGCACCGCCGGGATACAACATGAGTGGATTATCCGGGCGGGCAACCGGCGTTCCGGCATACGGCGGTGGGGCATATTGCTGGATCCACGCCGCGTAATTCGCAACGCGGGTGTAAATGCCGTATTTGCCGGGGCGGGCGCAACCATCCCCTTGGCTGACAATCCCAACCTGGCGGAAAATGCCATTCAGGCGTACCAGCAGCGGCCCACCACTGTCACCCACACAGGCATCCTTGCCGCCTTGTGGCAACCCGGCACACATCATGCTGGGGCGGATTTTGCCGTTGTAAGCGCTTCTCCGGTTGCATACCGCATTGGAAACAATGGGAATGGTGGCCTGTTGCAAACCGTTCGGGTAATCGCCGGGTATGCCATCTGCCGCAACGGCACGCCGTGCACCCCAGCCGAGGACAACGGCTGCGGTACCGGGGGGCGGGTTATCGGTGTAAAGCGGCATGGTTGCCCCCGGCAATGGTGCCTGGAGCATGATCAGGGCAAGGTCATTGGTTCCGGCCAGTGGGTTGTAATGGGGGTGCACGATAATCCGCTGCACGCCCACATTATGGCCTCTCGGTGAATCAAGGCCGGATGCGCCGGAAAAGATGATCATGTCCTGTGGCCCGTATTCGTAACGCAGCCCGGCAGTTTCCCCCTCTACACAATGTGCTGCGGTCAGAACCCACAGTGGGTGGATCAGGTTGCCGCCGCACAGGATATTTCCGGTGGCGGCTGTCTTGATGGCGACGGCGGAAGGCCAGGCGTTCTGCCCGGCAGGATTTCCCCCCACAATGCGCATCATCATCCCGTTATTGGCTCCAGCCATTTGCCAAGGCAACAGCAGGAGAAAAAGTATCCCCAATACTTTATACATCCTCAGACCCCTGTCACGTTATCATTTAGCCCAACTTGTACGACCACAGAATTGTGGGAATTACTGCAATTAATGGGAAATTTTTTATGAGTTTTATTTTGATCACCGGCAATGCGACCCTCGACATCGTGAATGTGGTTGATCATTACCCACATGAAGACGAGGAAATGCGGGCGATCCGCCAGTGGTCAGGGATGGGGGGAAATGCGGCCAACGTTGCCCGGATGCTGGCAGCACACCGTCACCGTTGCGACTGGGCGGGGGTGCTGGCGGATGATGCGGATGGGCAGCGCATCCTCGCCAACGCGCAAGCCTGCGGTATTGGTATGGATTACGCCAGCCGCCAGGAAGGTGCGTCGCCGGTTTCCTACATTACCCTCAACCAGCAGAATGGCAGCCGCACCATCGTGCATCACCGTGATCTGGTGGAACTTTCCGCCAAGTTTTTTGCGCGGCTTCCGGTAGCGCATTATGACTGGCTGCATTTTGAGGGGCGCAATGTTTCCGAACTGGAAAACATGCTGGCTTATACCCGCGAGAATATTTTCGACCAGCCCATTTCACTGGAGATCGAAAAAGCCCGCGACGGTCTGGAAGCGCTGATCCCACAGGTTGATCTGGTGATGTTTTCCGGTGCTTATGCGCAGTCGCAGGGATTTCAGGATGCGGAAAGTTTCCTGCGGGACAGGCAAGCCAGACACGGTGATGTGTGGATGACCTGCACCTGGGGCGAGGCAGGGGCATGGGCAGTTGACCAACTGGGGGTGATTTTCCATGCCCCGGCGTTGAAGGTGGATGCGGTGGATACCGTCGGGGCAGGGGATGTGTTCAATGCCGGGCTGATCCATGCGCTGGCAACCGGGCAAGTGCTGGAAGAAGCCCTGCATTACGCAACGGAACTGGCAGGGCGTAAGGTGGCGCAGCAGGGTTTCGACGGTTTGGTGTGATGATTGGGAAAACTCAAGGCTGATTAATAGTGTGCCTGCCCTTCAAGGTCGTGGCGGTCTTTCAGCAAAACCCCCAGATAGGGCAGCTCGCGGTCGTAGCTGTCCAATTGAATCAGCAGGCGTTGCAAGGTTTCCGCATCTGTCCCAGCCGCCAATGCCATGACCCGTAACCACACGAGGAACTCCCCGGTAGCAGGTGGTTTGCGCAGGTGTTGGTTACGCAAGCCCAGGAACCGTTGCATGGCCAGATGCAGGAAACTGTCACCCAGACCCGCAAAGTCTGGTTTGTGTGCCTCGGTCACTTCCTGTAACAACTGCCCGTCAAAGGCAATATGGTGGAACACACAGCGGCGCAGGAAAGCTTCCGGCAAACGGCGCTCACTGTTGGAGGTAATGAACACCAGTGGGCGGATGGGATTGCTTTCCCCCACCACATAATCCCCGGTTTTGGATTTCAGCTCGCGTACCTTGAACTGCATTTGGTCAAGCTCGTGCAGCAGGTCGTTGGGGAAATCCCGTGGGGCTTTGTCGATCTCGTCAATCAGCAGGACACGCGGGGTGCTGGATTCCAGCGCCTCCCATAATTCCCCCTTGTCGATGAAATCCATCTTGTCCGGCGGAGGGGTGTCG
>JBBIHI010000210.1:0-4536 GCA_037447095.1 Thiotrichaceae bacterium
TCTAGTTGGATCATGCAAATTACTACCGGTGGTCAACAGCTCCCGTAATTTGCTTGAGAACCTTTCGTTATTCAACAGCTATGGACGGGATGGGTATAATACACCGTATCAATGGCAACGCTGGCCTGCTCACGGTAATTCGGGTTCTTTGCCAACTTGACGTGTTCCTGCGGCTGCCATTCCACCAGCCGGTAAGCACCGTTGCTGACCAGCGTGCCGGGTTTGTTCCAGTCCTTGCCAAACTTTTCCAGCGCCGCTTTGGGCAGGGGATAAGCCATGTGGTGCATCAGCATCCCGAGGAAATACGGGGTCGATGCCTTGAGGCTGACTTCCAGCGTATGCGCATCGACAGCTTTCACACCAACACTGGCCGGGTCTTTCTGCTCACCCTTGCTGTAAGCCTCCGCCCCGGCAATCGGCCACAGGATGAAGGCATAATCGGAAGCCGTTTCCGGGGCTAACGCCCGCCGCCAGGCAAACACAAAATCATCGGCGGTCAGCGGCGAACCATCCGACCATTTGGCATCCGCCCGCAAATGGAAGGTGTAAGTCTTGCCGTCGGCACTGGTTTCCCATTTTTCCGCCACGCCGGGTTGCAGTTTGCCGTCTGCGCCTTCCGTCACCAGCCCCTCGAACAGGTCACGCTCGATATTGGCTTCAGGAACCCCGGAAGACTTGTGGATGTCCAAAGTTTCGGGTTCTGCGCCATTGCCCCGGTTAAGGCTGGTTTCCGCCCATACCGACGGGGAATACAGCAGGCAAAACAGCAAAGGCACGGCAAACAATCTGGGCATGATGCAATTCCTGGCAATCACGGGGTAAAACGCCATTATGCCACAAGGCTCTACCCGGAAAATATTGCCCTGCCCTTTCCTGTTGCCGCGTTATCTGTTATATCCATCTGCGGGCTTTCCAATACATGTGATTGAAAGCCTTAATGATTACAAACTAGGAGGAGATTGAGATGAAACATTACACAGCAGCCCTGTCTGCCTTGTTACTGCTGGCGGGTACTGCCCAGGCCAGCGAATTCATGGATGCCACCTGGGCAAAAGCCGCCTGTGACGCCTGGAATGCCGATGCCACCCTGACCAGCGGGCTGATGGATACCGATGGTTATTCCTGGGCTGGCAATGACGGCAAACGCGGTTACAAACTGGTACAAATTTACCGCACCGATTGCGGCGAAAGCAGTAAAGTCCAGCTCAATATCGCGGTCAAGGATGGCAAGGCCATGTGTACCTACGGCGGCAAACCGGACGGCAAGGCCATGGACTACAGCCTGGATTACCTGATGAATGCCACGGACGATGACTGGGATTGCATGGGCAAAGGCGCATTTGGTTGCGGCGCGATGGGCGCGATGATGTCCGGCAAGCTCAACTTCAAAGGGCCGAAAATGGAAGCCATGAAAGTCATGTCACCATTTGAAAGCTTCCTGCACCTGACCGGCAAGGTCCCTGGTACCAAAACGGCTTGCAAGGCAGCCGACAAATAAGGGGGAAGAAACACTCCAGTCAGGAGAAGAAACCCCTCCAAACCTCCCCTTGTCAGGGGAGGCTTTGGGAGATACCCGGATATTACTCAGCCGGAGCTGGTGGGGGTTGTGAGCCGCCGTCCTTCTTCGGGCGACGATTGCGCCAACGGCGTTTCTTCTGCCCAGTATTCCCACCTTCATTATTCCCAGCGGGAGCAGCCGGTTGCTCAACAGCGGTTACTACCGGCTTGGGGACGTGATCCTCATCCCGTTCATGCCTTCTTCTGTCGCCGTCAGGCTTGCCCCGACCACGGGGTGGACGTTTGCCGCCACCATCACGGTGTTGCCCTACCCTTTCGCGCTGTACTCGCTGCGGACGTTGCAAATCATCTGCCAGCAAATCAGCACTGATCTTGTGTACCGGAATGGCCTTGCCGGTGTATTCCTCGATTTCCGGCAGGTAAAACGCGGTGTCTTCGCAGGCAAAGCTGTGCGCCTCACCGGATGCGCCTGCCCGTGCGGTACGCCCAATGCGGTGCACGTAATCTTCCGCCATTTGCGGCAGGTCGAAATTGAAAACATGGCTCACATCGGGAATATGCAAACCACGCGCCGCCACATCCGTGGCAATCAGCACATGGAAGTTGCCCGCCTCGAAATCTTTCAGCAGCCGCTCGCGCTTGTTCTGGCGCACATCACCGGAAATCAGGTCGGAACTGATCCCATTACCACGCAAATAATCATCAATCTTTTCCGCAATGTGCTTGGTATTGACGAACACAATGGAGCGGAACGGGTTGAGCTTGCGGATCAGACCGATCAGCAGCGGAATCTTTTCCTCATTGGCCGGGAAATACACATGCTCGGCAATATTGTCCGCCCGCACGGATTCGGCTTCGATTTGCACCTTCTGCGGGTTGTTCATGTGTTCGTAGGCCAGTTCCAGCACGCGGTGTGACAGGGTGGCGGAAAACAGCATATTCAGGCGCTTGTCAGGCGGCGGCAGCTTGCGCATCAGGTAACGCACGTCAGCAATGAAACCCATGTCGAACATACGGTCGGCTTCGTCCAGCACCATCGCCTGCACGTATTTCAGGGTGAAAACGTGTTGTTTCCAATAATCAATCACCCGCCCTGGTGTGCCGATCAGCACATCCACCGGCTCCTCGAATTGGCGGCGCTGCTTGTCATAACCGGAACCACCGTATACCAGCACCGAACGCAAGCCGGTATGCTGCCCCAGGCTTTCCGCATCACGCGCAATCTGGATCGCCAGTTCGCGGGTCGGGGCAAGGATCATGCAACGTACCGTACCCGCCTCCGCATTCGGCAAGGGATTCTGTAACAGGTGCTGGAACACGGCCACCAGGAATGCGCCGGTTTTCCCGGTTCCGGTTTGCGCCTGCCCGGCAACATCCTGCCCGGCCAAAGCCAATGGCAGGGTTTCTGCCTGGATACGGGAGCAATATTCAAAACCGGCATCACGGATGGATGCCTGCAAGCGTTCGTCGAGTGGGAACGAGTCGAAACGTGTCTGACTTAAGTAAAGGTTTTCCATCGCGACAGAATATCACACTGCCGGAAAAAGGCAGGAAAAATTCCATACAACGCCCTGCGCCCCATTTCAAAATCCCCCACACAGGCATTTTGTCGACACTTAAAACACCGATTGTCGACAATAATGCATAACCATACGTAAAATTATCGTCAATCACTTCTAAAAGTCGACAATATAGCCTATTATCCGTTGCCTTCCTGGACTTAACCAGCAGCATTGTCGACACATTATGCGCTAGCGGAGGCGTCACATGAGCACAACAGCCACTTTGGCCGATTACCTTGCAGACACGCTCGGTCTGAAAAACCTGCAAAATATCCATTGGAACCAGTCATCCCCCGTCCTGTACGAGCAGGCACTCAACCGCAGGGAAGGCAATATCAGCGCCGATGGCGTATTTATCGCTTACACCGGCACGTTTACCGGACGTGCACCGAATGACAAATTCATCGTCGACGAACCGGGTTGTCACGACAAGGTATGGTGGGGCAAGGTCAACAAGGCCATCAGTGAGGAAAACTTTAACCGCGTACTGACCGATACGCAGGATTTCCTCGCAGGCCGGGAAGTGTTTGTGCAGGACTTGCTGGCCGGAGCCAATGCAGCCGATGAGCTGCCGGTACGGATCGTGACCCAGTATGCCTGGCACGCACTGTTTGCCCGCAATATGTTCATCCGCCCGGATGACCTAAACCGCAAGCTGGATGTCACTGCCCCGCAATTCACCGTGATCCATGTCCCGGATATGCAGGCAGACCCGGAAGCGCACGGCACAAACTCCGGTGCATTCGTGCTGGTACACCTGTCGCGCGGCCTGATCCTGATTGGCGGTACGCATTATGCCGGTGAAATCAAGAAATCCATTTTCTCGGTGCTCAACTATTTGCTGCCGCAACGCGGCATCATGTCGATGCACGCTTCCGCGAATGTTGGTGAGGAAGGCGATGTAGCCATCCTGTTCGGCCTTTCCGGTACGGGCAAAACCACCCTGTCGGCTGACCCGCAGCGTGCCCTGATCGGCGACGATGAGCACGGCTGGAGCGACCACGGCGTATTCAATCTGGAAGGCGGCTGTTACGCCAAAGTCATCAACCTTTCCGCCGAACAGGAACCGCTGATCTACCAGACCACCCAAACCTTCGGCACGGTGCTGGAAAACGTGGTGATGGATGCAGAAACCCGCAAACTGGAGCTCGACGACAACAGCATTACCGAAAACACCCGTGCCAGTTACCCGATTACCCAGATTCCGGGAGCCTTGTATCCGGGCAAGGCCGGGCATCCGAAACATATTATCATGCTGACCTGTGACGCCTTCGGGGTGCTGCCGCCGATTTCCAGACTGACGACCGAACAGGCGATGTACCATTTCATTTCCGGCTATACCGCGAAAGTGGCAGGCACGGAAAAAGGTGTTACCGAACCCACCGCCACCTTCAGTACCTGTTTCGGTGCACCGTTCATGGCTTTGCACCCATCGGTATATGCCGGTTTATTGGGC
>JBBIHI010000211.1:0-4530 GCA_037447095.1 Thiotrichaceae bacterium
ATACGTTCACCGTCTTCCAGCGGAAGCAGGTTGACCATTGGCTTGCCGCGTGCACCACGCCCACCCATTGGCAACTGGTAAACTTTCAGCCAATACATGCGGCCACGGCTGGAGAAGCACAGCAAGGTGTCATGCATACTCGCCACAAACAGCTTCTCGATGAAATCTTCATCCTTCATGGAAGTGGCTGCCTTGCCGCGCCCACCGCGTTTCTGCGCACGGTAGGTATCCAGTGTTTGCGCCTTGGCGTAACCCTCGTGCGAGAACGTGACCATGACTTCCTCGTCGGCAATCAGGTCTTCCATGCTCAGGTCTTCGCCGACCACATTGATTTCAGTACGGCGCTGATCGCCGTAAGTATCGCGGACAGCCAGCAATTCATCGCGGATCACCTGCAACAGTCGGTCAGGATTGGCGAGGATTTCCAGCAAATCGGCAATTTTTTCCAGCAACTCACGGTATTCGCCGATGATCTTGTCTTTCTCCAGCCCGGTCAGGCGATGCAAACGCAAATCAAGGATCGCTTGCGCCTGCACTTCGGAGAGCCAGTAACCATCAGGATGGATGCCGTATTGTTCCGGCAAATCGTCCGGGCGGCAGGTATCCGCACCGGAACGGGTCAACATATCGCTGACAATGCCCGGGTTCCAGGCGCGGGCCAGCAAACCGGCTTTGGCCTCAGCAGGACTCGGCGCGGCCTTGATCAGCTCGATAATTTCGTCGATATTGGAAAGCGCAACCGCCAGCCCTTCGAGGATATGGGCACGTTCACGCGCCTTGCGCACTTCAAAAATGGTACGGCGGGTAACAACTTCGCGGCGGTGACGCAAGAAAGCTTCCAGTACATCCTTGAGGTTCAGCAGGCGTGGCTGGCCATCGGACAAGGCTACCATATTGATGCCGAATACGCTCTGCATCTGGGTTTGCTTGTACAGGTTGTTCAGCACCACATCGCCGGATTCGCCGCGCTTCAGCTCGATGACCATCCGCATCCCGTCCTTGTCGGACTCGTCACGCAGTTCGGAAATGCCTTCGAGTTTCTTGTCCTTGACCAGCTCGGCAATCTTTTCCAGCAAGCGTGCCTTGTTCACCTGATATGGCAATTCGGTGACGATGATCGTGTCACGCCCGGTACGCTCGTCGGTTTCAATCTCGGCACGCGCCCGCACGTAAATACGGCCTTTGCCGGTGCGGTAAGCTTCGCGGATGCCGCGTGCGCCATTGATAATGCCTGCGGTCGGGAAATCCGGCCCCGGCAGGTATTCCATCAAATCGCTGATGTCCATGTCCGGGTCGCTGAGCAGCGCCAGACAGGCATTCACGGTTTCGGTCAGGTTATGCGGCGGGATATTGGTCGCCATCCCCACCGCGATACCGGAGGAACCGTTGATCAGCAGGTTGGGGATGCGGGTCGGGAAGACCGCAGGTTCTTTCTCATTGCCATCATAGTTGGGGACGAAATCGACGGTTTCCTTGTCGATGTCCATCTGCAACTCGTGGGCAATTTTCGACATGCGCACTTCGGTGTAACGCATCGCCGCAGGCGAGTCACCATCCACGGAACCGAAGTTGCCCTGCCCATCGACCAGCATGTAACGCAGGGAAAATGGCTGTGCCATCCGTACCATGGTGTCGTAAACGGCAGTGTCGCCGTGTGGGTGGTATTTACCGATAACGTCACCGACCACACGCGCGGATTTCTTGTAGGGCTTGTTCCAGTCGTTGCCCAACTCGCTCATCGCATAGAGTACGCGGCGGTGAACCGGTTTGAGTCCATCCCGCACATCCGGCAGGGCACGCCCGACAATGACACTCATTGCGTAGTCCAGATAGGACTGGCGCATTTCATCTTCGAGGTTTACCGGGAGAATTTCCTTGGCAAATGTGGCCATATTTATTGTTCGATCACTTAAATCAAGAAGAGCGGGATTATATCAGAAAATGGCGTCAGTGTGTGCCCGCATTTGAGCCGTATGGACAGTTTGTCCTATCATCCGGGGACATCGGTAAACCAAGCATTTCAGGAACTTCAACCTGCATGAACCCAAGCGACAGCACCTTCCTGCACCAACCCGTCACCCACCTGCGTGGGGTCGGTGATGCATTTGCGGAAAAGCTCGCCAAACTGGGCATCACACGGGTCATGGATTTGCTGTTCCACCTGCCCTTGCGCTATCAGGATCGTACCCGCATTTACCCCATCGCCAGCCTCAAGGTCGGGCAGGAAGTGCTGGTGGAAGGCGAAATCGAATCCACCGAAGTGGTTGAGCGTGGGCGGCGGATGATGCTGTGCCACATCAACGATGGCAGCGGCATCCTGACCCTGCGGTTTTTCCATTTCACTTACGCACAACAGCAAAGCCTGCGCAAAGGCGCGTTACTCCGCTGCTTTGGCGAAGTACGGCAGGCCGGTTTCAAGTTGGAAATGGCACACCCGGAATACAAGCTGCTAAGCAGTTCCAACCCGCTGCCGATTGAAAACACCCTGACCCCCACCTACCCCGCCACCGAAGGCTTACAGCAACGCAGTTTGCGGCGGTTGATCGACCTGGCACTCGAACATGCGGAAGAGCTACCGGATTTGCTGCCGGAGAGCGTGGTCAGGCAACAGCGCTTCCCGCCACTGGCACAAACCATCAGCCAGTTGCACAATCCGCCACCCGGTTCCACAGTGGAAGGAATGCGCCCACAACGCCTGATCTTCGAGGAACTGCTCGCCCACCAACTTGGTGTCCAGCAAGCCCGCCACGACCTTCAGCAGGTGCAAGCGCCTTCCATGCAGGAAGCCAACCATTACTGGCAAAAACTGCTGCGTTCCCTGCCCTTTGCCCCGACCAATGCTCAACAGCGGGTGATCGGGGAAATTACCCGCGACCTGCAAGGCAACATCCCCATGAACCGGCTGGTGCAGGGTGATGTCGGTTCCGGGAAAACATTGGTGGCAGTTGCCGCCGCCTTGCACGCGATTGCCAACGGTTTCCAAGTGGCGCTGATGGCACCGACCGAACTGTTGGCGGAACAGCATTACCAGAACCTGCAACACTGGCTGGAGCCGATGGGCGTGGAAACCGTCTACATTTCCGGCAACCAGACCCCACGCCAGCGCCGCCGCAAGGTCGAAAACCTGCTGCTGGGCATCGGCCACATCGCCGTGGGCACACACGCGCTGTTCCAGAATACGGTCGAATTCCTGCAACTGGGGCTGATCATTATCGACGAACAGCACCGTTTCGGCGTGCATCAGCGCTTTGCCCTGCGCGAAAAAGGCAAACAGGGCGATGCCTACCCGCACCAGTTGGTGATGACTGCCACACCAATCCCGCGCACGCTAGCGATGACCGCTTACGGCGACCTTGATTACTCGGTGATCGACGAACTGCCACCGGGGCGCACGCCGATTACTACCGTTGCGCTCAACAACAGCCGCCGCGATGAAGTGATCGGACGGATTGCCTCCGCCTGTGCCGAAGGGCGGCAGGTATACTGGGTCTGTACCCTGATTGAGGAATCCGAAGCCCTGCAATGCGAAGCGGCGGAAAAGACTGCCGAGTTGCTGCGTGAACGCCTGCCACAGGTCGAGGTCGGGCTGGTGCATGGGCGGCTGCACGGTTCTGAGAAGGAAAGCATCATGCGCCAGTTCAAGCAGGGTGAACTGCAATTGCTGGTCGCCACCACCGTCATTGAGGTGGGCGTGGACGTGCCGAATGCTTCCCTGATGGTGATTGAAAATGCCGAACGCATGGGGCTGGCGCAACTGCACCAGCTACGCGGGCGGGTCGGGCGCGGCAGTGTTGCCAGCAGTTGCGTCCTGCTTTATCAGCACCCGCTGGGCAAAACCGCCCGCAAGCGGCTGGATGCGATGCGCACCACCACCGACGGTTTCGTGATTGCCGATATTGATCTGGAACTGCGCGGCCCTGGCGAAGTGCTAGGTACGCGCCAGACCGGCGATGTACGGCTGCGGATCGCCAGCCTGCTGAGGGATCAACATCTACTGCCTGCGGTACAGGCAGCGGCACGGGAAATCGTGGCGCAGTACCCGGAGCGGGTGGAATTGCTGACCGAGCGGTGGTTGCAGCGGGTGGGCGAGGATACGGCTACGCGGTTTTTCCAGAGTTGAGGCGTTCCGCTTTGGGGCTGTGCTAGTATTGGAAACAGACAACGTTAACAGGTGACACGATGGCGGCAACGGCAAAAAAACTGGACTACATCAGCGTAGAAGATTATCTGGCAGGTGAAAAAGTCAGTGAAATCAGGCACGAGTATGCCGATGGCCAAGTCTATGCCATGGCGGGCGGTAGCCTCAAACACAACTTGCTTGCTGCCAATATCGCTAGTTTGTTGTGGAACCACTTACGCGGACAATCTTGTTTTCCCCTGAACAGAGACATGCTGGTAAAAACCTTAGAGGCTGTCTGGCAAATCAATAGTCTGTAAAATCAAGCCCTTTTTCGGAGCAGGCGATGGGCTACCCAAGTGACTTAAGTGAAGCGGAATGGGATTTGATCCGCCCCTATTTTGCGCCACCTA
>JBBIHI010000212.1:0-4501 GCA_037447095.1 Thiotrichaceae bacterium
CTTGGCAGGAGACCACCGATGTTCATACCCATACCCGGCACAGTTGTTTTATCCAGTAAAGGCAAACTCATTTTACCTCCCCGGACTTCTATAAACTGGTGGTTACAATCTGCTGCACTGGTGCAAGCGTCGCCGCTGGCTGTATTGGGTCCTTTGAAAATGACCTGTGCCGCATCAAGGATTTCATTCACGCCCGCAACAACCGAACGTTCATTCACCCCTGTTCAGGTTTTACTTGACCAGAACACTTGCGGGGTTAATCCGCCCGCTTTGCACCAAACTAGGGACAACCCTTGTCCGATATGCCCCATTCCTTGGTCGTATAATATTTACCGGGAACATTACAAACTTGTAAGCTTTACCCCAGTACCTGTGCTGGATGACGCGCATTGACGCACAGCTAGGAGGAACGCAGGTACTTACCCTACGTTGTGAGAACGTGAGGCTTTCAAAAAAACACTATCAAACCAGAACCAAAAAAAGCAAAGACATCGGGTCAGCAATACGCTGACCCTTCTTTTTGTCCGGTAACTTTTGCTAGACTCCCTGCTACCCGTTTTTCATAAAACTCCCGGTAGGCCATACCAGACAGGAAGCATGACATGAGCGACGCCCCCTCCCCCCTTGAACCTTCAGAAGATGACAAGGACGGGTTGGTCATTGTCGGGATTGGTGCATCAGCCGGTGGGCTGGAAGCCTTGCGCCAGTTTCTTCCCGAACTTCCCAACGATAAACGCATCACGTATGTGCTCGCCCAGCACATGGATCCGAAGCATGACAGTATGCTGGCCTCAATCCTGGCTCGTGAAGCCAATCTGGAAATCATTGAGTTACAGGATGGGCAACGGCTTGAAGGTGGGAATTTTTATATTATCCCCCCTGGTATGGATGGCCATTACGCCAAACAGCGCATGTTTCTGCAAAAAGCGACCGGAATTGGCCCCAAACCCTCCGTTGACCGGCTGCTGAATTCCCTGGCTGAAGGCCATGGTGAGCGTAGTGTCGGGATTATCCTGTCCGGTACCGGCACGGATGGCTCACACGGCATACGTGCCATCAAGGCAGCAGGCGGAATCACGATTGCCCAGCAGGAAGCCTCCGCACGGTTCAATGGGATGCCCCATGCCGCGATCAGGACTGGCCATGTTGACCTGATCCTGCCACCGGAAGAACTTTCCCAGCAACTCAAAGAGTTACTGGAATATCCCGACCATGTGCTGCTGTTTACCAATAGAAGCGCCCCCAGTGAAAATGAGATCAGTGCAATCCTGGCGTTGCTGCTGGAACAAACCGGGGGGGATTTCCGTGACTACAAGCGTAATACCCTGCTCCGGCGTATTGAACGGCGGATGACCATCCACAAACTCAAGGAACTGTCCGAGTATTACGCCCTGCTCCGCAAACAGCCGGAGGAGCTGTATGAACTGCATAATGACATCCTGATTTCTGTCACGGCCTTTTTCCGGGATGCCGATGCTTTCCTGGCGCTGCATCAAGTGCTGGATAATTTGCTGCCAGGCAATACCGGTAACGAAATCCGTATCTGGAGCGCGGGTTGCGCCACTGGGGAAGAAACCTATTCAATCGCCATCATGCTGGCGGAATATCTCGGCAAACGGGCCACTGATTACAAGATACAGATTTTCGGGACAGACCTTTATGAAGGCGTGCTGTCCATTGCCAGACAGGGGCGCTACCCGAAAGCGGCGGTTGCCGATATTGAACCCCGTCTGCTGGAAAAATATTTCACCCATAAAGACGGTTCTTACCAACTGATCCCGGCCATCCGCAGCATGGTGTTGTTTGCCCGCCATGATCTGGTGCGTGACCCGCCGTTTTCCCGACTGAATCTGGTGACATGCCGCAATGTCATGATTTATTTCAACCAGAATCTGCAACGCAAGGTTCTGGAATCCTTCCACTATGCCTTGCTGCCGGGGGGGCTGTTATTCCTCGGCAAATCCGAAGCCATTGGCAACAGTGCCAATCTGTTTGGCACGGTTGACCGTAAAGCCAGGCTTTACCGCCGTAAAGGTGACATCAAGGGGCATCTGCCCTACCTGTTACAGCGTCGCCATGAATATGCACAACAACATGCCTACCAACGCAGCTTGCGGGAAAAACATCAGGTCAAACTTCAGGATGTGCTCGACAAACTGTTAAACAGCATTTACCAGCCAGCCTGCGTCCTGTTGGACGAACGTCAGGAAGTGGCTTATGTCCGGGGGCGTGTCAACCCTTTCCTGAGTTTTACGGAAGGCCGTGCCGCACTCAATATTTTTGACCTGATCCAGCCTGAACTGCGCCAGGACTTGCGCGGTATGCTTTATAAAGCCCAGCGCACCGAAGAAACGGTTGTCAGCCGCCGTATCCCGCTTCTCATCGGCAATGAAAAAGTGCGTGTCGTCATGCGGGCACGTTATTTCCCTGCCGGGCAAAGCAGTGAAAATGACCTGACCCTCATCATTTTTGAAGCCACCACAGTAAGCGGGCAGGAAGAGCCGGACAACCTTGCCGAACAGGTCAGCGATAACCAGCGCCTCAAGGAGCTGGAAGAAGAACTGCGCGAAACCCGTGAAAGCCTGCAAACCACCATTGAGGAACTGGAAACTTCCAACGAAGAACTCCAGTCCACTTACGAGGAAGCCCAGTCCACCAACGAAGAGCTGCATACCTCAACCGAAGAATTGCAAACCTCCAATGAGGAATTGCAGTCCACCAACGAAGAGTTACGCACCGTCAACCAGGAACTCAATGTCAAAAGCAGCGAGCTTAAGACCGCCAACCTGCAACTCAAGGAAACCAATGAAAAGCTGACCAATGAAATTGAGGAACGCAGATGGGTGGAAGGCATGTTGGAGCTGGAACGGGCCAAACTCCGCACCATCTTCGACAGCCAGCCGAACTGGATCAATATCTGCCATCTTGACGGCACCATCATGGAGGTCAACCCCTTTGGCCTCAGCATCATGGAAGCAACGACGCCAGAGCAGTTGATTGGCCATTCCCTCAAGGATTTTGCCGACCCTGAATATGCCATGACGGTTGACCAGTGCCTTGAAACCATTACCAGGGTTGGGGAAGTCCGCAAATCCAACATCAAGGTCATTACCCTGAAAGGCAATGTCCGCTGGCTGGAAATCCATTCCGTGCTGATCCATCTGGATGATGATGAATTGCGGATCATGTCAACCATCGTTGACCACACCGAGCGGCGGGTTGCCCAGGAATTGCTTGCCGAACGCCAGCAGGAACTTACCCACATCATGCGCCTGAATACCCTGGGGGAAATGGCCTCCGGCATTGCCCACGAGCTTAACCAGCCGTTGTCGGCCATTGCCAATTACATCCGTGGCTGTGAACGGCGTCTGGAAGATGGTTCATGCAGCCATGAGGAACTGAAGGAAGTCATGCAACTGGTCGGCACCCAGGTACGCCGGGCGGGCGACATCCTGCGCTATGCCAAGGACTTTACCCGCAAAGACCAGAATACTGACCGCCAAGCTTACAATATCAATACCGTTATTGAAGAAACCCTGCATCTGCTGGAAACGACCGAACAATTCCGCGAAATCAACCTGCACGTTGAACTCCAACCCGATATTCCGCCAATTACCATCAATAAAATCCAGATCGAACAGGTGCTGATCAATATGATCCAGAATGCCATGGACTCCATGGCTGAAGCAGGGACATTGCACAAGGGTTCCCTGCATATCCGCACCCAGCAGGAAAACCAGCATACCCTGCGCGTTTTGGTGATTGACCAGGGAAAGGGATTGTCGGAAGATTTCAGCGAAAACATTTTCCGGCCATTCTTTACGACCAAAAAGAATGGCATGGGAATGGGTCTGGCGATCAGCCGTTCAATCATTGAAGCACATAATGGCAAGCTGGAGGCCGCCAATAACTTTGGCGGTGGGGCAACGTTCAGCTTCACATTATCCATCTGACAACAGGAATATTGCGTTTTGATGAATTATCCACCTACAGTGTTTATTGTTGATGATGACCGTGCGGTACGCGATTCATTGCGCTGGCTGCTTGAATCCATGCGCCTCAAGGTCGCCACCTTTGAATCCGGTGAAGATTTCCTGAAATTCTATTCCATGCACATGATCGGCTGTCTGGTACTGGATGTGCGGATGCCGGGCATGAGCGGCCTGCAACTCCAGCAGCACCTGAACAAGCAAGCCCATTCCCTGCCGATCATTTTCATCACCGGGCACGGCGATATTCCCATGGCCGTCCGTGCCATGCAGGCGGGTGCGATGTATTTCCTGGAAAAGCCGTTTGAAGACCAGATGCTGCTGGATTACGTCAACGAAGCCCTGGCGCTGGACAGGGAAAACCAGCAGGCACGCCTGCGCCTGACCACCATCAACGCGCGGATTGCCAACCTGACAGAGCGTGAACGCGAGGTGATGGAACTGGTGACAGGCAATTATTCCAACAAGGAAATTGCCGAAAAACTGGGGGTCAGCATCAAAACGGTGGAATT
>JBBIHI010000213.1:0-4494 GCA_037447095.1 Thiotrichaceae bacterium
GTTGGTGGCAAACACGCGGATGGCTTCGGCTTCAGCCTGTTCGCGCAAACGCAGGTTCAGGTCGGTGCTTAGGCGGCTGTGCAGTTTCACTTTCCATGTCCAACGCACCGTGTCGAGCAACCAGCGGTCAGCCGCCCTGCCCTGATCACGGATATTGAAAGCGCGGGCAATCTGGTCTTCGCACGGATGGCTTAAACCTTCGGCAACCGGCACATCCAGCTTGAGATCAAGAATGCCTTCATTGCGCCCCCGGAACAGCGCCAAAGCGCGGTGGGAAGGGATTTTGTGCAGGGCTTCGCCATAGGCAAAGTAATCGGCAAATTTCTGCCCTTCCTGTTCCTTGCCCTCAATCACGCTGGCTTCAAAACTACCCTGTTCCCACAAGTATTCGCGCAGGTTGCCACTCAGCTCAGCGTTTTCAGCAAAGGTTTCCATCAGGATTTGGCGTGCACCATCCAGCACCGCTTTAGTGTCGGCGAATTCCATCTCAGGGTTGAGATACTTTGCCGCTTCAGTTTCCGGGTCAAGCTGCGGGTTTTCTAACAAAGCATCTGCCAACGGCTGGATTCCGGCTTCCCGCGCAATCATCGCCTTGGTGCGGCGCTTAGGCTTGTACGGCAGGTAAATGTCTTCGAGTTCGGTACGGGTTTGCGCTTGCAATACCTGCGCCTCCAGTTCCGGCGACAACTTGCCCTGTTCGCGGATGGAATGCAGCACGGTTTCACGGCGCTTTTCCAACTCACGCAGGCTACCTAAGCGGGTTTCGAGGTAACGCAGTTGCGTGTCATCCAAACCGCCGGTCTTTTCTTTGCGGTAGCGGGCAATAAACGGAACAGTAGAACCTTCATCCAGCAACTCGACAGCGGCGGTCACTTGTTTCTCGTTGACTGCCAATTCGGTGGCGATGCGGGCAAGGATAGTTTGCATACAAAACTCATAGTCGTGATCAATGGAGCGCATAATAAGCAAAAGTGGCTGACTCCGAAACCGTTATGGCATAAATGGAGCCAATAAATAAGCATCATCGGTTAACCGGGTAAAAAATTAACCTCTTACCAACTGCCTTAATGCGCGATAAGGTAACAACCGAAGCCAACGTAAACCCCATTCATGGCTTCGTTATTTATCATAATTTTTTTAATCTAACATAAGGAAAGTGTCATGCTGAATAAATTCAAAATGCTGTTCATCGGCTGTTTGCTCATTGGTGGCGGTTTGTCTGCCCAAGCAGTTTCCGCTAATGGTGGTGGTTGCAATACAGGTTGCACCCATCCGGTGGTATCTGTCCGCCCAGTGATTCACCCACCTGTGGTGCACCACTTCGTGCGCCCTGCGCCGCGTCCGGTTATGCATCACCACGTTGTGATCCACCGCCCGGTTGTGAACTTCCACCCATACCGTCCGGTTGTGCATCACCTGCCAGCCCCGCGTCCAGCTTGTAACCGTGGTTGCCACTAAGCACTAAAAAACGAAAGCCTCCGGTTCGCTTAGGCCGATACCAGAGGCTTCGTCAGATTGAACACAGTAGGACTTACGCATTGACGAATAGTGTAAGATTATGGCAGTCATCCTGAATCCAACCCGATACGGTCACAATGATAAGAATAACGCGCCGCCCACCCACCGCCCGCTGCAACTTACCGATGTACATGGGGTTTCTGATGAGTGAACCGAAGTCTGCAACTTGTACCCGCCTAGCGGAGGTAACAGGCATTTCACACGACAGCGTAAACCGTTTCCTGTTACGGGAGGCTTATGCGCCCAAAGACTTGTTCAACGAGGCGAAGGCTGCCCTGAATTTGATCGGCGGGACGTTGAGCGTGGATGACAGTGTTTTGGATAAACCCTATTCCCAGCACATGGATTTGGTGGGGCACTTCTGGTCTGGCAAGCACCACCGCACCGTTAAGGGTTTGAATCTGATCACATTATATTATACCGATGTGCAGGGTCGGCATCTTCCTGTGAATTATCGCGTGTATGACAAAGCGGATGGCAAGACCAAAAACGATTATTTTCAGGACATGTTAGCCGAAGTGCTGGCGTGGGGGCTGCAACCTGCTTTTGTGACGGGCGACAGTTGGTACAGTTGCGTAGCGAACCTCAAAACGGTAAAAAATCACCACATGGGGCTTCTATTTGCGGTGGAAAGTAACCGGACGGTATCCACAGAAAAAGGCAAATGGACGCAAGTGCAAAAACTGGAAACGATCCCCGAAGAAGGGCTGATGGTCTGGTTACGTGACTTCGGTGAGGTGAAACTGTTTCGGACGTGGTTAAAAGACCAAGCACGCCATTACGTGGTTTACCTTCCTGATGCCGACCAACTTGCCGTATTTGGGCGGGATGCCTTCCTCCAGCAGCACGACCATCATTGGAAAATCGAGCAATACCACCGGGCGATCAAACAAGTTTGCCATATTGAGCATTTTCAGGTGCGCGGAAAAACGCCCATCCTCAACCATGTGTTCGCTGCATTGTGCAGTTATGTCCATTTGCAAGCCATGCAAGTGGCTGACTTTATTGATAACGTATACCGTCTGCGGCAGGATTTGTTCAAAGATGTGGTGGCTTCTTTTATCACATCATTCATTCCTGACAAAGGCCATCTCAACCCACAATTTCGGAACGCAGTCAATGCGTAAGTCCTAAGTTGGTCTAAAACTTACATCTGGGCATTAATTCATGCCTAACGGTTGAATCCCGTCAGATCGTAAAATTCGCGGAGCGGCAAGCTGATCCCCAACGCATCCAGCACCAGCACATCGTCCAGTTGGCTATAGACGCGCAGTAGCCATTCATCGCGTTTCAGGCGGTGAAAGTGTTCGACAGACACGGCTTCGGGGTCAACCAGCAGATAATCCTGCAAGCCGGAAATCGAACGGTAATGCGCAAATTTGCTGCTGCGGTCGTACTCGCGGGTACTGGAGATTCAGCAGTACATATTGTCAATGCCAGAGGATAAGGTTTAGTATACATATGACAAAATACACACTTTGGTATGCATCATGGCAGTAGCACACAAAATAGCCTCTCCTAAAGCCACCCGCAAAAACTTCACCATGCCCGATGAAACGGCGCGGGAGTTGGATTTTCTGGCAACCTTACTCCACAAGAAGCAAAGTCAGGTCATTCAGGAGTTGATTCACAATGCATCAACAGCCCTGCGTAATGACATGCGCCTTGCTAAACTGAAACAACTGAAAGGGGCGTTTACGGGGTTGATTGGTGACGAACAGTCGATCCAGCGCATGAAAAGTGAGCGCACGCTATGAGTCAGCGGATTTTCGTCGATGCCAACGTCATCAATGACATTTTCGATGCCCAGCGGCGTTTTCACGAAGCCAGCTACCAATGCCTCGAATACTGCCTTGAACAAGGGCTGACGTTGGTGACGAGTTGCGACATTGTGACCACGGTTTACTACATCACTGCCAAAAGCCAAGACCGAGCCAAAGCATTGGATGCACTGGAACAGGTCAACGCCATTTTTGAGATTGTGCCGTTTGGCAATAACCAGTTGGCGGATGCGATTGCCTTGATGCAAAAAGATACCGATTACACCGATCTGGAAGACACCGTACAGTATGTACTGGCAACACAGGCGGGCTGTGACACGCTGCTCAGCAACGATAGTGGGTTCGTTGCCAAGGCGTTACCTGTCATGAGTAGCACGACTTTTATCGCGTCCACTGTCGTGGTGAAAAAAGAATAGGTGAAGTTATGAGTAGTTCTCATAGTCGGCCTTAACCAGAGAGGTGGAATGTTGGATATGTTCTCTGTTCGTATTGCGTTGGCTGTTTCCTTGTTCAAATGGGAGGCGTTGTCATTGGCGCGTTCGGCTCGTTTGGCAAACATGCCGCTGGCGGATTTCATCGCACATTTGTCTCGTTTGGGTATCCCGGTCATCAATCAAACAGCAGAAGAAACCAACAAAGACATGGATACGCTGGCACAATGGCTCACAACGGCGGACACCCTGACTGATTTGATTGCCCAAAAAAAGCGCGATAAAGATTTCGATTTCTTCGCTGAGGTCAATAAGCTCGCCAAAGTGCCGGGGTGGCGCTACGTCCTGAAGGCTGCTTTCAGCGTCCTTGAGCAAGCAGCGCTTGAGCCAGACTGGGAGGATGCCATAGATGTGGTGAGCTTCGGTCAGACGCACGTGAAGTTGCTGCCGTACCCTGTGCCGGAATGCATTGCCCGCCTGTATTTTTGCTGTGAAGCCAGCCCGACACTCGATACGCCCGACATGGATAATCAGGTTTGGTCGGCGGTGCATCAATGGCTGGGGCTGCCGTACACGTCTGGATGGGGGCCTTATGACGACCCTGAAATCGTGGCAATCATGCAGCGGATGGCGCGTGAGGCTAAAAATATTTCTGCGGATGCTGCTAAACAGTACAACCACTGCGTAGAATGACGGTCTAGAATAAGACGATAAGTAACATTAACTACACTGCGGGGAATCTTATAATGACAAAACCACCATCC
>JBBIHI010000214.1:0-4465 GCA_037447095.1 Thiotrichaceae bacterium
AGCGCAGATGGCGGTTACGGTCGCCGTGCAGGATTGCCCCGACCGTGACCATTTCGGTATACAAAACGGCCTGTTTTGACAGCAACCTGTGAAAAAAACGGCAATGCCGGTCTGTCCAGTCCAACATTGGCGCTACGGTAAATTTCCTGTTCAGCTTCTTCATATACCATTTCACTATGGGCTTTCCAGACAACTCAAGACTTAATACGAGGGGTTCTTTTATGCTGGATATGGATTCTGTGCTTTATTTCTTGCTCGGCCTGGGCATTATCGGGCTACCTGCTTACGTGTTCTACCGCATCGGTATGGATATTGGTGTCAGCAAAGGTATCCGCAGGCAACTGGTACGCGAACTCATGGCCAGCGGCATCCTCGAAGACACCGACATGAGCATCCAGAGTCCCAGACGGAATTGACTCAGCGGCAAACCGCAAGGTAACACTTCGGCTGCACTCAGTGACCAAGAGAGCAGCACCGACTCAATGTTGGCAAACGGGGCAGAACCAGGTGGAACGCTGCCCGATGACGAGATGGCGGAGTGGGGTTTGACAGACCGTGCATGGCTGCCCAGTCCGGTCGTAAACCTTCAGCTCAAGCTGAAAATACCCCGGCGTCCCGTCTTCACGTACAAAATCGCGCAAGGTTGTTCCCCCGCGTTCAATGGCATGGGCCAGAACATGGCGGATACTGTCCGCCAATTTCAGGAAACGTTCGCGGGCTATGCGCCCCGCAGCCCGGCGTGGGTCTATCCCGGCGAGGAACAGCGCTTCATTGGCATAGATATTACCCACGCCGACAACGACACGGGCATCCATGATGAAGGCTTTCACGGCGAGCTTGCGCGTGCGTGACAGTTTGAACAGGTAATCACCATCGAAACCGCCGTCCAGCGGTTCCGGTCCCAGCCCTTGCAGCAGTTCATGTTGCAAGGGGTCTGCTGCCGTCGTCCACAACAAGGCGCCAAACCGGCGCGGGTCGTGGTAACGCACTGCCTTGCCACTTTCCAGCAGCAAATCGAAATGGTCGTGTTTGCGCGGCTGCATATCAGGTTCCACGATACGCAAACTGCCGGACATACCCAGATGGATCAGCGCCACGCCTGCATCGGTATGCAACAGGATGTATTTGCCACGCCGGGTCAGCTTGCGCACCACCTGCCCTTGCAGCGCCTGAATTTCCGGGGGAACCGGCCAGCGCAAACGTGGCTCACGGATAATCACCTGACGGATGCTTTGCCCCTGCACATACGGCCCGATACCGCGCCGGGTGGTTTCCACCTCAGGCAATTCAGGCATAAATCCCTTCCATTTCCACCATCAGGTCGGAACGGCATACATCACCCTGCAAATACAGCACATGCACCTGACTACCCTTCAGGTATTCATCCAAATGCGCCTGAATCTGCGGGAAACTGGCCGGGTCATGCACATACACTTTCAACTGGGACAACTCTCGAACCTGACGCACAGGTAAACCCAAGGTGTCATCCCCATGTTGCAGCAAGGCTTCCAGGTTGCGCAGGGTTTCTTCCAGTTGCGCCAACGGGTTGCCGATATGCAAGGTTTCATGGCCGACAATGCTGGTCGTACCGGAAATATAGAGGTGCTTGCCCTGCCCCCAGTCTTTTACCGTGGCACGCGAAAATGCCGGGCTGACCGGGCCATATTGGCGCGGGTAAAGGAACGCGCTGGTCTGGCGCGGGTTTTCCAGTTGCATACCCGGTTGTTTGGCGGCGAGAAAATACACCTGCAAACCCGCCTGTTGCCCACCGATCGCTGTTGCAGCGGGTGGCGAATAGGTGAAATTGCCGAAAGTATCCAGTGCATCCTGCCTGCCCAGGCAAAACGTCTGGTAGCGGTTCAACTCACCCTGTTGCACCGTGATCGCGGGGAAATAATTCCACATCCGCAGCAGACAGGGGTAGCCACGCTGTTGCAGCAAGCCGAACACATGCTGATAGGCCGTCTGGCTGGCAATACGGAAATCGGGGAAATCGGCCTCTTCCAACAGCAAGTGTCCGAATAGCACGGCATCATTCTCGCTATACTTAATGCTCGCGTAGCGCCCATACCGCACAGGTGTCGGGCTTAGCCAGTATTCCACCTCCGCCGTTGCCTGCAAGACCGGCAAACCCACGGTAAAGGTGGGGCAGACACCCTCCAGCACTGCTGCTTTTCCGGCAAAACGGATTGTTGCCAACAGGTATTGCCCGTCAACAGAGGCGGGTTGGCTGTCGGCACTGCCCATCACAAGGGAGAATGGCAGTTTTGCTGTCTGGCTTGGGCTGCGGCTCACAAATGTTCTGAATCAGGCTGAAAACGCCGGATTATGTCACGTTTCGCTACCGGATGCCTTATGCGAAATCAGCCCCAGCTCGGGCAATATACGTGACACGACAACCGGATTAATAATTAGCCAACACGGATAAACCAACATTACTGCTGGAAAATCACCCATACAGGCTTGCGCATCCCAAACAGGAACCGTTGATCCCCAGAACAGAAAAGCTTATCTGTTGCAGTGCGAAAATGTTTTACTTTTTGTCCAGTTAGGATACTATAAAGATGGGTCGGGCGACTGACCCATTTTCCTCCTAGCGGTTTGGGGCAGCTTTTCTGCCCCATTTTTTTGCCCCATTTTTTTGCCCGCCATTCAGTTGCTTGCACTGAAATAGTGCCGACAAGCATCCCCTGAGCCAGGAGAAAGTATTAACAGCCTTAAATTTTGTGATTCATTTTTACCAGGAAATTACCGCTTTTCATCACTCCTGACCAACTTCCACAACAGCCCCATCCCTGCCAGCATAACCGCTGCGGCCATCAGCAAACCACCCTGGTAACTACCCGTGCTTTCCGCAATATAGCCGGTAATAGCCGGGGCAATGATCTGCGCCACCCCGTAACTCAACGTCAGCCGAGCCATTGCCTTGGCCGGGTTTGCCGGGTATAGCTTGCCAATCACCGTCAGGGTCAGGCTGACAATACCGATGAATGTGCCGCCATACAGCGCTGAACTGCATACCGCCGCCAGCGCATTGGCCGACACTGCCGGGGTCACAATGGCGATAATCTGGCCTGCAAAGGCGAGTTGCAGGGCACGCATGTCACCCGCTTTACGGGCAATGCGATCCCAGACGAAACAGGCCGGGGTCGCTGCCAGGCCGACCAGAATCCATACCCAACTGCCCCACCCTGCCAAGGCAGGGATTTTTTCCACCATTGCCACAGTAAATGTCGCGCTGACCACGTAACCAAACCCGGCGCAAAAATACGCCGCCACCATCAGGATCAGCCATCGCCGGGCGGGCGGATTTTGCACTGCCTGCTGGTGCGCGGAAGCCGGGGCTGGCTCAGGCAACCACAACCATGCGGGGATAAACAGCAATGTACCCACGATTCCCAGCGTCCACCATTGCTGCGCCCAGTCCAGACCTGCCGCCAGCATCGCCACCGACAACAGGCCGGAAACCAGGATACCGCCGCCCAACCCGCCAAAATGGATGCCCAGTTCCGGGCGATGTCCGTTACGCACCAACCAGTTCAGCATCAGGCCGGAACCCACCAGCAAACCCGCCGCGCTGCCCAAGCCCGCCACATAACGCAGGATCACCCACAGCAGCATGTTCTGGGTCAACGCCATACCCGCCACACTCAATACCCCCAGCACCAGACCGATACGGTACAGGCGGAATTTCACCTGCAAGCTGCTGATGGAAGCGGCCAGCAATGCACCACTCATGTAACCCATGTAATTGAAGGTTGCCAGCCAGCCGCCTGCCACTTCGGTCAGCCATGTTTCCGCCCGCATCACCGGTAATAAGGGCGTATAGGCAAACCGCGCCAGCCCAACCGTGAGGATCAGGCTGCAAATGCCTGCCAGCAACACTTTCCAGGTATCCGACGCACGCAACATGATATGCCTTATGAATTTGCTCAAGGATTATGGATAATGGCATAAAAACAAGGAGCATTCATGTCACACGACCACACACTTTGCCGCTGCCCGTGGGTAGACCTCAGCAAACCGGATTACGTCGCCTATCATGACGAGGAATGGGGTGTCCCCGTCCATGATGACCGCAAGCTGTTTGAATTCATCGTGTTGGAATCCGCCCAGGCGGGCTTGAGCTGGTACACCATCCTGCGCAAACGCGAAGGCTACCGGCAGGCATTCGACCAGTTCGACCCGGAACGGATTGCCCGTTACGACGAGCAAAAGGTGCAGGAATTGCTCAATAATCCCGGTATCGTGCGTAATCGCCTGAAAATACTGGCAACCATTAATAATGCACAGCGCTTTCTGGAAATTCAGGCGGAATTCGGCAGCTTCGACCGCTATATCTGGCGTTTTGTGGGCGGCACACCGATTATCAACGAGTTACATACCCAGCAAGACTATCGTGCCACCAGCAAGGAATCCGACGCGCTCAGTAAGGATTTGAAAAAGCGGGGTTTCAAGTTCATGG
>JBBIHI010000215.1:0-4406 GCA_037447095.1 Thiotrichaceae bacterium
AAGAGGTCAGCATCCCCACATCAATGCCTTGGTAAAATTTGGGCATGTCATTACTGTATTCGACGATTTCCAGCATATTTTCCAAGCCTTTGTCACGGATGGATGCCTGTACGTCAGTTTTCAGATGTCCCTGCCCAATCAGTTTCACTCGGAAATCACGGGTCTGTTTCGCCAGCAATTCCACTGCACCCAGCAGCAGTGCATGGTTCTTGATCGGCTCAAACCGCGCCACCATCCCAAATGTTGTCAGCGATTCTTCACCCCCTTCCCCCCTTGCGGGGGAAGGGCCGGGGATGGGGGGGTAAAAGCTGGGTGAAAACCTTCCCAAATCAACCCCATTCCCCAAAAACACCATCTGCCCTTCATCCAGTAATCGGTATTGCCTTGCCAGTTCCATATCACTCCGCAACTGGAACAACGAGTAACGTACTGTGTGCTTGAGCAGTTTCTCAATCAGGATGAAGACCCAACGCGCCAGTGCTCCGGTATTTTCCGCAATGCTGTAACCGTGGCTTTGGTAAATCCAGACTGTCTTACGGTCAAAAAACGCAAGGAAACGCCCCACCAGTCCCGGAATGCCGAAATGCAGGTGCACGGCAGCATAGCCACCCGCACGGATGGCGCGGTGCAAGTTCCAGGCGGAACGCAGCAGTTGCAACGGATTCAGGCTGCGATGCAAGGTCGTTGTGACCACCTGCATACCCTGTTCCCGCATCAGCGCCACTTCCGGGCCATCACTGCACAACAGGTCAACCTGCATTTGCCCGGCATAACGCTGATTGAGGGTGTGCGCCCGCTGGAATACCAGTGCGTAGGCAGAACTGCTGACGGTACATACTTCGAGTATTTTCATGTGGTTATCCCTGTCAGTAGAAACGGTGCAGGAGGCTGCGGGAAAGCCCGTCCATCACGATTTCAGGTGTATGGCGGATCAGCCAGGAGGCGGCATCCTGCAAACGTGAACGTGCCTTATGTGATGGCGCAGTTTTGATCCGGTAGTAATAAATCTTGTGGCTGCGGTTGGCCAGTTTCAGTTTGAACTGGTGCTGGCTGCTGCCTGCAGAAGAGCGCCCGAGGTTATAGGTTTTGCGCCCGGTCTTGCCACAGTATTCGACCATCTGCCAGAGCATGGCGAGGAAAACATTGTGCTTTTTGTAGTCGGTGTGGATGCCTGACCACGCACCGTAAATTTCATCCTGACTGGTAAAGCTGATTGAGGAAACCACCGGGATGCCCTCCATGTAGCCGACAAAAATCTCGATGTAATCGGCACATTCTTCCAGCAGACGGGTAAAAAAGTGTCTGGGGTGCGGCAGGCTGCCGATGTCATGCAGGCTCATGCGGTAAAGCTGGTAAAACTCATCCAGCAATTCGGGTGATTTACTAATGACAGAGGTAAAGCCGCGTTTCAATGGGCGACGGATGTTTTTGCGGGTATTGGTCGACAAGCCATTCCAGACAGCTTCCACTGTGGCTCCAATGTCAACGTTCAGTTCCACCTTGTCCGATTCGTCTGTGATGCAAGGAATATGCTGGGTAGTGCGGATTTCCAGCGCCTGGATATTTGACATACCCAGCGTGTCCACCAGTTGCCCAATGACCTGGGTGTAGTCTTCGCCTGCCATTCCCTGAATAACGCCGGTTTTATCAAAGCCAGCCCCGATAACCAGCGTTTTCTCACCCAACAGGCTACGGCGCAGGAAAGCCGGAACGTCCACCCCATTGCCTGCCGTTTCCATCAAAATACGCACCGCTTGCAGGTGGTATTCGTCCGCAATCGCAGCACGGAATCCCGCTGTGGAAAAAACGTCAGCGCTCGGGTTTGATGGGGATGCCTGATCGGGGCATATCAGTAGCGTCATACGGTTTTGTCTTGGTTTTGTGATTCCCTGGATTGTCAGGCGGGATGGGCAGGCAAACCAGTTTGGGCTGATTAACGGACTACCCTGAAGGGTGAATGGCGGAATCACAAACAGATAATCCGTTTGTCAATGAAATGCTTACGCACGCTGGAAGGGTTTTGCGGAGGCTTTGGCGATTGCGCAGAATGATAGGAAATGAATAAGCCGGATTGAATTGCCTTATGTTAGTCGTTCCAAACCAAGCTGTTTCCGTTCCTGCCCCAACATCGGGGGGGGGCACTTTGAACCCATCAGCGATGCCTGCCAGTATGGCCGAAGGCATCGGGATTGTGGAAATCTGGCACCGCCTGTGGCGCCAGAAATGGACAGTCCTGCTGGTCGCCTTGCCAGTCCTGCTATTGACGGCCTACCTGACCTGGACGACCACGCCCACCTACCGTGCGGAAACCCTGATCCAGATTGAAAAGGAAGGTGCCAAGGTGGTTGAGTTCAATACCATCAGCCAGGGTGCCCCGGATATGGGGGAACAGGATCCGTTTTTCCGTACCCAGTATGAGCAATTGAAAAGCCGCAAACTGGCCGAGCAGGTGATTGCCGAGCAGGAACTGGCGCAGCGGCTGTTTGACCGCCCGCATCAGGCGAATTTCCTCAAGACCGGGCTGGATACCCTGAAAAACTGGATAACCGGTGGCCGCAAGCAAGCTGCCGGGAACGTCACCCGGACTGATGAATATGTCACCCAGTTCCAGAACAACCTGTATGTTGAGCCGATTGAGCATACCCATCTGGTCAAGGTGTTTTATGAAAGCCCTGATCCCATCCTGTCGGCGCAGGTTGTCAATGCCCTGGTGGATGCTTTCATCAAATCCAACCTCGGTGCGCAAACCGAAACGGATACTTACGCCAAGCAATTCCTGGAAAATGAGCTGGAAAAGGCACGCAACCGCCTGACCATGCAGGAAGCCAAACTGGTTGATTACGCGAAGCAGAACAATATCCTCGAAGCCAGTACCAGCCCCACCAGTCAGGAGAAAAAATTGGATGACCTGTATCTGGCGCTGGGCACAGCCGAACGTAACCGCATCCAGGCCGAGAGCATGTTGATCCAGAGCCGTGGCAGCGGCAATGTGCGGGACGTGCTGGGCAACCCGCTGATCGAAGGTATCAAACAGAATCTGGTCACGCTGGAGGCGGATTATCAGGAAAAACTCAAACTGTTCAAACCTGCCTACCCCGACATGCAACGCCTGCAACAGCAGATACAGTCCGTGCAGTCGCAGTTGAACCGGGAAATCGGCAGCCTGAAGCAATCCCTGCAAGCGGACTATAACGCCTCCAGTAAAGTGGAATCAGACATCCGTGCCGAACTGGACAGTTACAAGGGTGAACTGGTTAACCTGCGTGACAAGAGCATTGAATACAATGCATTGAAACGCGAAGTGGAAACCAGCCGTAACTTGTACGATGGCCTGTTGCAACGCATGAAGGAGACCAGTGTTGTAGCGAATATGACCAGCAGCAATATCAAGGTGGTTGATGTTGCGGCTCCGGCTACCGACGTGTTCCGCCCGAAAAAGAAAATCAACCTGATGCTTGGGGCATTGGCTGGCCTGCTGTTGGGGATCGGTGCAGCCCTGCTGCGTGAAACCCTGGGGCAGAACGTGACCTCGGTGGGTGAATTGCAGGCGCTTAGTGGCTTGCCGGTGTTGGGAACCATTCCCCGGATACGTGCCTTCTCGAAACAGGCGCTGACCAAGGCCAGCATACGCGGGGAAATTTCACCGCTGGCTGAAGCCTACCGTGTGGCTGCCGCCAACCTGCGCTTCATCACCCCACGCGGGGGGGCGCATGTCACTTTGTTTACCAGCACCAATCCAGCCGAGGGCAAGTCAACGTCAGCCATCAATATTGCCGTCAGTCAGGCACAGCAGGGGCTTAAGGTGTTGCTGATAGATGCAGACATGCGCAAGCCTTCCATCCATTCCAAACTGGGTCTGCGTAATGACAAGGGCTTGAGCAACTTCCTGTCCCGCGAGGTTGAGATTGCGGCTGTCACCCAGGCTGCCCGCGATGTCAAGGGTCTGTATGTGGTGACAGCAGGCAGTGCGGTTGCCAACCCGGTTACTCTGGTGTCCAGCACGGTCATGGCAAAGCTGCTGGAACTGGCAACCCAGCACTTCGACAGCATCGTGATTGACGCCCCGCCGGTATTGGGTTTCGCCGATACCTTGTATCTGGCCTCGCTGGCGAATACCACCATCATGGTGGTCAATGAGGACAATACCCACCGCAAGCGTCTGCTCAGTGCGATGGAGCAATTACAGCGGGTCAGGCATAACGTGGTCGGTTTCCTGATGGTCAAGTCCGGGGAAAATGTATCGAACTACCGCTATTACCGTCGCCCACGGGCAGAGTCTCTCCGTTTTGCCAAGCCAGCCAGGATACCCCGTGGCGGGCTGAATCTGGCAACGGGTTAACTGCGGATGCCGGTTCCCCGGTTCAGCAGGTACAGGCTGAGCATACCGAGGGTAACAATGAAGGCAC
>JBBIHI010000216.1:0-4389 GCA_037447095.1 Thiotrichaceae bacterium
GGTGCGGTCACTGTCGCCGATGTCGTGCATCAGGTAGCCAATATCCAGCTTCAGCCCCGCGCCGTCAGGTGACAGATCGTATTGCATCCCCTCCAGGTCATCACCAGCGGCACTGAACCGGATTTCACTCGGCTGTCTGACATAACTGCCCTTGTGGCTGAGGCAGGCGGTCACTTGTGCATCGTCGCCGTTCACTTCCAGGAAGATGTAATCCTGCGTCCCGTCACGGTTGTAATCGTGGCTGATCAAGCCACCTTGCACCGGCTGCTTGAGTTCCCTGCGGTAACGGTAGGCGTGGTAAATGGATTTGACCGGCGTGAATTGCACCGCCGGGTCGTGGCAGGCCGCCGGGATAGCGGGCTGGTTTTCCGGGTTATCCAGCGCTGCCTTGCGGGTAGCACAGTCATCAAGTTGCCGGGCGCGGGCGGCACTTTCCGCATCGGTTTCGTTTTCCAGCACATTCATACACCAGTTGGCCTGCCCGGCTTTGTCCTCGTTCCAGCGCAAGCCGGTGAAACCGCAGCCATAGCGTTTGTTGAGCGCGTTCTGCCCGACAGCATAAGCGGCATACGCCTGACAACGCTGCTGGTTGGCGGTGGTATTGTGGATTTCATCCATCTCCGGGACGCGGATCGTGGTTTGCGGTGTATCGGATGCCGGGCGGTTGCTGGCTGCAACGACTGGCGGGGCATCTTCCGCCGTGCGGTGGGTTTTGGCGCTGCCCAAGGCATTGATGGCCTGGTTTTCCTCGTCGGCAGAATACGGATTGATGCCAAGGCTATGCTGCGGATCATTCCTGCTGGTAATGACCGGGAAACCGATATTGGGATCCATGCCTGAGTTGGAAGCCTGTGCGCCATACCACAGCAAATCCTCGCTATATACCTCGCTCATCAGGTGCGCATCCCCCACCAGCACGATGGGGCCACGGCTGTAAATCGGCTGGTGGGTAATCGTCCCCGAACCCACCACCAGAACCGTGTGCGGGTCGGTATTGATGATTTTCAGGGCATTTGCCCCGCTCAGATGACCGGCGACATACAGTGCCGGGTAGGTTGCCATGGCCTTGAGGTCTATACCTTCCTGTGCCATACCCTGTTGCAGGGTGGCGGGCAAATCGGCAAACGGGTTGCGGATCGGCACGGCATAACCCTGCGCCAATACCGGGCGGTCGAAATCATTCACCGCTGTTTTCAGCAAACCAAGCTGGCGGCGGATAAGGCTTTCCACCTGTGCCACCTTGTCCGGCGCATGATCACGGAAGGCATTACCTGCCTGCTGTCCGGCAGCACTGGCCGGAACGCTGGCAATAACGGCGAGTAAACACAGGCATACAACCACAAGCTTGTTTGGCATGAATCATCCCCGGATAACGGTTTCCAGCAAGTATAGACCAGCAGGCAAAGGCACTGGTTGCACCTGCCAGACGGTGGCTTATAGCTGACGCAATTCCCGGCGCAGGATTTTCCCCACATTGCTTTTCGGCAGCGAATCCACAAACACGATCAATTTCGGGCATTTGTAGGCTGCCAGCACATCGTGGCAGTAAACCTTGAGTTCGGCCTCACCGAGGTCAGCGTCCTTTTTCACCACAAATGCCTTGACCATTTCACCGCTGCGTTCGTCAGTCACACCGATCACGCCTGCTTCCAGCACCTTGGGATGGCTGGCAAGCGCGTCTTCCACTTCATTCGGGTAAACATTGAAACCGGACACCAGAACCATGTCTTTCAGGCGGTCAACCAGTTTCACGAAACCATCCTCGTTGATCACGGCAATATCGCCGGTACGCAACCAGCCATCAGCGGACAGGATGTCGGCGGTTTCTTCCGGGCGCTGCCAGTAACCCTGCATGACCTGCGGGCCCCGCACCCACAGCTCGCCCGCTTCACCGATTTCCAGTTCCTTGCCATCCAGGTCACGGATCGACACTTCAGTGGAAGGGATGGGCAAACCGATCATGCCATTGTATTCCGGCAAGCTGACCGGATTGACGCAGACTGCGGGGGAAGTTTCCGTCAGGCCGTAAGCTTCCACCAGCGGTTTGCCGGTGGTGGCTTTCCAGCGTTCGGCCACCGATTTCTGGATTGCCATGCCACTACCAAGGGTCAGTTTGAGGCGTGAAAAGTCCACCCTGGCAATGTCCGGGTGGCTGAGCATGGCATTGAACAGCGTGTTCACCCCGGTAATGAAGGTAAACGGTTCCTTTGCCAGGGTTTTCAGAAACGCGGGCATGTCACGCGGGTTGGTGATCAGGACATTTTTTGCGCCGATTTTCAGGGCAAACAAGGCATTGCCGGTCAATGCAAACACATGGTAGAGCGGCAGGGCGGTAATGAACACTTCCTTGCCGTGCTCCAAATCTGCCGCCGCCCAGGCATCTGCCTGAAGCAGGTTGGCCAGCAGGTTGCGGTGGGTCAGTACCGCGCCTTTCGCCACGCCGGTTGTGCCACCCGTGTATTGCAGGAAAGCGGGATCGTCGTGTTTCGGGCGGGCATCCTGATAGCGGTGTGCATACCCGTTCCCCAGGTGTAATGCCTGGTTGAAACCAATCGCTCCCGGCAAGCTGACGGCTGGAACCATTTTTTTCACATGCCTGACCACGGCATTGACCAGCACTGACTTGGGGAAACCCAGCAAATCACCGACCTGCGTTACGACCACGGTCTTGATGGCGGTGCGCGGCAGGACTTTCGCCAGGGTATCTGCGAAATTGGCCAGAATGACAATCGCGGTTGCGCCGGAATCCTTGAGCTGGTGCTCCAGCTCGCGGGCGCTGTACAAGGGGTTGGTGTTCACCACCACCAGCCCGGCACGCAAGGCACCGAACAATGCTACCGGGTATTGCAACAGGTTGGGCATCATGATGGCAATCCGGTCGCCAGCTTGCAGACCCGCGCCATGCACCAGCCAGGCCGCAAACTGGCAGGTCAGGTGGTCGGCTTCGGCATAGCTGATCACCTTGCCCATATTGCTGAATGCCGGACGCCGGGCATGTTCCCCGACACTGCTACGGAAAAGTTCAACCAGTGAATGGTATTGACGGGCATCAATCTGCGCAGGGATATGCGCCGGGTAAGATTTCAACCAAACCTTTTCCATAACTTTCCAGCCCCATTTCAATGACTTTGCCCAAGCTTAACATCCTTTGAGGGCGACGAACATTTCGTCTAAACTGTCTGCCAGCCATGACCATCTATAAAACACACCAGAGGAAAGCGTTTTGAGTCCACTTTACCCGCCCATCCACGAAAACCGGCATTTTTACCTGCGCGTGGATGATGCCCACGAGATTTATGTCGAGGAATGTGGCGTGCCACACGGTGTACCGGTGGTTTTCCTGCACGGCGGCCCCGGCTCAGGCTGCGAACCCTGGCACCGGCAGTTTTTCGACCCGACCCGTTACCGGATCATTTTGTTTGACCAGCGTGGTTGTGGGCGCTCCCGCCCCCATGCATCGCTGGAAAACAATACCACCTGGGATTTGGTCAGCGACCTGGAACTGATCCGCGAATCACTGGGCATTGAGGAATGGGCTTTGTTTGGCGGCTCGTGGGGTTCCACCCTAGCGCTGGCTTATGCGGAACAGTACCCGGCGCGGGTCACGGGGATGATCCTGCGCGGCATTTTCCTCAGCCGTCCGCGTGACATTGCGTGGATTTATGAGCAAGGCAGTGGACTTGAACGGATTTACCCCGATTACTGGCAGGATTACCTCGCCCCCATCCCCGAAGCTGAGCGTAGCAACATGGTGCAGGCGTATTACCAGCGCCTGACCGGGGAAAACGAAATCGCCCGGATGCAGGCCGCCAAAGCATGGTCAGTGTGGGAAGGCCGTACCGCCAACCTGCAACCCAAGGAAAGTGTCATGGCACATTTTTCCGACCCGTACACCGCCATGAGCGTGGCACGGATCGAGGCGCATTATTTCCTGCATAACAGTTTCCTCGAACCCGACCAGCTTATCCGCGACGCTTACCGGATTGCGCATTTGCCGGGCAGCATTATCCACGGGCGTTACGACATGATTTGTCCGCTGGAACAGGCGCTTGCCCTGCATCAGGCGTGGCCGAATGCGGATTTCCATATCATTCCCGGCTGCGGCCATGCGGCCAGTGAGGCACTGATCCAGCAGGCACTGGTGGAGGCAACCGACAGCTTGCTGGAGAAACTGGCATGATCGGCCTGATCCAGCGCGTTACCCAGGCCAAAGTCGAAGTGGATGGTGAAACTGTCGGGCAGATCGGGCGCGGCATCCTGCTGTTGCTGGGGGTGGAAAAGGAAGACACCGAGGCACACGCGAAACGGCTGTGCGAACGGGTGATCGGCTACCGTATTTTCCCTGATGATGCCGGGCGCATGAATGTGTCGCTTCAGGATAGCCAGGGT
>JBBIHI010000217.1:0-4381 GCA_037447095.1 Thiotrichaceae bacterium
TGCAATGGCATTTGCAAGCACAGGGTCTGGACGTTTCCAACGGCCCTGCCTTGGCTGATGTCATCAATGCGCAGCGGGAACGTGCCAAAACCCTGGTGGAAATGGTTGCCATCAGCCGCTATTTCTACGAAGACTTCGAGGCTTACGATGAACAGGCGGTAAAAAAGCAGTTCAAGGCCGATACTGCAACTAATCTGCAAGTCGTGCATGATGAGCTGATAAACCTTGCCGAGTGGAAAGGTGAGCCTATTCATGCCGCCATCCATGCCGCTTGTGAAAAGCTGGGGGTGAAACTGGGCAAGGTTGGCCCACCGTTACGGGTGGCAACCACGGGTAGCGCGTCTTCACCCTCGCTGGAAATCACCCTGGAACTGATTGGACGTGAACGCACTTTGGCGCGTATCCTCAAAGCAGTCAGTTTTATTCAGGGAATGGCTCATGAGTAATCAGTGCAATATTCACCGCGACGCGGATTATTCTGGCGTCACGCAGCTTGAACTTGCCCCGGAAACACCCGTCAGCGGGTATGCCGAGGCTGTTCAATTGGCCAATGCGGAGGCGGGAAAGCTGTTTGGTGATGATTACATGCTGGTTTCTTACCGCGATGGTGACAGGGATTTTGAGTTTCCCCAGCATGTCGATGAATGCCATGCGGGTAGTGCGATTCCGGGCTATATTGATTATGCCTTGAGCCACGGTGCGACTTTAAAAGTTAGTATAGAGGGCGGGCGTTTCGTGCTATTTTACGTGTTCACTGGCTAGCAAATGGCAGTGATGGATAAAGGGGTGAAGTGATAAAGGCGCTCGCCCCGAAAAATAACCGTTTTCAGTGAGGAGGAAGAATGAAAGTCCAGGACATCATGAATACCGGCGTCAAGACAGCCAAAGCGTCCACACCGGTCAGGGAAATCGTTGAAATCATGTGTTTCAACAAGATCAGCGGGATGCCGGTGGTCGACGATGACAACAATGTTGTGGGCGTCATCTCGGAAAAGGATGTTTTGCGCAAGATGTTTCCTGATATTTCGGAAGTGGCCAAGGAAGAGGGTGCGCCTGATTTCGAGAAAATGGAAAAGGATTACAGTGATGCCCTGGGGCTGAAAGCAGGTGATCTGATGACCAAACTGGTGGCTTCTGCCAGCCCGGATATGCCGGTTATGAAAGCCGTATCCATCATGTGCGTACAGAAGATCCGCCGTATTCCGGTCGTGCAGGCAAACAAACTGGTGGGCATCATCAGCCTTGGTGATGTGCACAAGGCAATTTTTGCAAATTCCTTGAAAGGTGCTTGACAGGTAGGGGCGCTTCCTTCAGAATGCGCCTCTCTTTCGCCGTGGGGCTATAGCTCAGCTGGGAGAGCGCTACAATGGCATTGTAGAGGTCAGCGGTTCGATCCCGCTTAGCTCCACCAAATTTAGACCGATGCGTGAGGTAAAAATGGATCGCCTTGGTCAATATACGCTTAATATTGGACTGGTACTGACAATTGTTGGCCTGATATTCGGGTTCGGCTTTATGTTTTCAGGGCAGGAAGATTGGGCGAAGTTTTTTTTGATGGTTGTGCCGTTTGGTTTTTTAATACTATTCGCCGGGTTATCAACCATTGTGTTGTTCTCTCCCCGAGAGAAAGACAAGTAAGTCGTTTTTACTGCGACCCTATCATCTAGTGGCCTAGGATATCGCCCTTTCACGGCGAGTACCGGGGTTCGAATCCCCGTAGGGTCGCCACTTTTTCAAGCATTGTTTCTTAAACAGTGCTGCTGGTTCCGAACAGCGACCCTATCATCTAGTGGCCTAGGATATCGCCCTTTCACGGCGAGTACCGGGGTTCGAATCCCCGTAGGGTCGCCACTTCCTTTCTTCCCTGCAAAAAATCTTCCGCCTCCTATGACCTTGTATTGGCCTGAAAAGCTATACTAGGCAAGTCATGTATGCCTCGCGGGTTGGAGAATAACAATGCGTCGTCAAAGCCACCACATCCTCACTTTGCTGCTTGTCCTGTTGCTGGCCATGTTTGCCGGGGGAAGCCTGCGGGCTGCTGAAGAGACTTCCGGGAACAAGCCTGCTGCTACTGCCCCAACCGGGGAAAGCAGCTTGCCCCAATACACCAACGCTGAATTGTTAAGCCAGATGCTGTTGGTGGATGCAGCAGAGCGGACATTGGACAATAGCCCTGCGCTGGCGGTCACGTTTTCCCAGGATATTGATCCTGCCTCGGATTATGGCAGTTTCATCACCCTGACCGCAGGTGGCAAAGCGGTGGAAGGGGCATGGGTCTTGGCCAGTGAACCCCGCCGTTTGTATTTCACCAATATCCAGCCGCAAACCGCGTACCGTGTGCAAATCAGGCCGGGAATCCGTAGCAGGAACGGTTTGCAAATGCTCAAGCCTGTGGACATTGGCCTGCAAACCCGTGATGTGCAGCCTGCATTCGATTTTGCAACGCGCGGCAGCATCCTGCCTGCAAGGTTAACCAGTGGTTTGCCAATCCGGGTGGTCAATGTCCCTGAGCTGGATGTTGAATTCCTGCGCGTGGAGCCTGCCAGGCTGCCTGAAATGCTGAAGTCCATCGATCTGGGGGATGGCATCAAACAATGGCAACTGGATGAAATCCACGCGGTCACGGAAAGTGTGTTTTCCCGGCGTTATGTGACGGATGCGAAAAAGAATGCCCGTACCAATCTGGTCATTCCGGTGGAAAGCATCACGGAATTACAAACCCCTGGCCTGTATTTTGCCGTCATGCACCAGCCAGGCCGGTTTGGTGATGATGCCTACCGGATTACCCATTTTGTTGTGACCAATATTGGCCTGCACGTCAGGATGTATCCGCGTGGTACCGAGGTTTTCGTCAACGCCCTGGATAGCGGCAAACCCATGGCGAATGTCCACCTGAAATTGCAGGGCGAAAAGGAAGCACTGGAACTCGATACGGATGAAAACGGCCATGCCAGTTTTGTCCATCGCCCGGAAGGTAATTTGCTGTTGCTGGCAACACAGGAACAGAATTTCAGCTTCCTGGATTTACGGGATGCTGCCCTGGATTTGTCGGATTATCCGGTCACAGGGTTGGCTGACCAGCCGTTGGCGCCGTTCGTTTACAGTAGCCGGGATTTATACCGTCCCGGTGAGGCAATGGACTTGTCCGTCCTGTTACGTGACCGGGATGGAGAAACCGTCGGCATTGACAAGCTTAACCTGCGCATTATCCGCCCGGATACCAAATTGCTGCTGTCAGAAAACCGGGCGGCCAGTGACCACGACCTCGGCTATTTCGGCTATCACCTGGCTATTCCGGCAGATGCACCGACCGGGGAATGGAAAGCGGAAATCCGCATCAACAGCAAGGATGCTTCGCCAGTCAGCAGTTTTGCCTTCCACGTTGAGGATTTCATGCCCGAACGCATGAAGTTGTCCTTGAAAACCGATGAGAAGCTGCTGACAACCGGGCAGAAACTGATCGTTGCGGTGCAAGGGGATTACTTGTATGGCGCACCGGCCAGTGGCAACAAATTCACGGCGGTACGCAAGGTGGAAGTCAACCAGCATCCCTTGCCTGCCTATAAGGATTATTTCTTTGGCAACCCGGCGGATGTAAAGCTGGTTGGGCGTGAAGATTTGCCGGAATTGCAGTTGAATGACAAGGGTGGGGCGTTTCTGGAAGTGCCGCCGTTAAGCGGGAAAATCAACTCCCCGTTGACTGTGGGCATTATTGGCAGCCTGCATGAAACAGGTGGCCGTACCGTTACCCGCAAACTGGATGCGCCTTTCTGGCCTGCGCAGAATCTGGTCGGGATACGCCCGCAATTCAGCAAGGATACGGTGGAAGCCAACGGCGAAGCAGCTTTTTCACTGGTACGGGTAACATCCGAAGGGCAACGGGTTGCAGGTACACAGCCGCTGGCCGTTACTCTGGTCAAGGAAGACAAGGAATATTTCTGGGAATACAGCGACGCCGAAGGCTGGCAGCGCAAGGACATTTCCAACGAATACCCGGTGTTGCAGCAGAAAATCAGCCTGGATGCGCAAGGGCAGGGCAAGGCGGTTTTCAGCGTCCAGCAGGGCGGTTATCGGCTGGAAGTGGAAGATGCGGAAACCGGCCTGAAAGCGGTATACCCCTTCCACGCAGGTTGGGACTGGGAAAATGAAGGCAATACCGCCGCCCGCCCCGACCAGATTGAACTGGCGCTGGACAAGCCGATGTACCGTGCCGGTGATGTTGCCAAGCTGAAAATTACCCCGCCGTCTGCCGGGGAAGCGATTGTGGCGGTGGAAGGTGAGTCGATGCTGTGGTCAACGCGGGTCAGCCTGCCCGCAGATGGCATGACCGTGGATATTCCGGTTGACAAGGCATGGAACCGGCATGACATCTACATCACCG
>JBBIHI010000218.1:0-4378 GCA_037447095.1 Thiotrichaceae bacterium
TTGATCATACCTTCGACATTCGGGAAGCTGTAGAACGTGCCGTCGGCAGGCAGGCATTCCACCCCATCCATGGCGTTAAACGCATTCAGCACAAATTCGTGGCGTTGTTCAAACGCAGCCACCATGATCTGAATAAAACTCTGGTCGCCATTCAGGGCAACTGCTGCCGCATACTGGGAAATCGAGGTCGGGTTGGAGGTGCTTTGTGACTGGATCATGCTCATCGCCTGGATCAGTTTTTCCGGGCCACCCGCATAGCCGATACGCCAGCCAGTCATGGAATAGGCTTTGGAAACACCGTTCAGCACGATGGTACGGTCATACAAATCCGGGCAGGCATTCAAAATATTGACGAACTTACGGCCACCGAACATGACATGCTCATACATGTCATCGGTTGCAATCAAAACCTGCGGATGGCGGCGCAATACCTCACCCAGCGCTGCCAACTCTTCCTGCGAATACGCAACGCCAGTAGGGTTGGACGGGCTATTAATCACAAACAGCTTGGTTTTCGGGGTAATCGCCGCTTCCAGCTTGGCCGGGGACAGCTTGAAATTATCCGCCTGCCCTGCCGCCACAATAACCGGCGTACCATTACCCAGCAACACCATATCCGGGTAGGAAACCCAGTACGGCGCGGGGATAATCACTTCATCGCCAGCATCCAGTAACGCCTGACAAAGGTTATAAAAACTCTGCTTGCCACCGCAGGACACCAGAATCTGTTTCGGCGCGAAGTCAAAACCATTTTCACGCTGGAATTTGCTGATAATCGCCTGTTTCAGGAATGGTGTGCCATCAACGGCGGTATAACGGGTTTCACCTTTCTGGATGGCTTCAATACCCGCCTGCTTGATGTGTTCCGGCGTATCAAAATCAGGCTCCCCCGCACCCAGGCCAATAATATCGCGGCCTGATGCCTTGAGTTGGGCTGCCAATGCAGTAATGGCGAGCGTAGGAGATGGCTTGACGCGCCCAACGCGCCCTGAAAGTTGTATATCCACTTAAAAGTCAACCGTGTTAAGTTATTCCAATACCACTGTGCGGAAAAGCTGTTGCCGACCGCGAGTTCCATACCCTGTTGCGGGGCGATAATGTTACTGTAAGATTACGCTACAGATAAGCCGGGGCACAACTTTTAAGCCCAGAATCTTGATAAAATCAGCCATTCTTCCCAAGAGGCTATTTTGATGGCATTACCCGTAAACCACCCGTTTGAATTTATTCTTGAATGGCAAAGTAGCGTCGCGCGGCACCGTGACCGTTACATAGCCAACCTGCCCGAACAAGGTAAAACCGGCTTTGCTATAGAACTGGAAAATACCCTGCGGAACTTGTCGACAGAAGACGTATTTGAGCAGGACTTTGCGCCGGGTGAACTGGTTCCTGACTATTCTGACCAGCAAATGATCAACTTCCCCACAGCGCTATTCGAGTGTAAGCAACGGCAATTGAACATCGACCCACGGGTAGGGCGGTTCTATCCGCAGGCATTTGCATGGCAGGCATTTAACTGTACCCGCAATCATTTCGTACCGTTCCGCCTAATAAAACATGTTCAACAGCATATGGCTGGCGATGCCAATCACCCGTTGGCCCATTATCCGTTAACCCTCACCGTCAAACCTGATGTGCGGAATTTTCCATCCCGCATGCCTGCTTCAGCGCTGCCAGGCACTCCCCTGCGGCAACAGATCACAGACAATGGCCCTGGGATGCAAGCCCCTTACCTTGGCATTCAGACGGATTTTTATAGCCAATACCCTTTTCCTCGTAGCGATGAACGTGATGACCGGCAGTTTTATGCCAATCCCCGCATGATCAATCACCTCGACAATGTGGCACTGACTGGTGTGAGGGATTTTCATGCACGCCTATTACAACCGGGAATGCGGGTACTCGATCTGATGGCCAGTTGCCACTCCCACCTACCGGACGAATTGACTGACGCCTTGCACATTACCGGCCTTGGAATGAATAGGATGGAACTGCAAGCCAATCCCCGCTTAAATGAGCACTTCATCCACGACCTGAATCGGACAACCCAGTTACCGTTTGCAGACAATACCTTCGATGCCGTGATTTGCACAGTTTCGGTGGAATATCTGACCCAGCCGCTGGCAATCATGTGCGAACTTGCCCGAATTACCCGCACCGGAGGAACGGTTGCCATGACGGTTTCGACCCGCTGGTTTCCCGGCAAGGCCATTGACCCCTGGACAGAAATGCATCCGTTTGAACGGCAAGGCTTGGTGCTGGATTATTTCCTGCAAAGTAGGCTGTTTGGCGATTTACGCACTGAATCCCTGCGTGGTTTGCCCCGTCCACTCAATGACCCGCATATCCACCAAACCAAACTCTCAGATCCCCTGTTTCATGTATGGGGGAAAGTTCAGCTTAAACCCTGAGCTTTTCCTGCAAACACGATGCAGCAGGGGCAACCTGTTGCAACGCCTTAAGCAAACTGGCGCGGCTTGCCAATACATGAATCCCCTGCCGCGCCCGCGTCACTGCGGTATACAGCAATTCCCGCCCCAGCAATGGCAAATCATCCGAGTCCGGCAGAATCAGCAATACACGGGTAAATTCCGAACCCTGACTTTTATGGATCGTCATTGCCCAGGCCGTTTCGTGGGCAGGCAAACGTATCGGCACCAATGCCCGGTATTGCCCCGCCTCGCCCGTCGGGAACCAGACCCGCAATTCCCCCCGCCCATTAGGCAAGGCAATCCCAATATCCCCGTTGAACAGGTTTTGCCGGTAATCATTTTGCGTCACCATGACCGGCCTGCCTGCATACCACGGGCGCGAAGCATTGGCGGAAACCGGCAGCAG
This sequence comes from Thiotrichaceae bacterium, assembly GCA_037447095.1. GTDB lineage: Bacteria > Pseudomonadota > Gammaproteobacteria > Thiotrichales > Thiotrichaceae > Thiothrix. The sequence continues at coordinate 2,839 of JBBIHI010000218.1, forward strand.
GCGTTGCATGACGCCATCTACCCAGGCATTCAGGGTTTCCACACCCAGACGCCCTTTGCGTAACGGGGTCAATATCCGCAAGGCATTAAAAGCGCGGAAGGCCGCATCAATATCCTGCCCACCCACAGCCGTCACATAATCCTGCCAGCCCTCACGCAACGTCTGCGCATCCAAACCCGTAGCCGATTCGTCGAGCGTTGCCTCCGGGAAAGCCGGGGAAGCCAGAATTTCCAGCAAACGTTCCCCGTCAGCGGCACGGATAGCCTGCGCCAGTTGCCCGATACTGTCTTCGGCACTGAAACGGAAACTCTGTTGCAACATGACAAGATTACCCTGCAAGGCGGGGGCAACACACATGTCACGGAAAATCGAGCCGGTTTCCACCGACGCCAACTGGTCTCGGTCGCCCAGCAGGATCAACCGGGTTTGCGGGGCAAGCGCCTCAAACAAATGGGTCATCAGGGAAATGTCGATCATCGAAGCTTCATCGACAATCACCACATCCGCCGCCAGTGGATGCCCGGCGTGATGGCGGAACGCAACCTTGTTGGGGATATAGCCGAGCAGACGATGCAAGGTACTGGCCTGTTCCGGCATATCACCGCCAATACCCAGACGCTGGCGGGTTTCGCGGATGGATTCCTGCATCCGCATCGCCGCCTTCCCGGTAGGCGCGGCCAGCAATATCCGTGCAGCCGCCACGCCCTGCCCTTGCAAATGCGCCAGGATGCGGGTAACAGTCGTGGTCTTGCCGGTTCCGGGGCCGCCGGAAATGATCAGGAATTGAGGAATATCCCCCATCCCCAGCCCTTCCCCCGCAAGGGGGGAAGGGAGCAAAGAGCTTTGATCCGAAGCACCCTCTTGTTCCTCCCCCCCTTGCTGGGGAAGGTTAGGATGGGGGGAAAATACTGGGGAAAGCCTGCTATTGATGCAATCCGCCAGACGCTGCTCATACTGCCAGTAACGGTACAACCAGGCATGGGTCTCACTGACGATCAGCGGACGGTAATCACCGGGTTTCCCTACGACTGGCGAGGCTTGCAAGGCAAGCGGGTCAACGTCAGGCAAATCTGCCAACGGCGCAGCAATGACCCCGTTACGGGTACGTTCACTGACATGCAAAGCCAGACGGCGCAGCGCATCATTTTCCACACCGCCACCCAGCCGTTGCAGCAGGGCGGCAAGCTGTTCATCCAGCGGGTGGAAAATGGCGTTATGCAAACTTAGGCCAATGTTTTGACATACTCTTTCAGGAAGGCATTAAAGCGTGCACCCAGTACCGGGTGGCGGGAAGCGTATTCGACATTGGCCGCCATATACCCCATCTTGGAACCACAGTCGTGGCTCTTGCCGGTCATGTGGAAGGCGTTGACCTGATATTCGCGCATCAGCAAGCCAATGGCGTCAGTCAACTGGATTTCATCCCCCGCACCCAGCGGTGTACGTTTCAGCCAACCCCAGGTGTGTGGGGACAGGACATAACGCCCGACCACGGCAAAATTGGACGGTGCTTCTTCCTGACTGGGTTTTTCCACAATCG
>JBBIHI010000219.1:0-4292 GCA_037447095.1 Thiotrichaceae bacterium
ACAAGCTGCCGGAACAGATCAACCCGCGTACCGGGCGCGTGCATACCTCCTACCATCAGGCGGTGGCGTCGACCGGGCGGCTGTCTTCCTCCGACCCGAATTTGCAGAACATTCCGGTGCGTACCGAGGAAGGGCGGCGCATCCGTCAGGCATTCATCGCGGACAAGGGCTGCAAGCTGCTGGCGGCGGACTATTCCCAGATCGAACTGCGCATCATGGCGCACCTGTCCGGTGATCGGGGCTTGCTGGAGGCATTTGCGCACGGACTGGACGTACACCGCGCCACGGCTGCTGAAGTGTTTGGCGCGCCGCTGGATGAAGTAACTTCGGAACAGCGCCGCGCCGCCAAGGCGATCAATTTCGGCCTGATCTACGGCATGTCCGCGTTCGGTCTCGCCAAACAACTCGGTGTTGACCGCAAGGATGCGCAGGATTACGTCAACCTGTATTTCGCCCGCTACCCCGGCGTCAGGCAGTACATGGACGACACCCGTGAACAGGCGCGTGCGCAGGGTTTCGTCGAAACGCTGTTTGGCCGCCGCCTGTTCCTGCCTGACATCAAGTCCAAGAACGCCGCCACCCGCCAGTATGCGGAACGCACCGCGATCAATGCGCCGATGCAGGGTACCGCTGCTGACATCATCAAGAAGGCGATGATCGCGGTGGATGCGTGGCTGCGGGAAAGTGGTTTGCAGACCCGCATGATCATGCAGGTGCATGACGAACTGGTGTTTGAAGTGCCGGAAGCGGAACTGGAAACCGTGCGGGCAAAAGTCACCGGATTGATGACCGGCGCGGCAAAGCTGGATGTGCCGCTGGTCGTGGATAGTGGTGTCGGCGATAACTGGGACGAAGCGCATTGAGACGCATGCCTTACCAGTCAATCCCCTTCTGTGCCCGGATGCCTGCCCGGTAGGCATGTTTCTCATCGGCAATTTCCGCCACGGTATCCGCCAGTTCGCACAAGACTTCACTGGCTGCCCTGCCCGTGACCACCACATGCTGCATGGGCGGGCGATTGGCAATGTCATCCAATACCTGATCCGCCTCCAGATAGCCGTAGTTCAGCAGGTAGGTCAGTTCATCCAGCACCACCAGATCATAACGGGCATCGGCTAGCATTGCCTGCGCCACTGCCCAGCCGCGTTGTGAGGTGGCAATATCCTGTTCACGGCTCTGGGTTTCCCAGGTAAAACCGTCGCCCAGCACATGCCACTCGCAGCCGGATTGCTTGCCGAAAAAAGCTTCTTCGCCGGTATCGGTACGGCTTTTGAGGAACTGGCAAACCCCGACCTGCATACCGTGCCCCAGCGCCCGCCCAACCATTCCGAAGGCGGAACTGGATTTGCCCTTGCCATTGCCGGTCAATACCAGCAACAAGCCTTTGTCGGCATCGGCACGGGCAATCGCGGCGTCGATGACGGCTTTCTTGCGCTCCATGCGGGCTTTGTGGCGCTGGTTCTGGTCGGGTTGTAGGTCAGTCATGGTGTGTCTCGATGTAGGCGCGAATTTCGGCAGGGTGTTTCATGCGTTTGACGGTGTTGAACAGTATGTCGGCTTGTGGATACTGGCGGCGCAAATAGGTCAGCCATTGCTTGATCAGGCCGGAAGCGTAACGCGGGGCGGCACTCTCAAACCCGGCGGCGTAATCCACCAGCAGTGGGTGGATGTCCTGCCACGCCAGCGGTGTATAGCGTTCCCCCTGCCATGCTGCCTTGATGGCGCGGGCAAGGTCGGGGAAACTGAGCGAACCGCGCCCCAGCATCAGGTCGTTGCAACCGCTTTCCTGCTGCGCCTGACGGGCATTGTCCGCCGACCAGATTTCACCGTTGGCAATCACCGGAATGTTCAGGTGGGGGCGAATACGGGCTATTTCCGACCAATACGCAGGCGGCTGGTAGCCATGCACGCGGGTACGGGCGTGGACGCACAGCTCATCCGCGCCAGCTTCGGCAATGCCGTGGGCAATGTCTTCCAGCAGGCTGCTGTCGTAAAAGCCGAGGCGGATTTTCGCGGTAACGGGGATGTGCGGGCTGACCGCTTCGCGCACTGCCTTGACGATACCGTGTACCCGCTGCGGTTCGCGTAACAGCACGGAACCGCCGTCACTGCTGTTGACCGTCTTGGACGGGCAGCCGAAATTGAGGTCGATGCCCGGCGCACCGAGACTTTCCGCGACCTGAGCATTCATCGCCATGTATGCAGGGTCGCCGCCCAGCAGTTGCAGGAAAACCGGCGTGCCTGCGGGCGTTTTCCCACCATTTTCCAGTTCCGGGCAGGTACGCAGGAAAACACGCGGTGGCAATTTTTCATACGAAACGCGCACAAATTCGGTCACGCAGCGGTCGTAGCCGCCGATCCGGGTCAGCAGGTCACGCATGGTGTAGTCGAGTACACCTTCCATCGGTGCAAGGATCAGGCGCATGGTATCGGGCAACAGGTCTTCATGCGCCCGCACTGTAACGGTAAACTGCCAGTTTTTCCATTCACAGGATGAATCATGGCACAGGAACCGGACGCAACCCTTCTCGGCAACCCGTGGTTGCGCTATTGGCTGGCGACCCGCCCCGCTTTTCTGGCGGCCAGCCTTGTGCCGGTGCTGATCGGCGTCGCGGCAGTTGCGTATCAGGGCAAGCCGATCAACCTTCCCTTGCTGTTACTGACCTTGCTCGCCATTGCCCTGGTTCACGCCGGGGTCAATGTGCTGAACGATTACTACGATGAAGTGAACGGCACAGACCGTTGCAATACCGCACGGCTGTTTCCCTTTACCGGCGGCAGCCGCTTCATCCAGAACGGTGTATTGGCTGTGGAAGAAACTTTCCTATTTGGCGCATTGCTGCTATCTGCGGCCATGATGCTCGGCATTGGGCTGGCCTGGCACAGCGGCACGGGCTTGCTATGGATCGGACTGGCAGGTTTGTTGCTGGGTTGGGGGTATTCCGCACCACCCTTACGCCTGAACAGTCGGGGCATGGGTGAACCTGCCGTTGCCCTCGGTTTCGGCGTGCTGACTCCGCTGGGCGCATGGTATGTGCAAACCGGCGAAATGGCTTGGTATCCGGTATTGGTCAGCCTGCCGGTAGCCTTGCTGGTGATGAATATTCTCTATATCAACCAGTTCCCTGATCATGATGCTGACGCAGCCACCGGCAAACATCACTGGGTAGTGCGCTTGGGGTTGAAACAGGCGCCGTTGGTGTATCGTGTCGCCAGCCTGAGTGCAGCAGCCATAGTGATCCTGCTGGTCATGTTTGGCTGGTTGCCGTGGCTGGCCTTGCTGAGCCTGCTGCCGCTAGCACTGGCCTTCAAGGCGGGTAACGTATTGAACGCATACGCCCAACAACCGTCAGCACTGGAACCGGCAATCAAAATGACCATTGCCAGCATGGTGCTGCACGGTCTGTTATTAGCCATTACCCTGGGAGTCGCCTGATGTTTCCCCGTGCCTATTCCGCGCCCTTGAACGGCGTTTTTCGTAGCCAGCCACAAGATTTCATCGTTGACGAACAGATGGATGTTGCCCTATCCGGCACGGGTGAACACCTGTGGCTGCATATACGCAAAACCGCTTCCAACACCGACTGGGTTGCCATCCAGTTAGCCAATATCGCCGGAATCCCGGCCAAGGAAGTGGGTTACGCCGGGTTGAAAGACCGCCATGCTGTCACCACGCAATGGTTCAGCCTGCAATTGCCGGGCAAGGCTGACCCTGATTTCAGCGCTTTACCGCCGGAAATCGAAATCCTCCAGCAATCCCGCCATGACCGTAAATTGCGCCGGGGAACCTTGAGCGGCAACCGTTTCTGCCTGACCTTGCGCGAATGCAGCGGTGATTTTGCGCAGGCGGAAATGCTTTGCCAGCAGATTGCCCGCGACGGCATCCCCAACTATTACGGCGAACAACGTTTCGGCAATGACGGCAATAATCTGGAGCGGGCGCAACGCTGGTTCAGTGGCGAATTGCGCCCGAAAAGCCGTAACCAGCACAGCATGTATTTATCAGCCGCCCGCTCATGGATGTTCAACCACATCCTCGCGCAGCGGGTCACAGAGGGAACCTGGAACCAGCGCCTGCCGGGCGATGTATTCATGCTTGACGGCAGCCATGTCTGGTTTGCTGACGATAATGATCCGGCCTTACCCAACCGGCTGGAAACGCTCGACATCCACCCAACCGGAGCACTTTGGGGCAAAGGTGATCTGGACTCACAAGCCGATGTAAAAGGGCTGGAACAAGCCATTGCCGAACAGTTCCCCCTGCTATGCAACGGTCTGGAAAAACAGGGTTT
>JBBIHI010000220.1:0-4264 GCA_037447095.1 Thiotrichaceae bacterium
CAGCATTACCGGTGATTATTCGCGCGGGGCGGTTGGTTACTGGATTGAGAATGGCATGATTGTCCATCCGGTTGAGGAAGTGACCATTGCAGGCAACCTGAAAACCATGTTCAAGGGCATTATCGGCATCGGTAATGATGTGGATGAGCGTGGTAGCATCCGTACAGGTTCCATCCTGATTGACAAAATGACCATTGCGGGGCAATGATTTTTTCCTATTTGATGGCGTGAAGGTACTAAAATTTCAGGATCAAGTGTTGGGGTGACGTCAAGCACAGTTGCCAGCTTTAAGAGAGTTTTGAAAATATGATTATCGGTTTGACCATTAGAAACTTTAAAGGTATCAGAGAGATAAAGAATTTACCTTTATCACGTTTCCATGTTTTGGTTGGACCGAACGGGGCAGGTAAAACGACTTTTCTTGATGCTGTAGATTTTGTCAGGGATTGTTTGGTGCATAGCCCAAGTACCGCAGTAGAATCTCGTGGTGTGGCTGATTTTAATGATTTGACTTGGCTACGGAAGGGGGGGGCAATAGAGATTGAGTTGTGGCTGGATTTGTCACACCAGTTACCTTTGCTCAAAGACAGCATACTTAATTATCGTCTGGCGATTAAGCAGGATAATAAGCTTGGAGTATTTATTGAGGAGGAGCTGCTTCGGCAGTATTCTCGTGCTTGGTTGCCGACAGGTAGGCAACTTGAGTTTAGTCCCAATGTAAAGCCAAAGCGTTTATTGGGTAAAACATCGCGTGGGACAGACTTTTATACCCGTGAAAAAGGAAATTATCAGGATTCATTTAACTTTGGTTTGGATAAATTGACTTTGGCTCTAACGCCGCCTGATGATGAACGTTACCCAACGGCAAATGCAGTTCGACGTTTTTTGATGCAGGGTGTCCGCTATATTCAACTTGATAGCCCGGCTATGCGCCTGCCTTGTCCTGCTACCCGTGGCACTGACTTGGAGTTGGATGGAAGTAATCTAGCGAGGGTATTGGGGCAGTGGAAGAAGCGGTATTTCTGAGGTTAGCTGGGCGACATCTGATTCAGAAGTCGCCAGATGGGTTGAACATTTGCGCTATGCTTTGCCAGATTTGGTCAATATTGGCTGGGACAGGCGTCAGGCTGATAATGCAGAGTTTGTATTGCTCCGTTATGAAAATGGTTTGGAGGCTCCAAGCTGGATTCTAAGTGATGGTACTTTAAGGATGCTGGCTCTGACGCTTCCGGCATTTCTTCCTCCAGAACCTGCAGTTTATATGGTTGAGGAGCCAGAGAATGGGGTGCATCCTAAAGCCTTGGAGATTATTTTACGCTCCCTCTCCTCAATTCCTCGTGGGCAAATGCTTTTGGCGACCCATTCCCCCTTTGTTGTACAGCAGTGTGGCGTTGAGCCCTTACTTTGTTTTGCACGGGATACTGATGGCAGTAAAATCATTGCCGGAAAAGATCATCCTGCCCTGCAAAATTGGGATGGTTTGCCTGATCTGGGTGTTGTATTTGCTGCTGGGGTGCTGGAATGAAGGATCTGTTGTTATATACAGCGGATGCTGATGCCATGGGGTTTATGCGTTCAATTCTCAATCGTCCAAAGGCGCTTGGGATCAGGAATATCAGTTTTGATATTGAGCGCCATCCCTTGCGTGATTCGGGGATGATCCAGAGTGCTGCTGAACTAACCAGAATGAAAAAAGGAATGTATAGCAAGGCCTTATTGATGTGGGATCATCATGGCTCAGGTCGGGATCGGCACTCTCCTCAAGTTATCGCAAGAGAGGTACAACATAAGCTGGATCAGTATACATGGAGTGGCAACAGCGCAGTTACTGTCCTTATGCCTGAGCTGGAAGAGTGGCTGTGGTGTTGCGAGCAAGCGCTTGCCAGATATTGCAACATATCTGCGGAAGATTTATTGCAATGGACAAAAATAATGGCTGGCGAGCATAGTGTCACTGTGGAAGAACTGCGGCGCAAATATCCCAAAGAGTTATTTGAGCATGTTATGCGTGATCGTCTACGCAGAACTATTTCACCCAAAGATTTTGAAAAGATTGGAGAGATTGCCAGTATCCGTAGTCTGGAGCAGTGTGAGTCCTTCAATACTATCTTGGTCACGTTAAAAATGTGGTTTTCTTGTTAATAATTTTGAAGGAAGTTTATGAGCCAGTTTGATAATGTCAGTGTGGTGAAAACCGCGAATGTGTATTTTGACGGCAAGTGCGTAAGCCATACCGTGATTTTGGGTGATGGTACGCGCAAAAGTGTAGGGGTGATTTTACCTTCAACACTGACATTCAATACCGGCGCACCGGAAATCATGGAACTGCTGAAAGGCCGCTGCCGGGTGCGTCTGGCGGGCAGTGATGCGTGGGATGAGTATGCAGGTGGCCAGTCATTTGAAGTGGCAGGCGATTCTTCTTTCGATATTGAGACATTGGAAGACCTGCACTACGTCTGCCATTTCGGCTGATTAATTCGCCATATGCTGGACAGGGCGGGTGAGTACGTTCCCGTCCAGTATTACCTGATTTCCTTCCAGTTTCAGTCGGCCTTCCGCAAACCATTTCAGCACACGTGGGTAAATGACGTGCTCCTGCACCAGTACGCGCTGGGCAAGGCTTTCCGACGTATCGCTGGGCAATACCGGAATTTTCGCCTGCATGATTACCGGGCCACCATCCAGTTCCGGGGTAACGAAATGCACACTGACACCGTGTTCCTTCGCACCATCATCCAGCGCCCGTTGGTGGGTGCGCACGCCTTTGTACAGTGGTAATAGGGAGGGGTGGATATTCAACATCCGCCCGGTGTAATGGGTGACAAACGCCGGGGTGAGGATACGCATGAAGCCTGCCAGCACGAGCAGGTTGGGATGGTAGCTGTCGATGGTTTCCTGCAAGGCAGCATCGAAGGCTTCGCGCCCATCAAACTGGGTGTGATCGACTGTCGCGGTGGCAATACCGGCATCTGCTGCGCGTTGCAGGCCGTAAGCATCCGGCCGGTTGCTGATAACGGCAGCGAGGGTAGCAGGTAGTTTTCCGGTAGCAACCCCATCCATAATGGCTTGCAGGTTGCTTCCGCTACCGGAAATCAGCACGACCAGCCGTGGCCGTGCCGTTGTTTCAATCGACATACTGGACAGACGGGGTTTCGTCTTCGCTGGCGGCCATATTGCCGATCTGCCATGCCGGAATCTGCTCCAGACGGCAGGCAGTTATAATGTCTTCGGCCTGATCTGCCGGGACAATCAGCACCATGCCGATACCGCAGTTGAAAGTGCGCAGCATTTCCTCATCGGATACGCCACCTTTTTCCTGCAACCAGTTAAAAATGGCCGGACGTTGCCAGCTACCCAGGCTGACTTTAGCAGCACTGCGTGGTGGCAGCACTCGCGGCAGATTTTCGGTCAAACCGCCGCCGGTAATGTGGGCAATGGCGTGCAGGTCATATTGGCGGATCAGGTTAAGCAACAGCTTGACGTAAATACGGGTAGGTTCGAGCAGCGCACGACCCAGCGTAGTATCGCCAAACGCGCTATCCAGCGGTTCGCCGCTAACGGCCAGAATCTTGCGGATCAGGGAATAGCCGTTGGAATGCGGGCCGGTAGAACCCAGACCGATCAACACGTCGTTGCGGTGTACCCGCGAGTGATCGAGGATTTTGTCACGTTCCACTACACCGACACAGAAACCGGCAAGGTCGAAATCGCCTTCGTTATACATGCCAGGCATTTCGGCTGTTTCACCGCCTGCCAGACAGGTGCCGGACTGGATACAGCCCTCGGCGATACCTTTGACAACCTGTTCGGCAGCGTCCACGTTGAGTTTGCCGGTTGCATAGTAGTCGAGGAAGAATAGTGGTTCCGCGCCGCTGACCACGATGTCGTTGACGCACATCGCCACCAGGTCGATGCCGATGGTGTCGTAAATGCCAGTATCAATCGCCAGCTTGAGCTTGGTGCCAACGCCGTCAGTGCCGGAAACCAGCACCGGATTTTTGTAATGTGCTGGAATCGACATCAGTGCGCCGAAACCACCGATGCCGCCAAGCATTTCCGGGCGTTTGGTGCGTTGCGCGATGGGTTTGATGCGTTCGACCAGATTGTTACCGGCGTCAATATCCACGCCAGCATCACGGTAGGTCAGGGAAGGTTTTTTTGAATCCATTTAAGGTCTGTCTCTGTTCGGGGCAGCAAAGCGGCGATTCTAGCATACCCACCTGTCGGCTGACAGACACGCCAGGTCTTGCCGCGCTGAAAAAAT
>JBBIHI010000221.1:0-4264 GCA_037447095.1 Thiotrichaceae bacterium
AATGTTCTTGTGCCCCTTGATGTAGACGTTGGCAGAAATGCGGCTGCGGGAACTTAACCGGTGTTTGATCGTAAATACCACGTTTTTCAAGATTCCCATTACGACCACTCCAAAGGATGTTTATCCAGCCACAACAACAATACCACAAAGGTATACGCAAGTCGGCGTGAACCCCGCCCTTGCAAGGCGCTTTCCCATAATTCGCGGATCACCACTGCATTCAAACCAGGAGCCAGTTCAGATGCCCGCCGGATCACATCCTCGCAACGTTCACGCCATGCACCCTGGAACAGCTCCAGCAGCGGCACGGAAAAACCGTGCTTGGGACGGTTCCAGACCACTTCGGGCAAATGCTGACGGGCAATTTCCTGCAACACGGGCTTCGTTCCACCCTGCAAATACACTGAAGTTGGCAGGGACAAAGCCAAATCCACAACTGGTTTGCCCAGCATGGGTACTCGCACTTCCAGCCCGTAAGCCATGCTGGCGCGGTCGGTTTTTACCAGACAGTTTTCCGATAAATACGTCCACAAATCAGCCCGCATCAGGGTGGGAGTATCCATCCTGCCGCCCAACTGCCTGATCTGTTCAGACCACAAACCCAGCGTCTCATCAACATTTGCCGCAGCTACCCAATCAGGCGCAAGATAGCATCGCAGATTCTTGCGCCCATGTTTCCACTTGCCCAACTCGCCACGCTGGTAAAGCAGCATTTCCTGCCCGCTCAAGGCTTTACGCTGCAAGCTCCCCGGCAATACACCCCAATCCAGCAGGCGTTGCAGCCCGGCTTGCCATGCCTGTGCGGGATAGTTATCTTCAGTCACAAAGAAACGCGGATATCCGGCAAACAATTCATCGCCACCATCGCCGCTGATGGCCACGGTAACATGCTCTCGGGTCAGTTCCGACAAGGCATGGGTCATGACGTAGGCCGGGTCAGCCAACGGTTGATCCAAATCGCCAATCGCACGAGCCAAGCGGTCAGCATCAATATCAGGCGCATCCAGTTCATGATGAATGCAACCGAAATGGGCGGCAACCTCGCGTGCAAACGGCGTTTCGTCAAACTCGCGGGAGGCAAACCTCAAGCTGAAGGTTTCCAGCGGTCGGGATACCTGTTGCGCCATGTAATGCACCATCAGGCTCGAATCCACGCCCCCGGAGAGGAACGCCCCCACGGGCACATCCGCTACCAGTTGCCGCCGAACGCTTTCCTGCAAGGCTGCATCGGTTTGCTCAACGGCCTGCCGGAAACTGGTTTGCTGGTCTTTTGGAGCCTGCGGAATTTGCCAGTACGCAGCAATCTCCAGCTGGTTTGAGGCTTGCCCGTAAACCATATAATGGGCGGGTGGAAGCTGCTTAACCGCACTGCAAAATGTATGTGGGCACAAGGGTGTCTGAAACGCCAGATAATCACGCAGCGCTTCCGCATCAATCTGGCGCGGGAAACCCGGAATAGCCAGAAAAGCCGCCAACGTGGACGCCAGCATCAAACCATCAGCATGTTGCGCATACATGAAAGGTTTGATCCCCAGCACATCACGCGCAGCGAACAGGACTTTTTCCTGCTCATCCCACACCGCAAAGGCAAACATGCCGTCCAGACGCGGCAAAACACTTTTCCCCCAACGGACATAAGCCTGCAACAGGACTTCGGTGTCGGAATGGGTCAGAAAAACAACGCCATCCTGCTCCAGTTCCCGCCGTAACTCCCGGTAGTTATAAATTTCACCGTTGAAAACGATGGTATAACGCCCATCCGGGGTAGACATTGGCTGATGGCCATCAACCAGATCAATGACCGCCAGACGTGCGTGCCCCAGCACCACTTCATCCCGTTCAAACAAGCGGGATGCATCCGGCCCACGGCTGTGCAATGCCTGCAAGGCAAGTGCGGCATGGGCTTTCCAGGGTGTACCGACAAATCCGAGGATGCCGCACATCAGCCATTTCCTCCTGCAAGCTGTTGATACGCCTGCGCCACCTGTTCACTCTGATAACGCTGCAAGTCCACTCTGCCAATATCCGGTGGCTGTGTCAGACAAGCCAGGATGGCTGCTTTCAAGCGCTCAACATCGCCGACCGGAACCAGGCATTCAGGCAAACCATCGCCAAGAATCTGGCGTGGCCCTGAAGGGCAATCCGTCGAAACGACAGGCGTACCGCAAATCAGCGCCTCAATCAGCACATTCGGCAGCCCTTCATGATCGGAACACAGCACCAGTAAATCCGCCTGCCGCATCCATGAATACGGGTTTTTCTGGAAACCGGCGATTTCCACCCGCCCGCTCAGGCCCCGCGCCTGAATCATGCTTTGCAGTTGCGGGGAAGCATCGGTCAAGAGCACCAATTGATGGGGAATAGCCAATTGCCGCCACGCATCCAGCAACAAATCATGACGTTTCTGTGGCGCAAACCGTCCTACGTGCACGACGTAAGCTTGTGAATTTTCCCGGCCTGTCGTGTTTGCAGCCAGCGCCCGGATGTCCGCAAACACAAACGGGTTGGGTATTTCCACCATCCGGGATTTCAACCCAAGCTTGTTCCGTAAATCTTCAGCAACACCGGCAGACACCGCCACCAGACCATGTTGCCCGTAAATGGTTTGGTAACGCTTGAGCCGACGTTTTGCCCTGGTGGGAGATGTCCGGGCTAAGGCGGCAATTTCTTCAGACAGGGTATTGGCAATCCGGCACCAATGATTGGGCAAACCCGCCAGATGGGTCACTTCATCAGCAAACGGCAGGGTTGAAACCACCACATCCGGCTTGATTTGCCCGGCATACTGACGCAGCTTACGCGCCAGCAAACGCTTGCCCAACCAGCCCTTAGCCATTTTTTGCTGGTTCCCGGTCAACGTATGACATTCAAGCCCCCGCAGCATGTCATAATCGACCCGGCTTTCCAGCGTTACCAGAAAAACCTGCACACCCTGAGCCAGCAAAGCAGTCATTGTTTTCAGGACAGCTTTTTCAGCCCCGCCACCGCGCAAATTGGTGATGACGAACAGGAACTTCATGCCGAAACCTGTGTTGCCTGCGCTTCAAGCAAAGCTTTGACCCGCCCGAAAACATAATCAACGCTAATGTCTGACATTTTGGAATCATCCGAGCAATTCCGGTCAGAATCAGGGTGATCAATCGCCGCACAAGCCGGATGCTGCAATGGCCCGGTCAGGCGGGATGGCGACCAGCAATGGTAGAGGGCAACCATGGGAATATCGAAGGTGCTCATGATGTGCGTCGGGCCAGTATCCACACCCACATATAATTGGGTCAAACCCATGCAGGCCGCTGTTTGCCGCAAACTCAAGCGCCCCGCCAAATGGGTGGAAAAACCGTTTAACTCCCCATGCAACCAGATGGTTCGCTGGTGTTCATCCTTACCGCCGAAAATAAGGAAATGAGCGTCAGGCCGGTATCCACGAATACGCTTCGCCAACCCGGCAAAAGACTCCACCGGCCAGTCACGGTATGCCTTGGTGTGAAAGCTGGCAACCTGCAAGCCGACCAGAAACGTCTGTGCGCCCCCGGTTTCAGCCGCCAGCATTTGCCGGGCAGCCGCAAACTCATCCTCACTGACGCGAAAAGCAAGGCGCAGATTATCCGCTTTCCAGCCCATCGCCGCAGGCAAGTGCAGTAATTGCCGTACAGCATGGTTTCCTTGAAATTCAGGTGGTTCCACAGCCTTGTACAAACGCTGGTTCAGTGATTCACTGGCTTGCCGGAAGGCAACCACACGTTGCGCAACCCGCAAGGCATAAGCCACCAGCGGCTCATCAAAACCGAAAACAAAGGCAAGGTCGTAAGGTTTTCCCGGCAACCAGCCGCGCAACCGCGAACGCCGTTTTTCAATCGTACCGACATGCTGGATAAAAGGTACATGCCTGAAAACCTCGGCACGCCCAGGATGCCCCAGAACCGTTATTTGCGCCTCCGGGCAAGCTTCCGCAATGGTGCGGATTGCCGGGGTAGCAAACAGCGTGTCGCCGATACGCGATACCTGAATAATCAGGATATTTCTGGGCGAAAAGCTCATCAGGTATCTGCCGGGAGCCGGAACTCGAACAAGTAATCGTGGAAAGAATAATCCGGCGGCGTCCATTTCCAGAGCAGGCGGCGTAAAGTCAGCTTCAGGCCAGAAATAGGTTTGATCAAATGGTACGCGCTAAACTCCAGACCGGTACGGCGAGCCAGCTCAAGCGCCATCGTCGGTGAATACCACGCCAGATGGTCAAGGTTCACCACAATGACGCCCTGCCTAA
>JBBIHI010000222.1:0-4262 GCA_037447095.1 Thiotrichaceae bacterium
TAAGTTATATTATTAATTATAATATTAGTATTTCTTTATATTTGACGGGAACGATACCGAAAGCAGGCCATAAAGCCGGGAAGTGTAGCAAGTGTAGCAACTGTAGCAGCCAGATAAGGAAGGACTGTAGCAGGCACAAAAAAGCCGGGTTTCCCCGGCTCTGTTTATCCTTCCCCATTGGTTTATCCCTGGCGTGATTTGAACGGGATCACTTGCCCGCCTGCTTTCAGTTCGTCCAGGTAGTCTGCCCAGACTTGAAGCATTTCGCGCCGCTCTTCAAGGTATTCCTGATGGTTGTATATCCCCCTGACGGTCGGGTCTTTGTGGGCAAGCTGCCGTTCAATGGCCTCCTTGTCCCAGCGCCGCCGCCCGTCTGCCCCTTTCATGCCGTTCAACATGGTGGATGCTGTATGCCGGAAGCCGTGGCCGCTCATTTCGGTTTTGTCGAAACCCATGCGCCGCAAGGCCGCGTTCACGGTGTTATTGCTCATTGGCTGATCCGGGGTGCGGATACTGGGGAACAGATACCCGCCGCGCCGATGCCCGGTAAGCGGGAGAAGCTCTTGCAGGATTTCCACGGCCTGCCTGCACAATGGGACGTAATGCACGGAAAGGTTTGCTTCCTTAACGTGGGTTCTGGCCTTCATGCGCTTGATGGGTATAGTCCACAAGGCGTTTTCAAGGTCAAACTCAGACCATTGCGCCGTCCTTAATTCGGTCGGCCTGAGCATGACCAGGGAGGAGAGTTTTAACAGGCAGCAGGTCGTGAATTGCCCTTCATAGCCGTAAACTGCCCGCATAAGTTCGCCCAACTTTGCCGGTTCCTTGATGAAAGCAAAGTGCCTTATCTGCCTTGGTTTCAGCACCAGTGATGTTTTTATATCGCGTGCCGGATTACGTGGGACGATGCCCTGTGCAATGGCGTAATCGTACACCTGCTGGATGTGTTGTTTGACCTTGCGGGCAGCTCCACCCGCGCCGCGTTCGTCCTGTCGGCATATCACCTTGACGATTTCCGGGGCTTCAATGGCGGCAATGGGTCGGGAACCGATCCAGGGGAATACATCCCTTTCCAGATAGCCAATCATCTTTTCCGCGTAACTGGGTTGCCATGTTGGCAGGTAGCGCTTGTGGTACTCCCTGGCGATGCTTTCAAAGCTGTTGTGTTCCAGTTGCTGCCTGACGGCCTTCTGTTCCTTTTTGTGGCCGGAGGGGTCAATACCACGGGCTAACAGTTCCCGCGCTTCCCTGTGGCGTTCACGGGCAGTTTGCAGGCTTATTTCAGGGTATACGCCGATAGACAGTGTTTTTTGTTTCTTGCCGTCCAGCCGGTAGCTGTAACGCCAATATTTCCCGGTCTTCGTGACAAGCAGGAACAGGCCGCCGCCGTCGCTGAGTTTATTGTCTTTGCCATCTGGTTTGGTATTAGCATTTTTTATCGCTGATGCTGTCAATTTTCCGCTCATTGTTGGTATCTCAACTCGTTGGTTTCAGAGATACCAACAATAGTACCAACAATTTTTTGGGATTCAGTGGCACAACATGGGACACCATGAAACAAAAAGCCCTTGCAGATTGCGGCCTGCAAGGGCTTTCTGGGACTCCATGACACAGCATGGAACTATTTAATGGTGGCTATGACTAGATTCGAACTAGTGACCCCATCATTATGAGTGATGTGCTCTAACCAACTGAGCTACATAGCCAAGAGGTGCGCATGGTAGCCACTTCAGTAGTGGCTGTCAATACAAAAGACCAACGATTTTCGGCTGGTCTTTTGTGCCCGGATTGCCTTAATGGCCAAACAATTTACTGGCAAGGCCAATAGCACCGGAAACACCACCAACGGCGTCCAGCATACTGCCCAAATCCAGGGAACCGTTAGGGGATGCCTTGTCAACGACGTGCGGGACAGCGGCTTGCAGGCCGCTTACGGCTGCGTCCTGACTGATGCCCAGTTGGCTGGCAAAAGCGGCAATTTTATCAGCACCCAGCATCTGGGTCAGTTGGCCGCCGGTAGGTTGTTGGTTGGCGCCGCTGCCCAGCCAGGAAGCGGCCAGGGAGGCCAGACCAGAGTCGCCACCGCCTTGCATACCAGCAACCATGGAAACCAGACCAGCCAAGCCACCACCTTGACCCTGGCCGCTATTGCCCATCAGGTTTGTCAGGGCAGAAGCAATTTCGCCAATTTCCAGTTGGCCGTCATGATCCTTGTCCAGTTGGCTTTGGAACATTTGGGCGCCGATTTGTACGAGGTTTCCCATATCCATTAATGCAGTCTCCTAGATGTTTTTCGGGATGCGGATTTTCTGGCCTGGGAAGATCAGGTCAGCATTCTTGATGACTTCACGGTTGACTTCAACGATCTTATTGTACTTGGAGCCGTCGCCGTAAGCGTGTTCAGCGATTTTCCACAGGGTGTCGCCTTTCTTGATGATATAAAACTCATCATCACCACCTACCTGACTGCCATCAGTGATGGCCATGCCGTCAGCCTTGACTTCCTGGATGCCCATGGCGTTACCGGCCATCAGGACTGCCTTTTCCATTGCAGCAGCGGAGTCTGCCTGGCCTGTCATGGTGGCAACGCCGTCTTGTACCTGGACTTGCAGGTTACTGACGCCAGGGTTGTCTTCGTTGATGTGATTTTCCAGTGCTGCGGGTGCATCTTCTTCTTTGCCGAAAAGCTTCTTGCCGATGTCGCGGGCAAAATCAAACAGTCCCATCTCGTTGTCTCCTTTAGGATTTATCATGTGGATTAATGTCCACAGCTAGTATAGCGGGTTTATTGCAAATAAACACAGCTCTGCCCATCTGAGACGCGAGGATGTTAATGAAAGGTTCAAACCGTTACGCCATAAACGTGCCAAATTTGGCGAGACGCTGTTGCCAGTAGGGGCGGTTGAGGTTATCAACCATAACCCGCCCGCCACCGGTCGCTGCATGGATAAATTGCCCGCGTCCTACATAAATCCCGACATGGTTGACCTGATAACCACTGGTGCGGAAGAAAATCAGGTCGCCGGGACGCATCTGGTTAAAACTGATGGTACGGCTGGCGGCACTTTGCTGTGCGGCAGTCCGGGGCAGGGTTATGCCGATGCTGTGCTGATAGACATACTGTGTCAGGCCGCTGCAATCGAAACCCTCGCGGGGTGTTTCCCCTCCCAGACGGTAACGTGTACCCAATGCCTGATTGGTCTGGGCTAACAGGGCGCGACGTGCTGGCGCATCAGCAGGTTCTATTTGCTGGGAATAAAAAGGACGTTGGAAAGCAGGCTGATACCCATAAGCAGGACGGTTATACGATGCGAGTATTGGTCTTACGGTGTAAGGAGATGGTGCGTAGGCATACATTGCACCCGGATAAGGTTGTACCGGCGCACAACCACCCAAAAATGCACCTGCGGTAGCCACCCACAGTGCAAGCTGTTGTTTCCCCATGTTTTTTAGACCCCTAATTTTAGTTATGCATTAGGACAGGTGTCTATTCTATAAGTTCTAAGCTGAATGCAAGCCATCTCGGGGAATTTTAATTCAGCACTAAAAAACGCCCACCTGGGGGATGGGCGTTTAATGCGAGGTGTTGTATGAAAAAAGGGCTATTTACCAGCGTGTACCAAAGCTTCTGTCGGTCTGGCCACCCAGATTTGGGAGGTCGGCAAGCTCATGAATGGTACTCAGCGGGCCATTGGGGAATAGCTGATACAGGTATTTACGCCCGCCCTGGACGCTGAATTCCGCCTGCATCAGGTCGGCAAGTTCCCGAGCATTCTGGCAATCATCGCAGTGCTCATAGAAATCGAGCACGAAATCAATCACATCCATATGTTCCGGGGTCAGTTTGATACCCTGTTCGGTAGCTTTTCGCTCAATTCGGGTGTAAACGCTTTCAACTTTGAGGGTAGGCAGCGGCGCACGCAGTACGGGTTTGGCGCGTGGAAACATTTCATCCAGCGAGACATCACTAAACATCATGGCAAGTGCCCTCCTGATTGTGTTTCTATAAGAAGCTGTCTGGCAAAAGCTCAAACGCATTTGGCAAGGGTTATTTTCAGCATGGCAATCCGCACCATGTTCTCTGCTGTGCCGGTGAGGATTTCAAAATCTTTGGCCAGGCGTCTGAAATTGCCCAACCAGGCAAATGTCCGCTCCACAACCCAGCGTTTGGGCAGGACAGCCCAGCCATCCGTGATCTTTCTGGAGATGTGCAGCACCAGCCCCAAGGTCTCATCCACAAACGTGACCGCCGTGCCGCCATA
>JBBIHI010000223.1:0-4220 GCA_037447095.1 Thiotrichaceae bacterium
GGAAACGTGCTTGTAGAATTCCTGGTATTCCTCTTCCTTCACATCGGCCTTGGGGCGTGTCCACAGCGCATTGGCCTTGTTGACGGTTTCCCATTCCTCGGTCTGCTTGCCTTCTTCCTGCTTGTGCATCATGACCGGCAGCGGGATGTGGTCGGAATACTGGCGGATGATGTTGCGCAGACGCCAGCCGTCGGCCAGCAACTTTTCCTCTTCCTTCAGGTGCAGGACGATTTCGGTGCCGCGTCCGGCTTTTTCCACCTGCTCCAGGATGTAGCCGGATTGTGCGTCGGATTCCCAGCGCACACCTTCGGAAACGGCGTCACCGGCGCGGCGGGTAGTCAACGTTACCTTGTCGGCAACGATGAAGGAGGAGTAGAAACCCACCCCGAACTGGCCAATCAGATGCGAATCCTTCTGCTGGTCGCCGGTCAGTTTGCTCAAGAATTCCTTGGTGCCAGATTTGGCGATAGTGCCGATGTTGGTCACGACTTCATCGCGGCTCATGCCCACACCATTGTCGCGCACGGTGATCGTGCCCGCCGCGCTGTCGAATTCCACTTCCACGCGCAGGTCGCTGTCGTTTTCATACAGGCTGTCATTGCCGATGGCCTCGAAGCGCAGTTTGTCGCAGGCGTCGGAACCGTTGGAAATCAGCTCGCGCAGGAAGATTTCCTTGTTGGAGTACAGCGAGTGGATCATCAGGTGCAGAAGCTGGTTCACTTCCGTCTGGAACTGCATGTTTTCCTTGTGTGCAGAGTCAGTCATGGGTTGTTAGTCCTCACAGCATTGTTCGATTGATGGGCGGAAGATGGGGTGTTTGTAAGGGATTTCAAGGGGAAATTTATCCGGCATGATCAGGATGCGCCGCCCGTCAATCCGCATTAAACTTGTGGTATAGCCCTGATGACAAAACAGGAGGTGTAGCATGAAACATTATCAGCATATTCTGGTTCCGGTGGATTTTTCCGAAATGGGTGAGCATGTGCTTAATCAAGCGCGGGCAACCGCAAACCTTTACAAGGCGGATTTGACCCTGCTGCATGTCGTGCAGGATGTGCCGCCTGGCGTTGATGCATTCGGTGAAGCGTCCGGGCTGATCATGGCCGGGGAAATAGAACAGCAATTGCTGGAAAATGCCAAGGCACAGATGCAACGGCTGGCAGACAACAAGGGTCTACCCAGCGAAGCTGTGCGGGTGGAATTGGGCATTACCGTGACTGACAGTATTCTGGAGGTTGCGGAAGAGTTGGCGATTGACCTGATTGTAATCGGGCATAGCGGCAAGAAAGGCTTCCTGGGTTTCCTCGGTTCCACCGCTACCGATGTGGTGAAATCAGCCAAATGCGATGTGCTGGTGGTGCGTCGCTAGCGGGTTTATCGGAAAAATGTAGAGGGGTTTTAGCGTGATCCAGTGGCCTGATGTGGTGGGAAAGTGGGGTTCTGCGGATTTTGAACTGGCATTTGTAACGGCGGTTCAGCAATTGGGCACGGCAGATTTGCCCCTGCAACAGGCTTTGGCACAAAGCAGTTATGTGAGCGAAAGCCCCCGCACGGTGGTCATGCTGGGTTCCACCGCGACAGATTATGCCATTCAAATCAAAGCGGGCATTTTCTATTTCGGGATTATCGCGGGTAGTTGCTGCTCGGATGACCCGACGCCGCTGTGCGAGGAAAACGAATACTGCGAAGTTTTGTTTGAGCTTGACCGGCAAAGGACCGCTGCCCGTATTACCCTGTTGTCGGGGTAGGGCAGCGCCTCAAATCCATGCCTATTTGCTTTTGGGTTGCAGGCTGGAAAGGATGCTTTCCTGCATTTTCTGCCATGTCTGCATGTTCTGCTCGCCAACCTTCAGCCAGGCATCCAGCGGCGTACCTGCCAGAACCTTGTGCATCTGTTCGCGCATGGTGTCCTGTTGCCTGGTGAACAGGGCAACGCTTTGTTCCATGTATTCCATGAAACCCTTGCGGGTGGTGTCGCTGTAATTGCGGATGAACTGTTCGAGGATTTCGGCACTGAACAGCGGTTGCCCGCCGGACTCCTGTTCCATGATGATTTGCAGCAGGATGCTGCGGGTAATGTCTTCGCCGGATTGGCGGTCGATAACCCTGAACGGCGTGTTGGCAAGCACCAGATCGCGTACATCATTTAACGTGATGTAGCAACTCTGCGCCGTGTCATACAAACGACGGTTAGGGTATTTCTTGATAATGCGTTCTTCTGCCATGTGTTTTTTAATCGGCTTGCTGTGGTGTGAAACAAAATGATGGGCGTGTTTTTTCTCGCCTCTGTTCTTTTTGATTTTATAGGTTAACGTTTTGTTATGCACACAAAAACCGTGCCTTTACCGCACAAAAACAGCAAACCACCTTCCCTCGTTGCGAGGGAAGGGGCAGGATTAGGGGGAACCTGATGCCTTAGTGGATGAATTGCCCACCGTTGGCCGAGATGTTCGCACCAGTAATGAAACCGGCATTGTCGGAAGCCAGGAAGGAAACGATTGCAGCCATTTCTTCTGGCGTGCCCAGACGGCCTACCGGGATTTGCGCAATGATTTTGTTACGCACATCTTCGGCAATTGCCATGACCATTTCGGTGGCGATGTAACCAGGCGACAGGGTGTTGACGGTAACGCCTTTACGGGCAACTTCCTGTGCCAGTGCCATGGTGAAACCGTGTACGCCAGCTTTCGCCGCACTGTAGTTGGTTTGGCCGAACTGGCCTTTCTGGCCGTTGATGGAAGAAATATTGATTACACGGCCAAAACCACGGTCAGCCATCTGGTTAACGAACTGGTGGGTAACGTTAAAGATGCTGTCGAGGTTGGTTTTCATCACGGCAGCCCAATGAGCCGGGGTGATTTTCTTGAAGGTAGCATCACGGGTGATGCCTGCGCAGTTGACCACGATGTCGACCTGGCCGAAATCCGCTTCCACCGCTTCCTTCAGTTTTACGCAGTCATCGTAGCTGCTGACATCACAAGGGTAGATGGCAACTTCATAATCCTGTTTGGCTTGCCATGCTTTGGCTTGCTCTTCCGGCTCGAAATAGGCAGTGACAACCTTGTAGCCGTCAGCGGCGAATTGTTTACAGATTGCGTTACCGATACCGCCAGTACCGCCTGTTACCAGTGCAACTTTACTCATGATTCTTTCTCCTCAAATATTATGGTGTTCTGTCTCTTTACTCCCTTCCCCCCTTGTGGGGGAAGGGTTGGGGATGGGGGGGTAATCAGACCGCTTCAACCGCCATCGCGACACCCATACCACCACCGATACACAGGGTAGCCAGACCTTTTTTCGCGCCAGTGCGTTGCATACCGTGCAGCAGCGTAACCAGTACGCGGGCGCCGGAAGCACCGATAGGGTGGCCGAGGGCAATCGCGCCGCCGCTGACATTGACTTTGCTCAGGTCGAAACCAAGGCTTTCGTTGACAGACATAGCTTGTGCAGCGAAGGCCTCGTTGGCTTCGATCAGGTCGAGGTCAGCGACGGCCCAGCCTGCTTTTTCCAGGCATTTGGTGGTGGCAGGGATGGGGCCAGTGCCCATGATGGACGGGTCAACACCTGCGCTGGCGAAAGACACGATGCGGGCCATCGGGGTCAGACCCAGTTCAGCCGCTTTGGACGCTTTCATCACGATGACTGCTGCCGCGCCGTCGTTGATGCCGGAAGCGTTACCCGCCGTGACAGTACCTTCCTTGCTGAAAGCAGGGCGCAGTTTGCCGAGGGATGCGGCGGTTGTGCCGTGGCGTGGGAATTCGTCAGTATTGAATACCAGTGGGTCGCCTTTGCGCTGCGGGATCACGACCGGGATGATTTCATTGTTGAACACGTCTGCTTTTTGTGCGGCTTCCGCTTTTTGCTGGGAACCGGCAGCGAATTCATCCTGTGCTTCACGGCTGCAATGTTTTCAGCGGTAGTGCCCATGTGGTAGTTGTTGAATGCGCACCACAGGCCGTCTTTGATCATGGTATCGACCATTTTCCAGTCGCCCATTTTGGTGCCGTTGCGTGAACCGGGCAGGACGTGTGCGGAAGCGCTCATGGTTTCCTGGCCGCCTGCAATTACGATGTCAGCATCGCCGCACGCAACCGCCTGATAGGCCAGATGTACGGCTTTCAGGCCGCTGCCGCAGACCTTGTTGATGGTCATGGCCGGTACTTCATTTGGCAGGCCAGCGGCAAGGGTTGCCTGGCGGGCAGGGTTCTGGCCATTGCCAG
>JBBIHI010000224.1:0-4214 GCA_037447095.1 Thiotrichaceae bacterium
CCCGTTTCTGGTCGGGGCGCTGCTGGCTTATCTGGGTGACCCGCTGGCTGACCGTCTGGAAACATGGAAATTGTCACGAACCCTGTCGGTGGCCGTGGTGTTTCTGACGATCTGTCTGATGCTGCTACTGTTTTTCCTGTTCCTCGTGCCAGTGCTGGAAACCCAGATCAAACTGTTTGTGGGTAAGGTTCCGGCGTTCATCGACTGGGTTAGCAATGTGCTGGGGCCTTATTTACGGGATAATTGGGGGGTTGATCCGGGTGTGCTGGAGGTTGACCGGCTCAAGACCGTTGTCACTTCCCACTGGCAGGAAACGGGTGGTTTTATCCGTAATGCCATCCAGACGGTTTCGCACTCCGGTTTTGTTATTTTGGGGTGGGTTGCGGATTTTGCCCTGATCCCGATCATTACCTTCTATTTGCTGCGTGACTGGGATCGGTTGGTGGCTTATATCGACGATCTGTTGCCACGTTCGGTGGAGCCGCTGGTGGCGAAACTGGCGCGTGAGTCTGACGAAGTGCTGGGGGCATTCCTGCGCGGCCAGTTGTCGGTCATGTTGGCGCTGGCAAGTATTTATGCACTGGGTTTGACGTTGGTCGGGGTGGAGTTTGCCCTGTTGATCGGGCTGGTGGCCGGGCTGGTGAGTTTTGTGCCTTACCTGGGGCTGGTGGTGGGGATCAGTGTGGCCAGTATTGCGGTGCTGTTCCAGACCCACGACGTTTTCCAGCTTGTTTGGGTGTTTGGCGTATTCGGGGTTGCGCAATTGATCGAAGGAACCCTGCTGACACCTTTACTGGTGGGGGAACGGATTGGTTTGCATCCGGTTGCCGTTATCTTTTCGGTGCTGGCGGGTGGGCAATTGTTTGGTTTCTTTGGCATCCTGCTGGCATTGCCCGTGGCTGCCGTCCTGGCAGTGCTATTACGCCATGTGCATGACAGTTACAAGCATAGCCACATTTATGGCATTGATCTGGAAAGTGAGGTGCTTGCCGAGGAAAAGCCTGTGTCGGATGTGGAGCCTCCGGCTGCATGACGGGCATCGTTTCAGCTCGTTCTTTGTAACGCCGGAAAATGCCGAGTTGCTGGGGATATTGAAACGTGGTTTCGGGCAATATTTCCCGCAAATGTTCCTGTGGGGGGATACCCAATCCGGCAAGTCACATCTGTTGCAGGCGTGTTGTGAACAGTATTATCAGCAGGGCTTGCAGGCTGCCTATATTCCGCTGGCTTCCTGCAAACAATACGGTCTCCGGGTTTTGTCCGGTCTGGAAAGCAAACATCTGGTTGCGGTGGATGAGCTTGACAGTGTTATCGGTCAGCGTGACTGGGAAGTGGCATTGATGGGGCTGATCAATACTTGCCGCGCCAATGAACAGCCACTATTGCTGGCAGCACGCACCAATCCTCGGGAAATGCAGTGTGTGCTGCCTGATTTTGGTTCACGCCTGCTGTGGGGGCCGGATTACCGGGTACACGCCATGCACCGGGAACAGTGTATGCAGGCCATGGCCTGGCGTGCCCACCAGCGCGGTTTTGAATTGCCCGCCCATGTTATCAAGTATATCGAGCGCCATTACCCGCAAGACATCGGGGCGTTAATCCACATGCTGAACCGGCTGGATACTGCCAGCCTCAGTGAGGGGCGGAAAATTACCCGTGAATTCATCCGTGAAGTTATGGGGGATTCTGCTCCCTGACTGGACGGTATGCCTATACTTTCGGTCGTGAATGAGTAAAAACAAAGGAGATGACGATGGACATGAAATCCTTTATGGATCAGGTTTTGCAATCGGGTAAGGATATGGCGCAAAAAGGCCAGGAATTTGCCGAGCAGAAACTGGGAATCCCTGAATCCGGCGAGCAACGTGAACAAATGCTGTCTGGTATGAAAACAGGTGCAGCCGCCGCCGGTGTACTGGCGGTATTGCTGGGCACACAGGCTGGCAGGCGCGTTACAGGTGCGGCAGTCAAGGTAGGTAGTCTGGCTGCGCTGGGCGGTCTTGCTTATCAAATGTATAAGCAGTGGGATGCGGATAATGCAGTGCCTGCGAATGACGCACCGGCTGGACAACTGGCCGCCCCGGAACAATCCCCCAAAGCATCTACAGATGTCCTGCTGAAAGCCATGGTTGCGGCAGCCAAGGCTGACGGCCATGTGGACTCTGCGGAACTGGAAAACATCCGCAAACAGTTGGCAGATATGGGTCTGGCTGGTGATGTCAACGACATGATCCTGGAAGCGCTGACCCAGCCGCTGGGTGCGAAAGACATAGCAGCGCTCGCTGCGGGTGATCAGGCTGTCGCAACCGAAATTTACCTGATCTCGGCGGCAGTCATTGACACATCCAATGAAGCCGAGCAGGCATATCTTGCTGATTTGCGTGCTGCCTTGCAATTGCCTGAAGAGGCTGCTCCCACGCCATAAAGCTGCTCCGTTACGGAAGCAGGGTAGGGACGCTGTTGTTGCGTCCCTACTTTGCTTGTACCGGGTCAGGCAACATTAATCGTCCTCAAAAACGTCTTTGAGGCGGCGTTCCAATGCCTTGCGTTCCAGATAGTCCTCCACATTGCGGCGGATGACATGGGGTTTCACTTTCTTGTTTTCTGTCGGTGCGGTGGCTTTTTCAAGGGCAAATAACTCTTCATCCCGGTCAAGCTCGAATCCATTATTATCACGCATGGTCTCTCTCCTGTTCGTATCGTTCCTGTCGATGTTTTGAACTGAAGTTGGGTTACGTTTTATTGTTGTTGGTCGCAAGCCGCTTTCCGGTTTGCGCCTGTAGTATAAAAAATATAGCTGAATTTCTGCTGATCAAGGCTTGTTCTTTGTCAGCAGGAGGTTTTCTGCCGACAAGCGTGTGTGTGGTTCCTTTCCGCTCAGTCGCGGTAACGACGGGTGATGTCTGCGTAGGCGTCAATCCGCCGATCACGCAGGTATGGCCACCAGCGGCGTACCTGCTCGGTTCTGTCCATATCCAGTTCCACTACCAGTTCTGTTTCGCTGGAAGTGTCCGCCTGCGCCAGCAATTCCCCCTGCCAGCCGACGATCATGCTGCTGCCCCAGAACTGGCTGCCTGCGGTTTGTCCGCTTGGGTCGCCTTCAAAGCCGACACGGTTGGCGCTCAGTACCGGAATGTTGTTGGCGACTGCGTGTGAGCGCTGGATGGTGATCCACGCATCACGCTGGCGAGCCTGTTCGTTTTCCATGTCCTGCGGATTCCAGCCGATCGCGGTGGGGTAAAGCAGCAGTTCCGCGCCCGCCAGCGCCATCAGACGCGCTGCTTCCGGATACCATTGATCCCAGCAGACCAGTACGCCCAGTGTGGCCAGACTGGTTTTGATCGGGGTGAAGCCCAGGTCGCCGGGGGTGAAGTAGAATTTTTCGTAATAGCCGGGGTCGTCGGGGATGTGCATCTTGCGGTATTTACCCGCGATGCTGCCGTCAGTATCCAGCACCACGGCGGTGTTGTGATACAGGCCGGTAGCGCGTTTTTCAAACAATGAACAGACGATCACGATACCCAGTTCTGCCGCCAGCTTGCCGAGTGTGTCGGTGCTGGGGCCGGGAATGGTTTCGGCCAGATCGAAGTAATCGGTGTCTTCCACCTGACAGAAATACAGGCCGGTATGCAGTTCCTGCAATATCACCAGTTGCGCGCCTTGGGCGGCGGCGCGGCGGATGCCCGCGATGCTTTTTTCAAGATTGCCTTGGTAATTGTCGGAATTGCCGTGCTGGACGACGGCGACTTTCAGTTTGCGGCTCATGCGGTCACGACCTCCTGTGGAATCTGCATGGTGACACAGTGGAGGCTGCCATTCTGCGCAATCAGGGCGCGGCAATCAATCGGGATGATTTCATGCTGCGGGAAGGCAGCCTGCATCTGCGCAATGGCGATCGGGTCGCAGCGTTCGTCGGCATATACCGGCAACAGCACCGCGCCGTTGATGATCAGGAAATTGACGTAACTGGCGGGCAGGCGGCGTTCACCGTCGTAGATTGCGGCAGGCAGCGGAATCGGGAACAGGCGGTAAGGCGAGCCGTCAACCTGTTGCAGCGCCTTGAGTTCGGCTTCCATCGCTTGCAGTGCGGCGTAATGCGAATCTGTGGGATCGTCACAGTTCATGTAGATGATGGTGTGCGGGTCGGCGAAGCGGGCGAGGGTGTCGATATGCGCGTCGGTGTCATCGCCTTCCAGATGGCCGTGCGCCAGCCA
>JBBIHI010000225.1:0-4199 GCA_037447095.1 Thiotrichaceae bacterium
ACTTACGTGCACCCGGGGCAAGCCGTCAGCATCCGGGTTGATACCTACCCTGACCAGCACTGGAGCGGTGAGGTGGAAAGCCTGAGTCCTGCCACCGGCGCGGAGTTTTCCGTGATCCCGGCGCAAAACGCCACTGGCAACTGGGTCAAGATTGCCCAGCGTGTGCCGGTACGCATCAAACTGGTAGGCGCAGGCAAGGATATGCCCGGTTTGCAGGCTGGTTTAAGCACCGAAGTCAGCATTGATACCGGGCATCAGCGCCATCTGCTGGGAATGACACTCTGATGGGCAACACCGCCGCCCCCGCCAATAACCATCAGGGTTTCATCACCCTGTCGGTCATGCTGGCAACCATCATGCAGGCACTTGATACCACAATTGCCAATGTGGCCCTGCCACACATGCAGGGTACGATGGGGGCGACACAAGACCAGATTTCCTGGGTACTGACATCGTATATCGTGGCGGCAGCGATTTTCATGCCCCTGACGGGCTTTCTCACCGACCGGCTGGGGCGAAAACGGGTTTTCATGTGGGCAGTCGTGGGATTTACCCTGACCTCCATGCTGTGCGGCGCAGCACAAAACCTGTCGCAGATTGTGCTGTTCCGACTACTGCAAGGGGTATTCGGGGCAAGCCTCGTTCCCCTATCGCAGGCGGTATTGCTGGATACCTATCCTCGTGAGCGGCACGGCTCTGCCATGGCCATGTGGGGTGTTGGCGTGATGGTGGGGCCAATCCTGGGGCCGTCACTGGGCGGCTGGCTGACCGAGTATTACAACTGGCGCTGGGTGTTTTACATCAATATCCCGTTCGGTTTGCTGGCATGGTTCGGGCTGGCAGCCTTCGTGCAGGAAACCCCGATCAACCGTGAACGGCGTTTCGACCTGTTCGGTTTCGCCCTGCTCAGCCTTGCCATTGGCGGTTTACAAATGATGCTTGACCGGAGGGGGACGCTGGACTGGTTTGCCAGCCCGGAGGTGGTACTGGAAGCCCTGCTGGCAGCCCTGGCGTTTTACCTGTTTGTGGCGCACATGTTCACCGCCAAACATCCGTTCCTTGAGCCGGGTTTGTTCAGGGATCGCAATTTCAGTGTCGGCCTGTTGTTTATTTTCACGGTCGGGATCATCCTGCTGGCCACCATGGCCTTGCTGCCACCATTCATGCAAAACCTGATGGGCTATCCGATCCTTGATATTGGCTACTTGCTGGCGCCGCGCGGGGTCGGCACGATGTTTGCCATGCTGACGGTGGGGAAACTGTCGGGGCGGGTTGACCCGCGTTACCTGATCTTTTTCGGACTGGGGATGACCAGCTTTTCGCTGTGGGAGATGACCCTGTTCAACCTTGACATATCCGGGTGGGAAATTGTCCGCACAGGGATCATGCAAGGCTTGGGTCTGGGGTTTATTTTCGTGCCGCTGTCGACCATTACCTTTGCCACCCTTGCACCACGTTACCGCAATGAAGGTACGGCCTTGTTCAGCCTGATGCGCAATATCGGCAGCAGTACCGGCATTTCCGTCGTTATCACGTATCTGGCGCAGCAAACCCAGGCCAACCATGCTGCGTTTGCGGCCTATATCAACCCGTTCAGTTTTGCCTTGCAACAGGCGGCAGAGGCCGGGGCCTTCAACCTCAAAACCACTCAGGGTCTGGCAAGCCTGAACATGCAGGTCAGCCAGCAAGCGGCAACCCTGGCTTATTTGCAGGATTTCCGGTTGATGATGTGGGTCACGCTGTCTGCATTGCCGATGGTGCTTTTATTGCGTGCGCCACACAAGCCTAAGCTTTCACCGCCAGCAACGCCGCAAAGTTAAAGCCCTGGAACCACGGCAATACCTGGGAAAATCCGGCAAGGCGCAGGCGCTCCACGTGCTGCCCACGGATTTCGGGGATCAGGACATTTTCCAGCGCGGAACGTTTCTGGCTGATCTCCAGCTCACTGTAGCCATTGGCGCGTTTGAATTCGAGGTGCAGGTCGGTCAGTACAGCCTGTTCCACTGGGTCGTCGAAATGCAACTTTTCTGACAGGATCAGTACCCCGCCGGGGCGCAATCCGGCGTGGATATTGCGCAGCATTGCCAACCGTGCATCCGGGGTAAGGAATTGCAGGGTGAAATTCAGCACCACCACCGAGGCATTTTCCAGTGCTACTTTCTGGATGTCGTCGCAAATGACCTGGCATTCCCTGCCCGGTAAATGGCGTTGCAGGATTTGCCCGCAACGGCTGGTCATGGCAGCAGAGTTGTCGACACAGACGAAACTGACATCCGTTTCGCGTATCTGTGAGGCCATCGACAGCGTGGCCGCCCCCAGCGAACAGCCGAGGTCATAAATGCGTGAGCCAGCCTGCACGTAACGGCGGGCAATCACCCCCAACAGGCCAATCACCGTTTCATAGCCCGGCACTGAGCGGCGGATCATGTCAGGAAAAACATCCGCCACCGCTTCACTGAAGGTAAAGCCGCCTACCTTGTCCTGTGGCAGGGCATAGATGGAATCACGCTGCATCCGCGTTGCCAGTCTCCCCTGCCCAATGCGCACCAGCGGGTTGGCGCGGCAGCACCAGATGTTCGCCGCTACGTTGCCCTGCATCCGCGCCCAGATAGAACAGGAAGGGGGCGACCAGCGCTTCCGGGCGGGCAACGGTTTCCGGGTTTTCGCCGGGGAAATTGAGGGTACGCATACTGGTGCGGATCGGCCCGGTATCCACACTGTTCACTCGGATGAATTGCTTCGGGTCGCCGTGTTCCGCTGCCAGAATGTCGCAGAAGGCATTCATCCCCGCTTTTGCCACCCCAAACGCGCCGTAATACGCCTTGTTGGAAGCATGGTCGGCAAACACAATCGAGGCATCCGCCGCCTGCATCAGCAGCGGTATGCACGCACGGGTCAGCAGGAAGTTGGCGTGCAAGTTGACCATGATCATTTTCGACCAGGTTTCGGTATCGTAATGCGCCAGCGGGGTAAATGCAGGCAACCATGCCGCATTCAACACCAGGCCATCCAGCCCACCCAATTGTTCGCGGAGGTTGTTGGCAAGGTCTTCGTAATCCTTGGCAGTTGCACCCTGCATATCCAGCGGGTAAATCGCTGGTTCAGGATACCCTGCGCTGACGATTTCGTCGTAGACCGCTTCGGCAAAGCGCATTTCCTTGTCAAGGATGACTACGGTTGCACCAAACTGTGCACAGGCCTTGGCAACCGCACGACCCAGCCCGGTCGCCGCGCCTGTCAACAGAATCACACGCCCCTGCAATGCATCCGCTGCGGGCATGTAAGCAAGCAAATCTTCCTGCATTGAAGCTCTCCGAAAGGAAATCCTGAAAACCGCAGAGTGTAGCGCTTATCGGCGTGGGGGTGTAGGAAAAACCTATTTCATTTCACGCAGGAACTCGGCATAACCCTGCATAAACGCAAGGTTTTCCTCTGCCTGCACAATGGCCACACCTTGCCCCTGTAGCCTATCAAGCAGTCCGGCGGCTTCATTCAGCAAGGCCAGCAACTGCATTTCATCGAACAGTTGCAGGGTCAGTTGCAATTCATCCTTGCTGATGGACAGCAGGGTGGGAACCAGATCATCAACCGGGATGACGTGTTCCGGGTTAAGGATGTCGGCAACCACCGTGGAACCCAGCAACTGGAAATGTGCGGCGCGGGCGGCCTCTTCCTGATTCAGTTCCTGCTGCGCCTGCATATCAGCCCCTGCGCCACGGCGTACCGCAGCCATGATGAAATCCAGCAGGCGTTGGATGGCCTGTTTGGCCTTGCCTTGATCTCCGCCCAGGGTTGAAACAAGCTCGTAGGTTTGGTCGAGGCTGTCTTTCAGTTTCAGGATAACTTCACTGTCGACACTGCCTTGCAGGGCGGAAACCTCATCCAACAGTTTCTGGAAACCGGCTTCAAAGGCTTTCTGACGCTCATAATCCTTGCGCTGTGCGTGCAGCAGGCTGTCATCATCCAGGGTGATCTGCTCCGGGAACAGCGGATTATCCACCTTGCGCAGCAGATGGCGTTCGTAAGGGCCGGGTTGGGTACTGGGCTGGATGAGCATGGCTTTTCCTTGAGAAATAATCGGCTGCACTATGGCATAAATGTTCCGGACGGACAATTTGGCCGATGGGGAATCGCTATGGCTTTTCCGGCAATGCGGCGTAGAATTACTCCCTGCCCCCTACATACATGGATGTCCCTCA
>JBBIHI010000226.1:0-4186 GCA_037447095.1 Thiotrichaceae bacterium
TACCTTGCCCGACCGCTCCCGTCAGGCGGATTACAGTAAAGTCCCCCAACCTGAAGTGTATCTGGCACGTTTGCAGCGTAATCTGGGCAACGATACCCTGGATAATATCAAGCCTGCCCTGTGGCCTGAGTTTGCAGCCGATGCCAGACATCTGGAAAGCCTCGTCCAACGCATCAAGCAACGGGGGGGGCAGGTCGTATTTGTGCGTTTCCCCACCGACAAAGGTATCTGGCAAATCGACCAGGGACGTTACCCAAGAACACAATATTGGGACAAACTGGCAGCCATGACTTCCGCTGAAACCATCCACTTCAAGGATTATCCAGAACTGTCACGCTATAACTTGCCGGACGGTTCACACCTTGATTACCGCGACGCCATCCCGTTTACCGCTGCGCTATCAAAACTGATTTTTCAACACCCCATACAAACAGCGCAAGCCCCTTAAAAGAACAAACCCATGGAGGCATAACAACAATGAAACCACTCCACCACACCACCATCGCCATCATTGGCCTCGGCTACGTCGGCCTGCCGCTTGCCGTGGAATTTGGCAAGCGTTACCCCACCATCGGTTTCGACATCAATGCCGACCGTATCCGCGAACTTCAAGGCGGGAAAGACCACACGCTGGAAGTCACCACCGAAGAACTACAAACCGCCACCCACTTACATTACACCTCGCATCTGCAAGATTTGCGGGATGCCAATGTATTCATCGTCACCGTACCGACACCGATTGACAGCCACAAACGCCCTGACCTGACCCCGTTGATCCGCGCCAGTGAAAGCGTCGGCAAGGTCATCAAACCCGGCGATACCGTGATTTACGAATCCACCGTTTACCCCGGTGCAACCGAGGAAGACTGCATCCCGGTCATTGAGCGCGAATCCGGGCTGCGTTTCAACGTGGACTTTTTCGCCGGATATTCCCCGGAACGCATCAACCCCGGTGACAAAACCCACCGCCTGACCAGTATCAGGAAAGTCACGTCTGGTTCCACCCCGGAAGTCGCGGAATACGCCGATGCCCTGTACCGCAGCATCATCACTGCCGGAACCCACAAAGCCGCCAGCATCAAGGTCGCAGAGGCCGCCAAGGTCATTGAAAACACCCAGCGCGACCTCAATATCGCCCTGATCAACGAACTGGCGATCATTTTCAACCGCATGAACATCGACACCGAAGCGGTGCTGCAAGCTGCCGGAACCAAATGGAATTTCCTGCCCTTCCGCCCCGGCCTAGTGGGTGGGCACTGCATCGGTGTTGACCCTTACTACCTCACCCACAAGGCACAAGCCATGGGCTATCACCCGGAAATCATCCTCGCCGGGCGCAAAATCAACGACAACATGGGGGCATACGTCGCCTCGCAACTGGTCAAGGCCATGGTCAAGAAACGTATTCAGGTGGAAGGCGCCAATGTGCTGGTGCTCGGCCTGACGTTCAAGGAAAACTGCCCCGACCTGCGCAATACCCGCGTGGTCGACATCCTCAAGGAATTGTGCGAATACAATATCGACGCTGATGTCTACGACCCCTGGGTATCAGCCACGGAAGCACAGCACGAATACAACCTGACCCCCATTACCACGCTGCGGGAAAAGCACTACGACGGCATCATCATTGCGGTTGCCCACCAGCAGTTCCGCGACTGGGGCATGGCGCACATCCAGTCACTCGGCAAAACACCGCATGTGCTGTATGACCTCAAATACGTCCTGGAACCTTCCGCCGACATCCTGCGTCTGTAGCTACAAATTGCCCAACAGCCCCAGATAACGGGCAAACCGCCGTGCCGGAAGCTTGCCTTCCTGCACGGCGGCCTTGATCGAACAGCCCGGCTCGTGGTTATGGGTGCAATTGTTAAACCGGCATTCCCCCAAATACGGCGCAAACTCGGGGAAACCTGCCTGCAAGGTCGCAAAATCCAGCCCCGTCAGGCCAAAATCCCTGACCCCCGGCGAATCAATCAAGGAACCGCCAGAGGGTAATCGGTAAAGTGTGGCCGACGTCGTGGTATGCCGCCCTTCCCCCGTCTCGGCAATATCGCCAACCCGAATCGCTTCGTGCGGCAACAGTTGCGCCGCGATAGACGACTTCCCCACCCCCGATTGCCCCACCACAATGGCTGTGCGCCCCTGGATAGCCTCCAGAATAGCCGCAACGCCCTGTTGCTGGTCGGCGGAAACGTGCAATACCGGATAAGCAATCTGCCGGTATTCTTCCAGGCAGGCTTCTGCTTCAGGCGTCGCATGAGTGGCACGCAAATCAGCCTTGTTCATCACCAGCAGCACATCGGTTTGCAAGCGTCGGGCAGCAATCAGGTAACGGTCAAGCATTTCCCACACTGGCGCTGGCTGCCAGCTCGCCACCACAATCAGCAAGTCAATATTGGCCGCAACAGGCCGCAGTTTGCCCCGGAAATCCGGGCGCTCCAGCACATTCCGACGGGGCAGGATGCGGGTAACGGCAGCATTGCCTTGCGCCTGCCGCTCCCATTGCACCTGATCACCGCAGGCAACATGCTCCAGCTTGCGGCGGGCCGTACAACGCAACAGGCTACGGGAACCCGTTTCGACCAGAAGCTCGGCACCAAAGCGGGTAATAACCTGCCCTATGCCACTCAGTTGCCCATCTGTCACTTGCTGCCGAACTTGTAATACGTCTGGTTCAGATAAGCCACCACATCGTGGATTTCATCGTCATACCAGTTGATATTGTGGTTCACGTCACAATCACGCACAGCCTTTTCCAGTTGGGCAAGGTCGGCAATGGCCGGGCTGGGGCTGGTCAGTTCCGGCGTGTTACATGCGGAAGCATTAAACAATCGGCCACCATTGGCGGGGTCTGGGTCTTTTGCCAATGCCGGTTGCATCAGCAGGAAACTGGTCAACAGGATGAGGACAGGTTTCATCTCACTACTCTTCTGTCAGGGTTGTTGTTGTAAATGCGCAATCCGTATCGCGGCGGGCGGATGCGAATCATAAAATGCCGAATACAACGGGTCAGGCGTCAAGGTACTGGCATTTTCCCTGTAAAGACCAACCAGGGCAGCAATCAGTTCCGCACTGCTTGATTGTTCCGCAGCAAAAGCATCCGCCTCAACGGAATGCTTGCGTGACCACCACGCCATGACCGGGCCGATGAAAAAGGTGAACACCGGGCTGACCAGCAGGAACAGCAGCAAGGCCATATACGTGGACGCTTGCGGTACACCCAATGCCGTATAGAACCAGGGCTGTTGCATCAGCCACGCCAGCAGGGCAAAACCCGCCAGACTCATGCCCATGGACAGGATCATGCCCTTGAGGATGTGCCTGCGCTTGAAATGCCCCAGCTCATGAGCCAGCACGGCTTCCACCTGCGCAGGCGTGAGGTGCTTGAGCAGGGTATCGAAAAACACGATGCGCTTGTTTTTGCCAAAGCCGGTGAAATAGGCATTGCCATGTGCAGAGCGGCGCGAACCATCCATTACAAACACACCCTTGCTGTTAAAGCCAGTGCGCTTGAGCAAGGCAGCCAGCCGTTGCGCCACTTCACCCTCTTCCAGCGGGCTGAACCTGTTGAACAACGGGGCAATGAAACGCGGGTATGCCCAGGTCATCAGCATGGAAAAGCCGGTCAGGGTAGCCCAGGCGTACACCCACCACAGCTTGCCTGCCGAATCCATCAGCCACAGGATCAGCATGGCCAGTGGCACACCCAGCAACAACATCAGTGCAGCACCTTTCAACAGGTCGCTGACAAAGACCAACAGCGTCGTCTTGTTGAAACCAAAGCGTTCCTCCAGCACAAACGTGCGGTACAGCGACATCGGCAAATCCAGCACCGTGCCGATCAGCAAGGTGCTCACCATCACCGCCGTACCGGTATATAAGCTACTCCAGCCTGCATGACGCCACAGCCCATCCAGCCACGCCAGCCCCCCGCCCAGCGTCCAGAACAGCAGGATGACAAGATTCACCAGCACATCGACACGCCCCAGTGAGCCTTTGGCCAGCGTATAATCCGCCGCCTTCTGGTGCTCCTCCAGCGTCACCTTGTCGGCAAAAGCGCCCGGAACCGCCCCGCGATTCGCCGCGACATGCTGTTTCTGACGCAGCGACAGGTATAACTGCACCAGTACCGAGGCGAACAGGAAAACGAGGAAAATGACAGTAAAGGTTTGCATAATGTTTCTGC
>JBBIHI010000227.1:0-4184 GCA_037447095.1 Thiotrichaceae bacterium
ATGTAATCGCCATCGGTCGCGGTTTCCGGGCTGGCAAACACCAGCTTGGAATTGAAAACGTTCAGTCCCTTGTTTTCCATCGCGCCCATGTTGAAGTCGTCGACTGCCACGATCATGTAAATGTCGAGGTCGTATTCCAGGCCGAAGCGCTGTTCATCCCACTGCATCGCCCGCTTCAACGAAGCCATCGCGTGGCTGCATTTGTCGATATTGTGCGCTTCGGTGTAGATGTGCAGCACGACATCGCGCCCGGAAAGTGTGGTGTAGGTGTCTTCCACATGTTGCAAATTGCCCGCCACCAGTGCGAACAAATAGGCAGGCTTGCGGAACGGGTCTTCCCAGCGTGCCCAATGCCGACCATCCGGCAACTCACCACTGCCGGTGAGGTTGCCGTTGGACAGCAGCACCGGGTATTTTGCCTTGTCCGCCAGAATCTGGGTGGTGAATACGGTCATCACGTCCGGGCGGTCAGGGTAATAGGTGATTTTGCGGAAGCCCTGCGCCTCGCATTGCGTGCAGAAATTGCCGCTGGATTTGTACAAGCCTTCCAGCGCAGTATTGTTCTGCGGGTAAATGTGGGTAACGATTTCCAGCGTACACATTTCCCCGACTTTGGGGATGCTCATGCCGGTATCGCTGAGGTGGTAATCGCCTTCCTGCAAGATCACGCCATCCAGACGCACCATCTGCAACTCAAGCTGTTCGCCGTACAGTTCCAACGGGGCATCTGCCGCCGCGCCCGCATTGCGCCGGTAGTTGGCAACGCTGGTGACTTTGGTAACGTCCTCACCGAGTTCAAACACCAGTGACAGCGCGTCGACGCTGTAGGCTGGCGCGAGGTAATCCTGGAGGTAAATGGTTTGCGGTTGCCCTTGTTTCATGTGTTGTCCTTTTTGTCTGTTCCATACAGGGCAGTGCGGATCGCACTGTATTCCGGGTGCTGCGGCGTAATCAGCCCCATGCGCAATAACAGGTCAATATTGACCAGATTGCAATTATCCTTGAAGTCTGCGGTGTGTTCGGTCATGTGCGCCACTTGCGCCAGGGGCAACAACTCGAAACCAATGACTTCACCATCGGTATTTTCCGGTATAAACGTTTCCGGCAGCCACAAGTCATAGATGTAAATGGTGGAATTGTCCAGCCCGCGTTTGCCCTCCTGCCGGTAACTCACCGTACCGACCGCTTGAGCCTGTTGGGCAAGGGCAGCGGGGATGTTGGCTTCCTCCTGCGATTCCTTGACCACGTTGTCCAGCAAGCCCAGACCGACCGGCTGCCCGCCTGCCACCATCTGGTCACGCATCCCCGGCCAGAACGGTTTGTCGAGGGAACGAGTGCCGACCCAGACGTGGATGCCATCCGCCTTGCGCACCAGCCCGTTGACGTGGATGCCGAAGGTTTTTACGCCAAGGAAAGAGGTCGCGGCGCGTTCCACTTCCATCAGTGCAGGCCGGTCAAACGCATGGGTGATCGGGTAAGCCTCGTTTACCCAGGTGTCGATAATGCCCTCTTCGTGCAAGCGCCGGAACAGCGGTGCGACAACTTCACTGCGGCTGGCATAATCGGTGAAAGCGGGGTTCAGCGTCACCGTGGCATCCGTCACTTCAAACACTTCACCCCAGTCAGCCAGACACTCGGCGAAGGCAGGCTGAACCTGCCCGTAAACATCACCCGCAATGTGCAAGGCACGGTAATGGGTCGCATCAAAACTGTTGCAGGTTCGGATTCGGTCAAGGTAACTCATGGGCGTGTATTGGCGGCTGGTGTTTCAGGGCGTCCATGCTGTCATATAATGACCAGCCAAGCCAGACCACCCCGGCAATTGCCAATACTGCAAATATCCAGCCCACCTGTTTGCCCAGACCAGCCAGACGCTCATGACCACACATGTCGTTATACACTTCACGGTACACATAACCATGAGTTTCGTTGAAAGTGGTAAAATCAACATCAAAGGTTTCCCCCTCGTTACGCAGCCACAAGGCTTCCACCAGCGGGATTTCACGGCTGAAAATCGCTTTGGCGGCCACAATGGCTCCCGACTTGTCAAGCGAGGTAATGCTGCTGACTTTACGTTCGCGCCCGTCTTCGTCGCTCACCAGCCAGCTCATGGAGCCGCGTTCCGGTGATACGTTACTGCGGGTAATTTGATGAATGGTGAAGGTTTTTTTCATTGTTATATTGCATTGTCTGAATTAGCCGGGAGTTTAACAGGAAGGGCTGCCATGACCAAATAAATCACGCCAAAAGGCCATGTAATCCGGCTATTCCAGAATCCTGAAAAAAGCGTATGCTTATGCTGTGCAACGGTAAACAAAAGTCCCCCTATCAACGTTGTCGATAATGACAGACTTGCGTCATTAAGGAGTATCACCATGAAATTACGTTATATCGCCCTGCTGGTTGCCATCATGGGTGTAAGCACTGCTGCTGCCAATAACACGATCCGTATACCAGCCAACACCAATGTTACAGTTCCTTCCACCCATATACCCCCCCTGCTTCTGGCACCTGCGATCAAGGATACCAAGTATTCATGTGGCAACCCATCATCCTCCAGTGTCACGGGGATGCTCGTGAATAAGAATGGAATAGCACAAACCTACACGCCTGTGTTCAAGGGTCAGGAACTGGATCAGTGCATTGAATATTACCCTGCGGATTGCAGCGGCCAACCTGCCGGGTCTTTATGCATCCCGACCAAATGCAAAACAACCAAACCTGGTGCGTTCGTTACTGTTAAAGGTTCGCCTGTCACCGTACCGGCCAATAGCCAGAAACAGGCGTTCATCAGTATTCCCAACTCGGATTACCAATCCGCCAGCCTGAACGTCGGGACAGTCAAAGCTGCCATTTCACCGCTACCGCATACCTGCATCTTCTAACAACCTGACAATAGGGGAAGGGATTACACCCTTCCCCTGCTGGTCACTCCAATCTCCGCAAGGATGATGTTGCATGGATGGGGAACTATTCGCCGTTTACACCACTGTTGGCAATGCCGAAGAAGCCCGGAAAATTGCCCAAACGCTGGTGGAACGCCAGCTTGCTGCCTGCGTGCAAATCAACGCCATCGAAAGTGTTTACCGCTGGAATGGTGCTGTACAAAATGACCTCGAATTCCGCATCATGGCAAAAACCACTGCGTCCCTTTACACGATGGTGGAAAAAGCTATCCGTGAATTACAGAGTTACGAGTTGCCTGCTATTTACGCGATTGCGGTGGAAGAGGCGTATGCGCCGTATGCGGAATGGGTGGGAAACAGTGTTTCCACCCCCTCCGGCTCCTGAAGGCTGACAGCTACTGATAGTCCGTGGTGTACTGGCGCTGGATGTTCATTACCGTGCCGGTAACAGGGTCAATGTCAATGCTCAGCTCATCCCGCAACTGATTGTTCGGCATGGCACTTCCACCAAGCAAACCACCCGCCAGTGAACCAACCGGCCCTGCCATAAAGCCACCGACAACGGCTGCACCTGCCGTTACCATCTGCTTCTCAACATTACCTCTAACGGTGTGGGCATAGACCAGCACCCTACGCTCTGGCGTTACGGTAACAGATGTTGGATTGCCCAAGCGCTGGACAACTTCCTGTTCTGTTGTTTGCCCCACCTGGATCGTGCCCAGTTGCTGGTCGTCAACCCTGACGTTTGCGGCGGGCGCACAGGCGCTTAGCAATAGGCCCAGAATCATGTAAAAAAGCAGTTGTTTCATGCATCTCTCTCAAAAATGGCAGTGTCCCGGTATGACAACGTGGAGCTGTGGCAGTTCACCCCGACAGATGAGGGGAAATACTGATGGCAACAG
Organism: Thiotrichaceae bacterium; assembly: GCA_037447095.1. Taxonomy (GTDB): domain Bacteria; phylum Pseudomonadota; class Gammaproteobacteria; order Thiotrichales; family Thiotrichaceae; genus Thiothrix. The sequence goes on from JBBIHI010000227.1 coordinate 3,809, forward strand.
CTCATGCGGAATCTTCAGCGATATTACACATTCCAAGCAGTTCCCGACTTAAAAAGTTGCGGCGTTCCGGGACTTTTTGCACACATCCTGTTTTCTGGAGGATTCACTTCCAACTAAAAAGCCGGGAAAACTGGTCGGAGTCGTGCATTAAGTGGCGATCCGTCGTCGTTTCAATCCACTCCCGACTTAAAAATCCAATTCGAGCACCCGTCCCACTTAACAGCCCCATGTTTCAATCCACTCCCGACTTAAAAAGCCGGGAGAATCCATGCTGCGCAAAATCACCCGCGAGGGGAGGATGTTTCAATCCACTCCCGACTTAAAAAGCCGGGAGAATTTTCGAGCAGGTAGCCATTCCCTTTAAGCGGGATCGTTT
>JBBIHI010000228.1:0-4173 GCA_037447095.1 Thiotrichaceae bacterium
GTCCACCAGTGCCTTGAGGACAAAATCACCGTTTTCCCGGCTCAGCATGAAGGTGTCGGCATCCTGCATGACGGGTGTGTCCAGCACATCCAGCCGCAACGGTTCGCGGATGCCGTAGCTGCCGAAACCCAGGTCGCACAACCACTCAGTTCCATCCAGTTTCACCACCAGCGCGGCATGGGTGCGCGGGCGTTTGACCGGGTAAAACATCGGGCGGGCGGCGACGAATTGCCATTCCACCCCCAACGCTGTCAGCGCCATGGCGAACAAGCCATTGATTTCATAGCAATAGCCGCCGCGCTCACGGCCAATGATTTTCGCCACGATGTCATCCGGGTTGAGGGAAATCGGTTTGCCTGCCAATACGTCCAGATTTTCAAACGGTACGCTGCGCAACTGGTGTTGCATCAGCGCTTTGAGCGTGGCGAAATCCGGGTGCAATGCGCCGCTGAATCCGATGCGTTGGCAATAATCTGGCAAGCTGAAAGTCTCGGCGATCATGGCAATTCCCTTGTCTGGTTTCACGAACAGGCAGTATACGGATGCCGGGTGGAACGATACAGATGCAGTTCGGGAATAAACCACCAGTACAGATCGGCAGCATTCAGTCCGCTTTCCCCCAGTAACCGGAAACTCGCCTCGCGGCACGCCTCCAGTAATTCCCCGACCATGGCAGGGTCATCCAGTGCACGCGCCACTGCCACCCCGCTAATCATCAGTGCCGATGCAGCGCCTTTGCCAACTTCACAAAACTTTACATTCCCGCCAAATTCCAGCAATGCCCATTGCGCATGATGGCTCCATACCCGGTAACGAACGGGTGAAACGCAACACCAACCGATTATGGAGCATTCATTATGACAGACGTAAACCAAACCACAGATACCAACCCTGCGCCAGAAGCAAACACACCAGCAGGCAACAATACCTGCGGATGCCGTTGGAGCAAATGTTCCCCCTTTGCAAACCGTCAAGGTTGGCATGGACATTGCCGCAGGAAAAAAGCTGTTGTTGGTATTTTTCTTGTAGCACTGCTGGCGTTCTTCGCCGGGCGAGGTTGCAGCCATCACCATGAACACTGGCAGATGGGGAACGCCGGGCAACCGGCTGTTACCCAGTCCGTCAATGGCGCAGAGCAGCAAATACCGTTGAGCACCGTGCTGGATGGTATTGCCGCCACTCCTGAACAACGCGCCAAAGCGGTTGAACTACTGCACTGAGCCATCTTTTCCAGCCAGTCAGGCTGCTTTACGCGATAATCATGGCAACGTCACCCACCACGGGTGGCGTTTGCTGTTGTCAGGAGGATTCATGTCCGAACCATTGCTGTTGATTGATGATGATGTACGCCTCAGCCAGATGCTGGTGCAATACCTGGGCGAGGCGGGCTATGCCGTGGGTTGCGCCCATACCGGCAAGGCAGGTTTGCAACTGGCCACTCACGGGCATTGGGCACTGATCATTCTGGACTTGATGCTGCCGGATGCCGACGGGCTGGATTTGTGCCGCACCCTGCGCAATGGCGCGACCGCCGCCACCCCCATCCTGATGCTGACCGCACGCGGCGATGCCACCGATCGTATTATCGGCCTGGAAATGGGTGCGGATGATTACCTGCCGAAACCCTTCGAGCCACGCGAATTACGCGCACGCATCAAGGCGATCCTGCGCCGTGGGACACACGATGCCACGTACTTGCCTACCCTGCGGTTTGGGCGACTGGAAATCGACCGCGAAGCCCACGAACTGCGTGTTGACGGTCAGATGCGTGATGTGACCAGCTACCAGTTCGACCTGCTGGTAGCGATGGCGGAACGTGCCGGACGGGTACTGAGCCGCGAACAATTGCTGGACATGGTGAAAGGCGAAACCCTGGAAGCTTTCGACCGTTCCATCGACGTGCACATTTCGCGCCTGCGGGCTGCCATCGAAGACAACCCCAAACAGCCACGCCGCATCCTCACCCTGCGCGGGGCGGGGTATGTGTTTGCCCGCGCCCAAGACGGTGACGACGTGCTATGAAACACCGTTCCTGCCGCCATCCGTTCCGCGAACACCTGCACCAGCACTACCTCAAGCACGTTGAAGGGCTGGAAGAGCCGCGCCTGTTCCATCGCCTGCGCAAGCGTTTGTTCCTGCAAATCTACGTGGTGGTGGTCAGCAGTGTGGCGCTGGTATCGCTGCTGTCCGGCCTGTTGCTGCACTTGCGGGCGCAAGGTGTTACCCACATCCCGATCATTCCGCTACTGATGCTGACCGCCTTAGTGGTGTCGCTGGGCGCGTACCCGATTGCGCGGCGCCTCACTTACCGGCTGGAACAATTGCGCCAAAGCGTGCAAGCCCTCGGCGAGGGCAAACTCGACACCCGTTTACCGGTCAAAGGCTGCGATGAAGTTGCTATCCTCGCCAGCAGTTTCAACCAATCGGCGGAACGCATCCAGGCATTGCTGGCCGGACATCGCCAACTGCTGGCCAATGCTTCGCACGAGCTGCGTTCACCACTGGCACGACTGCACATGAGCCTGGCAATGCTGGCCGAACAGCAACATCTGGAAAGCACCCCGGCGGTTGCCGCCATGCAGCAGGACATGCATGAACTCAACCAACTGGTGGAAGAAATCCTGCTTGCCAGCCGTCTGGATACGCTGGAAACCCCGCTCGAACGCCACACGGTCGATCTTGCTGCCCTGTTGGCTGAGGAATGCGCCCGCACCACTGCCGATTGTGAAGCCCAGCCGGTGCATGTCATGGGCGACGAACGCTTACTGCGCCGCCTGATTCGTAACCTGTTGGAAAATGCCCGCCGCCACGGTGGTGGTGAGGTCACTTCCCACCTGTTCAGCACCGATGCCCGCAGCGTCATCCTGCAAGTACTGGATCGTGGGGCGGGTATCCCCCCGCAGCGCAAAGCCGCGTATTTGAACCATTCTACCGACCCAGTGGGCATGGCGAAGCACAAGGCGGCTGGGGGCTGGGTCTGAGTCTGGTGCGGCAGATTGCTACCCGGCATGGCGGCAGCGTAGTATGCAAATCACGCAATGGGGGTGGGACGGTGTTTGAGGTGAGTTTGCCATTAACAGGCAATTAACCCGGTTCCCCCAGTATCTGGAAACTCGCCTCACGGCACGCCGCCAGCAATTCCCCGACCATGGCAGGATCATCCAGTGCACGCGCCACTGCCACCCCGCCAATCATCAGTGCCGATACTGCCAGACAGGCATTCCGTTCGGGATCATGTCTACTCAAGGTCGGCAAACGCTTGACCAGACCCTTGTAAATGCGGGTGTAAGTATTGCGCACCTGCGGATCACGCTGGCTGACGTCATTGGCCAGAAACGCCAGCGGGCACGGCAAGGCATCTTCGGTAACATGCGCCTGACTGAGGTAGGTGTTCAGCAAATATGCCAATAAATCGTCAGTGTTTGCGCTGGCGGTGTAATAGGCAAAACGGTGGCGGGCGGCATACACCATTGCTTCGGCATACAAGCTGCCCTTGTCGGCAAAATGGCTGTAGAACGCCCCGCGCGTCAATCCGGCATCCGCCATGATCTGGTCAATTGAAACCTGCCCGAAACCTTGCCGGGTAAACAGCTTGGCGGCACTTTGCAGGATTTTCTCGCGGCTTTGCGGCTTGCGCGTGGGGGGATAGGGCATGGCATTCAAAATATGTTATTGAACATATTCTATATCCTATTAGCATCGGCAGAAAAACCCAAGGAGATTTGTTTATGCGTGCCGTAGCTATCCTGTACCCCGCTTTCGTGTTGGCGTTCCTCACTTTCGGTGTTGGCCTCTGGCTGTTGCGCTGCCGGATCAGGGCCGTGCGCGACGGCTTGACTCCTGCCTATTTCAAACTCAACCACGGCGCACGTTTGCCGGATTATCTGGTGCAGGCAACCCAGCATTACGACAACCTGTTTGAATTGCCGGTGCTGTTTTACGTGGTGGTGGTGTTTGCCTACATCACGCAGGCGGCCAGCCTGCCGCTGGTGGTGCTGGCGTGGGCGTATGTCGCGGTGCGGGCGGGGCACGCCTACATCCATCTGGGCAGCAATCAGTTGCGGTTGCGCCGGAATGTTTTCCTGCTGGGTTTCGGGGTGTTGCTGCTGATGTGGTTGTGGCTGCTGGGGACGCTGCTGGCGGCATGAGTGGAACGTGCTTGCAACACCAGTG
>JBBIHI010000229.1:0-4154 GCA_037447095.1 Thiotrichaceae bacterium
CCCGGCACCCTTTCCCGCCACGGCGATGGCGGCGCTACCCGCATCTGCCTGCTGGAATATTCCAGCGAACAGTGCATGGAAACCCTTTCCCCCACGCCGGAACAGTGTAAAGCCGCGCTGCAAAACGACCTCGCCGACTGGCTGGACGTGACCGGTGTCAATGACCCCACCGCCATCCGCGAACTGGGCGAAACCTTCGGCCTGCACCCGCTGGCGCTGGAAGACGTACTCAACAGCGGGCAGCGCCCCAAGATCGACTTCCACGAAAAACACGCCTTCCTGATCCTCAGCCTGCCGCATCTGGTTAATGATGAAATTGTGCTGGAACAGGTCAGCCTGTTCGTCGGCGATGGTCACTTGCTCAGTTTTTGCAGTGGCAGCGGTGCTGTATTCGAGCCGGTGCGCCAGCGATTGCGGCAAGGTTTCGGGCGCATCCGTACCCGTGGGGTCAGCTATTTGCTGTATGCACTGGTGGATGTGGTCATCGACTCGGCTTTCCCGTTACTGGAAGACCTCGGCGAACAGATCGAAGACCTCGAAGACCAGGTGCTGGAAAAACCGGACAAATCCATCCTCACCACCCTGCACCAACTCAAGCGTGACCTGTTACTGCTGCGCCGCGCCCTGTGGCCACAACGCGAGGTTATCAGCCGCATGATCCAGCACGATGCGGAACTGGTCGACTCAGCCATGCGTCCGTATTTCAGCGACTGTTACGACCATGCTGTGCAGGTCATCGACCTGATTGAAACTTACCGCGAAATGCTCAGCGGGATGCTCGACATCTACCTTTCCAGCCTCAGCAACCGCATGAACGAAATCATGCGTGTGCTGACCGTGATTGCCACCCTGTTCATCCCCCTGACCTTCATCGTTGGCGTGTATGGCATGAATTTCAAGGACATGCCGGAGCTGGACTGGAAATACGGCTATCTGGGGGTATGGGTCATCATGATCACGATTGCCGCCGTCATGCTGATTGCATTCAGGCGGCGCAAGTGGCTGTAGCCCGCCAGGCAGCGAGGCTACGCCTGCTCAGTATTCGCCCCAAACTCTTTCAGACGCCGGAAAAATTCCTCGTGCTCAATATAATGGCTGCCGTCACAGGAAAAATTCATGCCGATCATGCCGTTAATCCGGTTGAGTGAAGCACTGCGCAGGTAAATCTGCTCGTCTGACAAGCGCAGGCGCTTGAATTCATCCAGAATCGGATCAATCCGGTGACGGTCGATCAGCGGCTGACGGCCTTCATAGGAGATCGTCGGGAAACTGTCGATGAAATCCGAGTATAACACCTCTTCCTTCACGTAAATCTTGTAGTTGTAAGGGTCATCGTAAAACCAGCAGGTGAGCTGTGAAGAGGAGTAGTGCAGCTTGGCGTGGAATACGCCCTTGCGGGTCAGGAGCGCGTGTATCAGCCTATGCAACTGGTCAAGATGCTCATCAAACAAGCTGACCTGCCTTTCCTGCTGAAACAGGAAAGCCCGCACGGATGGGTCTCCTTTAACTTGTAACCAACGTTTTGGCATGATGAACCTCCTTTGCGTGGTTAAATCCGAGTTATTTAGTCGGTATTTCATTGAATGTAACCAGACTGCCAAAGAATTGCCAAAACCCTTAAGTTTTACGGTCAGACTCCTGCCTAAAGCCTCTATGTCCCCGCTTGTTCGAGCAGTTGTGGGGAGAGGTAATAACCATTGGCGGCCATTGCGGCCAATACATGGGCTGCATCTGCAATCAAGCCGCGCTGCTGTGCCAGCCACAGAACTTTGGCCGTTCCGACAAACACCAATTGACGATGCAAAGCCTCACGTCGAACCAACCGGTCATCCAGAATCAACAGTGCATCAGGGTATCCTGCCGCCAGTTGCATGGTTTCCTGCTCACCTTCACCCAAGCTGACGGGAAAACCCTCCGGTTTGGGCGAGGCTTTCACCTGAACCCACCCCTGCCCGGCAGCATCAGCAATGCACTGTGCAGCAGCATCCACTTTTGCCTGTGACTCTTCCCAAACCGCCGCCGGGATCAAAATATTCCCGAATAATGCCTGTAAAAGCCTCAATTGTCCGACACCCGCCAACGCCAGCAGCGGCCCCGTATCACTGATTATGACAGCCATGCAGACAGGTCTTTGGCTTCGTGTGGCGTGGTTTCGTCAACACCGGCAATCTCGATACCCAGATGCCCCAGGTGTCGGATAAAATCCGTCATTGGCAACCCACTGAGCCTGGTTGCTTTACCCAATGACATGACGCCCTCACGGTAGAGGCTGGCAGCGAGTGCCGGACGCAAACCCGCCTCTGTACCTTTGAGGGTTTCATCCAGATGCACCAGCAATGAATCAGGCTGATCACCTTTTAACACCAACACGGGTGCTTCCCGCGCATGGCGTAAGGCCAGAGAAGGGTTTTTCTTGAGTTCGCGCACATTGGTAGCGTACATAAGCATCCATCCTGAAATATTTCAACCAGTGTAGTCCACACTTTGGAACCACACAATGTCGCCGATCCAGAAATAGGGAACCCTCGCTACCGCATAAACTCCGCCCGTATTGCCGAATCGCTGCGGAACCGCCCGCCCAACGCCTGGGTACGGGTTTGCGAATCGCTATCCATCACCCCGCGTGACTTCACGCAATAGTGGGTAGCGTTGATGCTGACCGCGACATCTTCGGTTTCCAGCAGGGTTTGCAAGGCCACCAGAATTTGCCGGGTAAGGCGTTCCTGTACCTGCGGACGCTGGGCAAAGAAACGGACAATGCGGTTGATTTTCGACAAGCCAATGATTTTCTTGCCGGGGATATAGGCAACATTTGCCTTGCCATCAATGGTGACGAAATGATGCTCGCAGGTACTGGTCAAACTGATCTCGCTGACCTTGACCATTTCATCCGTACCCATCTTGTTGTCAATCAGGGAAATTTTCGGGAAATGCTGGTAGTCCAGCCCGGAAAAGATTTCATGCACGTACATCTTGGCAATGCGGTGCGGGGTTTCTGCCAGACTGTCGTCCGCCAGATCCAGCCCGAGCGTCGTTACCACATCGGTCATCAGATGGCGGATGCGCTCGTATTTTTGCTGGGGTGACAGACCGTTATCCTGCATCGGCGTCTCCAGCCCCTGTGCCAACAGGGCATCACGGACACGCATGGCTTCCAGGGAGCATTCGCTGCGTTCAACCAGATACGCCAGTTTTGTTGTCATTGGGTTACTCCTTGTACGGGTAGTCGTAGCCCAATTATTACGGAACCAGACCGCCATGGATATTTGCGGCGTAATTCCAAAGGTTTTTACTCGGGAATTAGGCAGGCTTACGCAGCAGCCAGCTCAGCGCGTAATTGCGACAGCACGGGCGCGGTATCCGGGCGTACCCCGCGCCAAATGAAAAACGCTTCCGCCGCCTGTTCGACCAGCATTCCCAGACCATCCAGCGCTTGCGCCGCATTTTGTGCCCTGCCCCACTGCACAAAGGCGGTCGGCTTTGCACCGTACATCATGTCGTAGGTACAGCCGTTTTCCGCCAGACAGCCAACCGGAAGGGGTGGCAAATCACCCTGCAAGCTGGCTGCCGTGCCATTGATAATGAGATCAAACTGGCCGTTAATATCGGCAAAACCACCGCCGGAAACCTGCCCAAGTTCGGCAAAATCGGCGGCCAGTTCCACCGCCTTGCTGGCAGTACGGTTGGCAATGAACAGGCTGGCAAGTTGCGCTTCCAGCAAAGGTTGCAACACGCCGCGCACCGCACCGCCCGCACCCAGCAGCAGGATGCGTTTGTCCCGCAAGGCAATGCCGTGGTTTTGCTGCAAGTCACGCACGATACCAATGCCGTCGGTATTTGCGCCATACATCGTGCCATCTTCGCGGAACGCCAGCGTATTCACCGCTTTGGCACGGGCGGCGTAATCCGACAACTCGTCGGCCAGTTCCCAGGCTTCCTGCTTGAACGGCACGGTAATATTACAACCGCGCCCCCCGGCCACCAGGAACATCATCACATCCTGCGCAAACTCTTCCGCCTCGGACAACAGCGCGGCGTATTCCAGCTCCTGCCCGGTCTGGGCAGCGAACAGGCTATGGATGCGCGGGGATTTGCTGTGGGCAATCGGGTTGCCGAATACGGCGTAACGGTCAGTCATGCGGGTATCTCGTTTG
>JBBIHI010000230.1:0-4100 GCA_037447095.1 Thiotrichaceae bacterium
CACTCAACAAGATCAGCGACCTGTCGCCGCTGCGCGAGTTGCCGAGCTTGCAATCGCTTGACTGTAGCTATAACCAGATCAGCGACCTGTCACCTCTCAGCGGATTGCCTGCCTTGCAATCGCTTGACTGTCGCTATAACCAGATCAGCGACTTGCTGCCAATTCAAAACTGGGTTCTATCTGAACAACTGGAAACGCTTTATCTGTACGGCAACCCGGTATGTGGAATTCCTTCAGGTTTATTAGGTAGCGATGAATACGAAACCTGTCAGGAAAACCTCAAAAATTACTGGCAGGACCTGGCTAACGGCTCAGCAAGACAACGGCAACTCAAGGTTCAGTTTGTTGGCAACGGACGGGTTGGCAAAACCACGCTGGCTTATGCGCTGGAGCATAAACGCGCCCCCAGCGAGCCATTCAAATCTACCCACGGGATTGTCATCAAGGAAATCCAGCAAGCACTGGAAGGTGAAGATGAACCTGTCACCTTGCAGGTCTGGGATTTTGGCGGGCAGGAAATTTATCACGCCACCCACCGCCTGTTCCTGTCGGACGATTGCCTATATCTGCTGTTATGGGCGGAGGATGCCGAGGAAAAAGAACAGCATGAAATCCCTCACCCAGTCAGTTACTGGCTGGAGTCGATTCATGACCTTGGCAAAAACAGCCCGGTGATTGTGGTCAAGAATCAGATTGACCGCGCTGATACCCAAGCAGCCACGCCACCCGGTCTGAAGGCCGACATGCCGGGTGTTGCGCAAATCCGCCAGGCAGTGAAAGTCTCCGCCATGCAATACCGGGGCATGCCTGCCTTACGTGGCGTAATCGAGGCAGTGCTTGAAGAACTCAGATACCGGGTTTGTCTGGAATTGCCTACCTCATGGTTACAGGTACAAGACGCCCTGAAACAACTGCACGACCAGAAAACCATCCCCTTTGCCCACTTCAAACAGCTTTGCATCAAAGCTGGGATTGATCACCCCGAATGGTTCGTTGGCTATCTACATAAAACCGGCGCATTGTTCTACCGCAAAGGCGCATTTCAGGATCAGATCATCCTCGACCAGAACTGGGCAATTAACGCGGTTTACCGGGTGTTTGATCCTCAAGGCGAACGCCGTTTTATCGAAGATGACCTGAAAGGCCGGTTGAAAGGCAGACATGCAAAAATAATCTGGCCGAATGAGGGTGAGACAGACAGGGAAATATACATCGATTTCATGCGCAACTGCGGCATTTGCTACGAACCAAAGCAGCATGACAATAAACCGTTTGCTGAACGCGAATTCATCATTCCTGCCCTGTTGCCCCTGACCAGCAAAGCCAAAACCGCATGGGGAGCTGCCCGCCCGGATGACTGGCAATTGGACATCGAATACCCGTTTCTGCACCGCAGTATCATTGAACGGGTCATCCTGCGTATCGGTGAAACCTACGAAGGCGAACCGTGGCGCACTGGCATTTTCTGCGACACGGACGAAGCTCAACTGCTGCTGGAATGCGAATACGCCGACAGACAACAATCCACCCAGGGGCGTTTACGCTTCCAGTTGCGCGGCAGTCAGCTTGACCACCTGGTATATGCATTGCGCGAACTGGTCAGCCAAACCAGCCCGCATCGCCGTTATCAGGAATACCTCCGCAAAACAGGCGAGGAGCGCAGCCTGCTACCCGAATTCAAGGATGAGGAAAAAGAACACAAATCCAGGCTGGACAAAACCAAATCAGCCGATAAAACCATCAAACTGTTTATCTCCTTTTCGCACTCCGATGAAACCCATAAAACCCGGTTGGAAAAACATCTGAAAGCCATCAGCCGCAACCTGCCACTGAACTACTGGAGCGACCGCTCCCTGTTTGCAGGCGAGCCGGTAGACGAACAAATCTTCCAACAACTCAACACCGCCGATATTGTCCTACTACTGATCAGCCCGGATTTCATCAATTCCGACTACTGTTTCACCAAGGAAATGGAACGCGCCCTGCAACGCTATAACGACGAAGGCAACGTGGTGATTCCGGTCATCATCCGCCACACCGCAAGCTGGCGGAGCCACGACATCGGGCAAATCGTCGCCCTGCCCAAAGACGGCAAACCGCTAGCGAAATGGGATGATGAGGATGAGTTCTGGGGCAGCGTGGAAGACGGGATCCGCACGCAGGTCGAAAAACTTCTAAAGAAATAACCGCTATCCAGCTTTTGAGAAAACACCACATGCACAAACTCCATACCGAAACACCGCTATCCAAGGCCATTTTTGAGCTTTTCGGTAATTTTGAGGCGGCATTATGCAACACAGCAGGAAACTTGCCGCACGGTGCGATCAAGGTATTTATCTTTGGTGGTTGCGCCTTGCATATCCATACCAACGCCCGTGGCAGCAACGACCTGGATGTTGAACTGGAAGCATCACAGCATCTCAAAACCGATGAAATCCGCTTGGAACTTGATCCGGTATATTTCGATGATGAAAACGGCCTGCCCTCCATCCTTGAACTTGATACCCAGTTCAATACCGCATTGGCTCCGGTTTCACCGGATTACAAAGAAAGAGCGATCCTTCTGAATGGCGGGGAAAGGCTATTGCATGTTTATCTGGTTTCAGCCGTGGACTTGGCGGTTTCCAAGCTTGGGCGACTGGCATCAGATGACATGCAGGACATTATCCACCTCTATCAGGCGGGCGGATTCGACCTGCAAGCATTTGAAACCATTGCACAAGATGCCCTAGACTACTATGCAACACCCAAACCACTGAAACTGAACATCAACCACGCCCTGCACGAATTACGGAAACGATAAATGCCTACTGACACCAACACCGCCTTCGAGCGATTAGTGACCCACGACTTCGGGCAAGCCTCACTGGAGGATGTCAAAACCGTGGCGTTGGGGCTTTGGTATCAGGATTTCACCCCCGATTTTACGCAACTGCCCACAACCAACCGGCAATCCCAGCTCCGTGCGGGCTATCTGGTTGACCGGCTGTTACGCTACAACTGTGTATCTGACGAACGCAAGAGACTGTTGTTTGCCAGTGTATCCGCGCTCAAATCGCACCTTAAACCGCCAACCAGCAGCAACCCGCATGTCGAACCTTTGGCAAAAAACTGGGGCTTGGATCAGGATTTGAAGCGCCTTGCCAAGCAACTGTTGCCTTACCAGACCCGTCACTACCAGCACTAAAAACACCTGCCGCCTCACCGCCCCTTCCCAAACGCCGCCAACGCCTGTTCCCGGCTGGCTTTCAGATCGACGATCGGCAACGGATAATCCCCCGCCCCGTCGCCCAACTCGCGCGGCAAGTGAATGCGCTTGCTGTCACGCCTGCCCAGCTCGGGAACCCAGTGGCGGATATACGCGCCCTCCGGGTCAAACTTCTGGCTTTGCAGGATCGGGTTGAAAATGCGGAAATACGGCGCAGCATCCGCCCCGCAACCCGCCACCCATTGCCAGCCCAGCACGTTATTGGCGAGGTCGGCATCCACCAGCGTATCGCGGAACCAGTTTTCCCCTTCCTGCCACGGAACCAGCAGGTTCTTGGTCAGCAGCGAAGCCACAATCATCCGCACCCGGTTATGCATCCAACCCGTTTGCCACAGTTCCCGTAACCCCGCATCGACAATCGGGAAACCTGTCTGCCCTTCCCGCCAGCGTTGCAACACTTCGGCATAATCCGCCCGCCACGGAAACTGGCGGAAACGCACATCCAGCGCCTGATCGACCGTATGCGGAAAATGGTAAAGCAGATACCAGGCGAACTCACGCCAGACAATTTCGCGGATGAAAGCCCGCACACCCTGCCCTGACGCCGGATGTCGGTCAAGCTGCTGGTGGGCAAAATACACCACCTGCTGCGGGCTGATTTCCCCGAAATGCAGGTGCGGGGAAAGCCGCGACGTGCCGCGTTGCGCGGGCATATCACGCAGCTCATGGTAATCCGCCGCTGGAGCCGTGAGGAATGCCTGCAATTGTTGCATGGCCGCTTCCTCACCGACCTGCCAGTACGCCATCATCGGGCTATCCCAACGGATGGTGGGGCGCAAACCCAGCGCTTCCAAGGGCAGGCTGGTCACGTCCGGCGGCAAGGGGGGAATAT
>JBBIHI010000231.1:0-4064 GCA_037447095.1 Thiotrichaceae bacterium
ACGGGGGGCTGGGGCTGCACTCATGTATTCGCTCTCCGGGGAACAGGTCAAATGTTGCAGTGCAGTTTAGCAGGGAAACGGGGGATTCCCAATTTCTGTGGATATGAGAACATAACGCCTGAATCAACGTGGCTTGAGCGCCACACTCAGCAACCTCGCTGTAATATCCACCACCGGAATAACCTTCTCATACGCCATCCGTTTGGGGCCGATAACACCCAACACTCCGAGATATTCCCCATCCACCTCATACGGTGCTGTCACCACGCTGCAATCGTCGAAAGCAGCTTGCCCGGATTCCCGCCCAATGAAAATTTGCACCCCTTCCGCCTGCATACACTTGTCGAGCAGGCTGAGGATGTCGCGCTTGCGGGTGAAAGCCGCAAACAGTTCACGCAGCTTGTGGATGTCCGACAGGTCTTCGTAACCCATCAGATTGGTTTCCCCGGCAATCACACACCCCTCATCGCTGACGTTATCTTCCGCCGCGACTGCCTTTTCACCCAGCTCAATGGCAGAAAGCATCATACGGTTCATGTCTTCGCGGTGCTCACGCATCTCTTCCAGCAAGGCAGCGCGGGCTTGCTGCAAATCCTTGCCGATCAGGCGTTCGTTGAGGAAATTGGCGGCCTGCTGCAATTCGGAGGAAGTCACATCAGCATCCAACTGGATAATCCGGTTCTGCACCTCGTTGCGGTTCATGACCAGGATCGCCAGCACCTGGCGGTTGGACAGGCTCAGGAATTCAATCTGACGGATGGCGGAAGGGTTACGCCGGGGCAAAGCAACCACACCGGTCAGCCGGGTCATTCCCGACAACAGGCTGGAAGCCGACTGGATCAGCGCATTCGGGTCACGTTCCGCTTTCAACTGACCTTGCAGGAGATGGATGGCCTGCTGTTCAATCGGCTGGACAGTGATCAGGCTATCCACAAACAGGCGGTAGCCCTGCGAGGTGGGAATACGCCCGGCAGAGGTATGCGGGGAACGGATATAGCCCATTTCCTCCAGATCAGCCATGACATTGCGGATGGTGGCAGCACTGAGGTCAAGCCCACTGCTGCGGGCAAGGTTGCGCGAACCAACCGGCTGGCCGTCGTGAATATAGCTTTCGACCAGCACTTTGAGGATGTGCCGGGAACGGTCATTTAATTCGGGTGTTATACGCTCTGCCATACCCAATTATATAGGGGGTAATACATACAGATACAAGCCTGTAAAACCTTGCAATTTCTGCCCAGCTTTGCCAGCCTTGCAACTTTGGTAATGAATTCGGACTATGAGCCAGTTTTCCCACATCGGCATCTTCACCAAACCCAACGATACCCGCGTGGACAAAACGTTGGAGCAGTTGCATGAATTCCTGATTCCACGCGGTTTTCAGGTATTTTGCGACCAAAATGCCGGAATTATCCTCGGTTTGCCCTCCATACCCTCTGAAGAACTGGCGCGGCGCATTGACCTTGCCATCGTGGTCGGCGGTGACGGAACCTTGCTGGGAACAGGCCGTCTGCTGGCTGCTTACGAAGTACCGATTGTCGGAATCAATCTGGGGCGGCTGGGCTTTCTGGTCGATGTTTCACCAGACGACATGGCCGCACAACTGGAAGCCATCCTCAACGGCGAATACAGCGAAGAAAAGCGTCTGGTATTACACGCCGAAGCAGAACGCGATGGGGAACTCCTCGGCAGTGGCAACGCCCTCAACGACGTGGTGTTGCATGTGCGTAATGAAATCCGCATGATCGAATTCACCATCCGGGTCGACGGCAGTTTCGTCAACACCCAACGTGCTGATGGTTTGGTCGTCACCACGCCGACCGGCTCTACCGCTTACTCACTGTCCAGCGGCGGCCCGATCCTGCACCCGGCCTTGCAAGCCGTCGCGCTGGTTCCCATTTGCCCACATACCCTCAGCGACCGCCCGCTGGTCATCAGCAGCCAAAGCACCATCGACATCGAACTGTGCGAAATCCGTGATATTCCAGCACGCCTGTCTTTCGACGGACAAAACAATATCGCCCTCGAATCCGGTGATCGGGTACGCATCCACACCCGCCCGGAAAAGATGCACCTGCTGCATCCGCGTCATTATGATTACTACCGCATCCTGCGTGAAAAACTGCACTGGGGAAGTTGAGCCAACACCATGCTGACACACATCCACATCCGCGATTTCGCCATCATTGACAGCCTCGAACTGGAACTGCACCCCGGTATGACCGCCCTGACCGGGGAAACCGGCGCGGGTAAATCCATCCTGCTCGACGCCATCGGCTTGGTGCTGGGCGACAAGGCCGACAGCAGCACGGTACGCCACGGCGCGGACAAGGCCGAACTGACCCTGAGCGTGGACATTACCCACACCCCTTCCGCCCGCATCTGGCTGGAAGAACAGGGCATGGAAGGCGACGAAGACACCTGCCTGTTGCGCCGGGTCATCACCGCGCAAGGCAAGTCCCGCGCCTGGATCAACGGTTCCCCCGCCAACCTGACCCAGTTACGCGAACTCGGCGAACAACTGGTCGACATCCACGGCCAGCACGAACACCAATCGCTGATGAAAAAGGATGCGCAACGGCAAATGCTCGACGCTTTCGCCGACAATGATGCGCAGCTGGACGCAACCCGCAGCGCATGGCAGGCATGGAAAAAGCTCCATGAGCGCGTCACCGCCCTCGCCAGCCAAAGCCAGCAACATCAGGAGCGCATCGACCTGTTACGCTTTCAGGCACAGGAACTGGAAGCCCTCGCCCTGCAAGCCGACGAACCGGCACAGCTCGACGAAGAACACAGCCGCCTTGCCAATGCCGAACAGTTACGTACCACCGCTGCGCAAGGCTATGCCCAACTCTACGACAACGAACCCTCGTTATACTCCGCACTAGGCCGTTTGCTCCACGACCTCGAACAGCAAGTGCGTGTCGACCCACGCCTCGAACCGGCGTTGGAACTGCTCAGCAGCGCCCAAATTCAAGTGCAGGAAGCATCGGTGGAATTACGCGATTACACCGACAGCCTCGACATCGACCCCGAGCGCCTGCAATGGGTGGAAAACCGCATTGCCGACATCCGTAACCTTGCCCGCAAATACCGCCTCGAACCGCACGAATTACCCATCCGTCTGGCCAGCATCCAGCAGGAACTCGAACAACTCGGCGGCGACGATTACGACCTCGATACGCTGGAAAAACAATTGCGGGAAACGGCTGACACTTACCACCAACACGCCGCCACCTTGAGCAAGGCACGGCGGCAAGCGGCACAACAGCTTTCCGACGGCGTATCCAAAGCCATGCAGGAACTCGGGATGCAAGGCGGCAAGTTTGTCATTACCGTCATCCAGAACCCTGACGCCAGCTTCCAGGCAATGGGCATGGACAGCATCGAATTCACCGTCAGTGCCAACCCCGGCCAGCCACTCAAGCCCCTGATGAAAGTCGCCTCCGGCGGCGAACTGTCACGCATCAGCCTCGCCATCCAGATGATCGCCGCGCAGAAAGTCACCCTGCCAGCCCTGATTTTCGACGAAGTGGACAGCGGCATCGGCGGCGGTATCGCTGAAGTGGTCGGCAAGCAATTACGCACGCTTGGAACCAACCGGCAGGTACTGTGCGTCACCCACCTACCGCAGGTTGCCTCGCAAGCGCATCAGCAGTACAAAGTTACCAAGATCAAGGGCAAGGAGCACACCAGCACCGGGATCGTACACCTGACACAGGCCGAACGTGTGGAAGAGATTGCCCGCATGATTGGCGGGGTGGAAATTACCCCGACTACTCGGGCATTGGCGGAAGAGATGCTGGGGTGATATTCACTTCCCCGGCGGCGGCATTTCCGGCAATAGCAGTTTCAACCCTGTCGTAAACAAGGAACCAATCTGGGTTGATTCCTATGTCGCGTTTTGTACCTTTATGCAAAGGAACCCTATTATTTGCTGGCAGCGGCAGGAGCCGCGCCATTATGCCTTTCAAGGTGAAAAAGCGGACAATAAGGTTTTCCCCTTGATGACATCCGATGCTGAAACTTACCCCATTTCTGGAGCGCTTTGCCGAGCGCACACC
>JBBIHI010000232.1:0-3975 GCA_037447095.1 Thiotrichaceae bacterium
TTGCAAAGCAAGACCCATAAAGCTGAGCAAGGGGAAAATGTCCGCGAACACTTGTTGATTACCCGCTATTCGCCGTTACGGGTGGCATCCGGGGAAATGCTGGGTATGGAAGACATCCTGGAAATCCTCGCTGTACCGCTGATCGGTGTGATCCCCGAGTCGCAAAGTGTGTTGCAGGCATCCAATAGCGGCACGCCGGTTATTCTGGACAAACAGAGTGACGCAGGGCAGGCGTATGATGATTTTGTGCGCCGTTTTCTGGGAGAAACGGTTCCCCACCGTTTTCTTGAGGTGGAAAAGAAAGGGCTGTTCAAGCGCTTGTTCGGGTGATATATGGATTTTCTAAACTACTTCAAACGCAGCAAGCCCAGCACTGCCAAAATCGCCAAGGAGCGGTTACAGATTGTCATTGCCCATGAGCGTATCGACCGCAGTGGGCCGGATTATTTGCCCAGTCTGCGGCGCGACATTCTTGATGTGATCCGCAAATATGTGACCGTCAGTGAAGAGCAGGTCAACGTCCAGTTTGAGAAAGGTGCAGATTACGATGTGCTGGAGTTGAATATTGCCCTCCCGGAACGGGTGCGCTAGACAAACCCTGTCCCCGCGTTTACCGTTGGCAGACGATGCTTGCCGATAAGGTGTGTTTTTTTGCATGGATAACCCCCCATTCCAGCTTGGTTTGTTTATTGACGGGCATATCGTGCTGGTGACAGCCATCCTTATGTTCCTGCTGGGCGCTTTGCTGGTTCATCTGCTTTACAGCATTCCATTGCGTCAGGCGCAGCGTGAGCTGGAGCGTCTGCAATTGCAGTTGCAAACCGAAGAGCAGCTCCACGAAGAACGCCTGCGGATGCTCGATGATGCGCAAGACCGCCTGCACAATACCTTTGCTTCCCTGTCGCAGCGTGCCTTGCGCGACAACAATACCCAGTTCCTGCAACTGGCGCAGGAAACCATGGGGCGTATCCAAGTGGAATCGCGTGCTGATCTGGAGTTGCGCCAGCGTTCCATCCAGCATCTGGTAGAGCCGATCCGTGAGGCACTGGCGAAAACCGAAACCCAGATTCGTGACATTGAAAAGGACAGGCAAACCAGTTTCGGCGTACTCAGCCAGCAGATTCGCGGCATGATGAATGATCAGGCCGCTTTACGTGATGAAACGGGGCGCTTGGCATCAGCCTTGCGCAACCCCGGTAGCCGTGGGCAATGGGGTGAACTGAGCCTGCGGCGTATCGTCGAACTGTCGGGTATGGTGGAACACTGCGATTTCGTGGAACAGGCGCAACGCAGCAATGCCGAGCGTACCATCCGCCCGGACATGGTGATCCGTATGCCGGATGCGCGGGAAATGATTGTCGATGCCAAAGCGCCGATGGATGCCTACCTTGATGCTGCCGGGGCGGAAACCGAGGAAAACCGCCAGCGCCACTTGCAACGCCACGCCCGGCATGTGCGTGAGCATGTCCGCACCCTGGCAGGTAAGCGTTATTGGGAACAATTCGAGCAGTCGCCGGATTTTGTGGTGTTATTCATTCCGGGCGAGCAATTCCTCGCCGCCGCACTGGAGCAGGACAAGAGCTTGCTGCACGATTCCCTGAATGACAAGGTGATCCTGGCCACCCCGAGTACCCTGGTGGCTTTGCTACGGGCAGTGGCGTTTGGCTGGAAACAGACCCTGCTAGCCGAGAATGCCGGGAAGGTGCGTGATCTGGGCGAAGAATTACACAAGCGGCTGACGGTTTTTCTTGACCACATGGAACGTCTGGGGCGTAATCTCGGCGGTTGCGTGGATACCTATAACAAGGCGCTGGGTTCGCTGGAACGTAGCGTTTTGCCGGGTGTGCGCAAGCTTGCCGAGTTGGGCGTTTCATCAGGGCGGAACATTACCGAGCCTGCACCTGTCGAAGCTGTACCGCGTGCGCCGTATGTGAAGGATTCTGGAGCCGATATTGAAACCGATTAAGACCCGTTACTACCTGACCCTGATCCAGATGCTGGTATTGCTGTTCCTGCTGGGGGCGGTGTTGCTGTTCAACAAGGATCAGGTGGTGGCCTTTTTCTACTCCACCCAGGCCGGGCAACTGGGTTTGGTGCTGAATGGTTTGATCCTGCTGATTTTCCTGCTGGGGCTGGTGAGGATGATTTTCATGTTCCTCAGTTATAGTCAGGAGCAGGAGGTGCTGAACCAGTTTATCCGCCGCACGGAAGAAAATGCCGCCAACCCGGCCTATAACCTGTCGGAATCGGCCTTGGTGGTGGGCCGTTATTACGCAGTGCAAACCATTGCCCGCCAACGTGCCCCCGTCAATCAGGCTGCCTTGGCCGCAACCCTGGTGGCAAGCCAGACCGCGCAATTTACCCTGGTGCGTTTCGTCAACAGCATCCTGATCCTTGCCGGTGTGCTGGGCACGGTTATCTCACTGGCGGTGGCCTTGATGGGGGCGGCTGGCCTGATGAGTTCCCCCGACAACATGAAAAGCA
Organism: Thiotrichaceae bacterium; assembly: GCA_037447095.1. GTDB lineage: Bacteria > Pseudomonadota > Gammaproteobacteria > Thiotrichales > Thiotrichaceae > Thiothrix. The sequence continues at coordinate 2,485 of JBBIHI010000232.1, forward strand.
TGTGGGACATCATCGGCGGCATGTCCAACTCCCTCAGCACCACGGTGACGGCGATTGTCTGTTACGTATTCTTTACCTACTTCTACCTGCGCTTGCAGGATGCCCGCACGCAATTGCTGGCCAATATCGAGGACGTGACCACCTTGTATATCCTGCCGCGATTCAAACATGCACAAAACGACATCCTGCACGATGTTGCGGTGCTGGCTGCCGACTTGCGCAAGGCCGCCGACAATATTACCCATGTGCAGGATCGTTTCCTGCAAGCCGGTGAACGCCTGCAACTGGCGGTGGATGACTTGCAGGCCGTGGTGGCGCAAAGCGGTGACAATATCCGGGTGATCCGTGATTCGGTGCGTGAAGGTTTCCGCCTCGATGTACAGGGCAAGTCATGAATAACGGTTTCCCTTCCCTGAGTGGTGCGCAGGAAGAGCTGGAGGAAGGCTTCTGGTCATCGTTCAGCAACGTGATGATGGTGATCCTGAAAATATTCCTGCTGGTCATTGTGGTGATGGCGCTCAACAGCCGCAACCTGCTGGAAGACCTCAAGCACAGCGTCAAGGCCAAGGAAGCGGCACAGGAGGAAGCCAAACAGGCCGCCCAACTGGCGCAATCCAGCCTGAAAGCGAATGCCACACTGGAAGAACAGTTGAGCTATTACCAGCAACGTTCTTCCGATCTGGAAATGGAATTGTTGCGCAGCCATGCTGAAACCGAGGATGCCCGCAACGCCAAAATCACCCAGGAAGCTGAGCTGTCGAGCCTGAAGGAAACCACGGCTGCCCAGTCGGAACAGCTTGGTTTGCGGGATACCATCCTCAAGGATATGCAGACGCAAATGGCCAGCAAGGACACCGAACTCGGCTCCCTGCGCACCAAGGTCGATGAAAACGAGAAAAAGCTGCTGAGCCTGCAAGGGGATTACACCGAACTCGACCAGAAATACCAGAAACTGCTCAAGCCTGCCCGTTCTGTGAAGGGCAAGCAGGTGGTGGAAGTGATGTTCAGCAAGGCGGGTTACACGATCCGCAAGCCGGGCGAAGCTGCACCACGGGGGCTTGCCCGCGCCCAGCTTGATAGCGAATTAGGTGGCCTGAAAGCGCAGTACGGGACGGATTTGTACGTGAAAGTGATCATCCCTGACAACAGCGGCCTTTCCTACAACGAAGCCTGGCGTTTCACCAACGACATGTTGAGCCAGTACGATTACTACTACCAGCCGGATAATAGCAAACCTGCACCTTCCCCTGTGCAGTAAGTGTTATGCCCGTCGCTGGCGCAGTGCTTCGTACAGGCACACGCCAGTGGCGACCGACACATTCAGGCTGGAAAGCTGCCCGTGCATCGGGATCGACACCAGAAAATCGCAACGCTCTTCCGTGAGACGGCGGATTCCCGCGCCTTCAGCCCCCATCACCAATGCCAAAGGCCCTTTCAGGTCAGCCTGATACAGGGTTTGGGTCGCCTTGTCACTGGTTCCGGTCAGCCAGA
>JBBIHI010000233.1:0-3966 GCA_037447095.1 Thiotrichaceae bacterium
ACCCCTTTTTTTTCGCCCCGGCTGCAAACCCAATCAGAATATTTTACCTAACCGACTGATTTTGCTTCCGTTTCCAGACCGGCAAACCGTGCCGTCCTGAAGAAGTTGCGCATTATACAGGGCGCATTCAGGCAGTCAATCACTTTCTGAAAGTTTTTTTCATGACGACAGGGTAATTTTTGCAAACTTACGCTTGCCGACCTGGAATACTGCGGAAATACCTTTCTCAATCAACAGACTGCGGTCTTCGACCTTGTTTCCGTCAATTTTCACCCCACCCTGCTGTATCATACGCATGGCATCGGAAGTGCTGCCTACCAGCCCCGCCGCCTTCAACAAGGACGCGATTGGCATCCCCCCACCTTCACACGCCAGACTGATTTCCGGCATATCATCCGGCATCGCGCCTTTCTGGAAACGGGCAATAAAGTCTTCGCGGGCAGCAACCGCCGCTTGGTGGTTGTGGAAACGTTCGATGATTTCTTCCGCCAGCAGGAATTTCAGGTCACGCGGGTTCGCACCTTGCCCAACATCCTGCTTGAAGCGGTTAATTTCAGTCAGCGGGCGGAAACTCAACAGTTCAAAATAACGCCACATCAGATCATCCGATATGGACATGATCTTGCCAAACATATCATTGGGCGCATCAGTAATACCGATGTAGTTACCCAGTGACTTGGACATCTTGTTAATGCCGTCCAAACCTTCCAGCAATGGCATGGTCATGACAATCTGTTGCTCCTGCCCGTATTGGCGCTGTAGTTCACGGCCTACCAGCAGGTTGAACTTCTGATCCGTACCACCCAGTTCAACGTCGGCTTGCAAGGCAACCGAGTCGTAACCCTGTACCAATGGATAGAGGAACTCATGAATCGCTATCGCCTGGCCGGACTTGTAACGCTTGCTGAAATCATCGCGCTCCAGCATCCGGGCCACCGTATGTTTTGCGGCCAACTGGATCAATCCCGCACTACCAAGCTGGCCCATCCAGGTTGAGTTAAACACAATCTCGGTCTTGTCGGGGTCAAGAATCTTGAAAATCTGTTCCTGGTAAGTCTGGGCGTTCTGCTGGACCTGCTCGGCAGTCAGCGGTGGGCGGGTGGCAGATTTGCCGGTCGGGTCGCCGATCATGCCGGTAAAATCCCCGATCAGGAACAGAACATGATGCCCGGCTTCCTGGAACTGACGCATCTTGTTGATCAACACCGTGTGCCCCAAATGAAGATCAGGTGCGGTAGGGTCAAATCCGGCCTTGACCCGGAGTGGTTTGCCTTTCTTCAGTTTTGCTGCAAACTCAGCTTCAACCAGTATTTCTTCTGCACCGCGCCCCAATTCATTCATTATGTCAGCAATATGATCCATCTACTTTGCTCCAAGATTGACAATACCTAGGATTTGCCCTAAAAAGCTGTCTAGCTTAGCAGTTTAGCTGGTAGCTAGGCTATGGATCATTGAATCTGTCAGCGACTTTACGAGCGATAGAGTAGTGAAAACATTGTTAAACTTTACAAACAGGCCGCGTCCAGACAATAAAAAAAGGGACTGGAACGCCGCCATCCAACGCTACAACCTGCCTGCCAATGGCATAGAAGTCAGGATTCCCGGCGACTACAAACCAAAAGCAACGTTTGCCTCCAAAACAACAACTTCCTCGCCGCCATCCCAGTCTTCCGCGTCCAAGCCACTCCGCTACATTGCCACCCGATCCCTGTTTATTGCCTGCGGACTAGCGACACTGGGCAATATTCCCGTCTATTCAATGGTCAGCCCGACAAGTGCCTATGCACCTGTTTCAAGCGCAACCAATCAGGCAGATCAGGCGTCAGACCGAGTATTGAAAGACCTGAGCCTGCCCAGTGTTGCGGTCGAATCCTATTCCGGCTACAGCATTGACCTGTTGCCAGATGTCTCGGAAGGCAACTGGAAAGCCCATCTGGTCAGCGAATCAGACACCCTGCAAACAGCCCTGGAAGACTTCGGGGTAGGCAACATGGCCAAAGCCCTGCAAAGCAACCCGGCCATCGCCAAGGAACTGGATCACCTGAAAGCCAATGCCCACCTGTTTGCCCAGATCGTTGATGGCCAACTCCAGCAACTGGTGTATGCGCAAAACAAAACCCACGCCTATATCGTGTCCTATGGTGATGACGGCTTTACCGGCAAATGGGATGACAACAGCTTTGAAGCCCGCAACTCGCGGACTGCTTTCAGCGTCAAGCACTCAATCCTGAAAGATGGCAAGGCAGCGGGGCTTTCCAACTCGCTGATCCGGCAACTTTCCCTGGCTTTCAGCAAGGATTTCAATCTTCAGAAAAGCCTCAAGGTGGGCGACAAAATCGGACTCATCTACGAGGATTACCGCTATCAGGGGGAAAGCATTTATACCGACAAAATTCTGGCTGCCGAATACAGCAACGGCAACGATACACTGCAACGGATACGTTTCACCCTCGCTGATGGCAAGACAGATTATTTCTCACCAAACAGTGATACCGAACTGAAACACACAGCTTTTGAACGTGCGCCCATATCGGGTGGACGGATGAGCTCAGGCTTCGGTTTCCGTAAACACCCGGTTTTCGGGTTTACCAAAATGCATACCGGCACGGACTTTGCCGCACCGCGCGGAACCCCCATCCATGCCACCGCTGACGGCAGTGTGAAATTCATTGGCCGCCAAAACGGCTATGGCAATGTGATTGAACTGCGTCACAGCAACGGCGTCAGCACGCTGTACGGGCATATGTCCGGCTTCAAAAGCGGTCTCAGCCAGGGTGAAAGCGTCAAACGCGGGGATGTCATCGGTTACGTAGGCTCAACCGGCACATCAACCGGCAACCATGTGCATTACGAATTCCGCATCAACGGCGCACCACAAAACCCTGTGACCGTCAGCCTGCCGCAAACCGGCGTCATGACGGCCAGCGAAGCCCACTCGTTTAAAACACTGGCAGCCGACATGAGCGAACAGCTTGCCAACCTGCGCAAAATGGCTGCGCTGGATAAGCCACTCAGCCAGCAAAACGGCGGCTAATTGTATGCAGGGGCAAGGGTTTTCCTGTGCCCCTAACCAACCAGCTCCAGTGACAACTGGTCAATATCCAGATTTTTCATATCCATCAGGCTGGGCAAGTCATCCAGTGATTTCAGGTTGAAATAGTCCAGGAACTGGCGTGTTGTGCCCAGCATTTCCGGCCTGCCAGGAACTTCCTTGTGCCCGATAACCTTGACCCATTCGCGCTCCAGCAAGGTCTTGATAATGGGTGCATTGACCGCAACACCCCGGATTTCCTCGATTTCGGCACGGGTAATGGGTTGCCGCCAGGCAATCAGCGCCAGGGTTTCCAAAAAGGCACGGGAATATTTCAGCGGTTTCTCTTCACCGTGACGTTGCACCCACTGCTGGAAATCAGTGCGGGTTTGCAGGCGGAAACCGGAAGCGGTTTCTTTCAGCTCAAAACTTTGCCCATCACACGCCACTGCCAGGGTTTGCAATGCCGTGCGGATGGCATTCCGGGACACTTTTTCTTCCGGCTGGAAATACCCCTCCAGTAGCTCAATGGACAGGGGCTTGTCGGCAGTCAGCAAAATCGCTTGCAGGATTGTTTGTAATTCCATCATCCCTCCACGGCTGCACCGGCAGCACGGACATACAGCGGCGCGTAGGCGTCGTTGCCTTGCACGACATCAATCAGGCACGCCTTCAGCAGCTCCAATACCGCCATCAGGGAAACCACCACTCCCCGGCGACCTTCCTCAACGCGGAACAGGCTTTCAAACGCCACCATGCCCCGCCCTTGCAAGAGCGACAGGATATGCGTCATGCGCTCACGGATGGAAAGGTGTTCCTTGTGAATCTGATGGTGGGTAAACATATCCGCCCGCTTGAGCACATCCTGGAAAGCCAGCAGCAGCTCTTTCAGGGAAACCTGTGGCTGCGGACGCGGTGGTTTGGGGAAATCAGCG
>JBBIHI010000234.1:0-3940 GCA_037447095.1 Thiotrichaceae bacterium
TTGTTGTACTGGTCTAATGGGGCATAGGCAGGCGGTTGGGTGGCTGGGGGTGGTGGGGCCGGTTCCGGGGTTTTCAGTTCCTTACCTGCCAGCGCCTGTTTGAGGCTGTCCTGCACCACATCGGCATCCGTACCCTGTGGCAAGTTTGCCAACAGCCGCAGGCGCACCGCCGCCTCGCTGGCCTCGTATGCCCAGGTGTCACTGTCGCTGCCAGCCATCGCCGGGGCGAATACCTTGTCACGGAATACCTGCTCGATACCTGGTCGGCGACCATGGTTGCCATGGAACTGCCAAACTGCCAACGCTGCCTTTTCCAGCTTTGCCAGCTTCTCCATCTGGTCTTTTCCTACACCAGATGCCAAGGCTTTGGGGATATGGGTATATAATCCCGCCGCGTATTCCAGCTTGGATAGCATCCCATTACTGATGGGGAACCCTTTTTCTTTGAATGCCACCTCAAGTTTCCGCAAGGACAGCATTTCCCCCATCTCCGCTTCCAGTTCTGCTTTAGCCCTCTGCACCGCCAGCGCTCGGTCGATGAACGTCATGTCCCCACGCAGGTCATTCTCCCGCAGGTGACAGATCAGCGCGTCAGTCTCCGACACAAACGGGTGGAACTCACAACGGATATGGTAAAACTGCTGGTCTTTGGTCTCTTCCCACAGTTCCTTGAGGATTTCCAGGCGGGTATTGCCGCCCTTGTAAATGATGTAATGGCCGGGCGGGTCAGACGGCCTGCGGCTGATCGGCAATGCATTGTCCAGCCCGCTGGTGCGGATGGACTCCTTGATCTCGTCATACTTGGGGTTGCGGGTGTGGCGCGGGTTCCCTTCAAAAAACGAAATCCGGTCAACCGGCACAACGGGCATCGTCGTGACGCTGATCGGGTCGCCGGGTGGGGGGATATTGCCAGCTTGGCCAAAATGCCCAACAAACAGGGTGCTGCCCTTATTATCCTTATTATCTTTCATACAGTTGCCCCTTCTGTGCCTTCGGGCTTATCCCAGCCCTTGGCTTGCAGGAACAGGCGCAATTCTGCCAGTGCCGCCGCCTTGCTGCTGATGGCACCCTCTAATGCGTCACGGGTTGCTGCCTCCGGGGTATCCCCCCAGCCATCGCAATTGTTCATGCCCGTGCGTATATGTGCGACCCAGCGCCGTTTTGTGTCACCGCCAAACCCGTGCCAGTCCACCAGCAGGCATTCCGCATCTTCGCCAAACAGGCCCAAGGCAACGGTTCTGCGGCTATAGTAAGCTACCCCGGTCATGGTGCTGCCTCCCCTTGGCTTTGCCAGGCTTCAGGCAGCAAACCCAGTTCGGCGATGATTGCCATCAGTTGGAGTTTTGCCATGGGATGCTTTGCCAGGGTATGGACAGGCACACGCTGGGTGGCCGCTTCGCGCCATGCAACGGCAGAGGACACCATGGCATCCATGATGGTGATGCCGCTGCCATCGCAACCCAGTGCTTCCCGTACCTCAGCAGCGACCCCAGCCGCATCCCGAGTCCGGTCAACCCGGTACAGCAGGCCGTAAAGGGGGGCTATGGTAATGCCAAGGTACTCCAGGGGCCGGAGGCGGGACAGCATACCCAACGTGCCACGGGCAAATTCGCGGGCAGACATGGTTTCGGTGGGGATCGGGGATAACAGCAGGTCGGCGGCAATGACTGCCGCATCCTGCAATGGGCCGACTGCCCCTTGGGTATCAATCAGGATGAAGTCATATCTTGGTTTGAGATTGTTCAACAACTGTTTCAGGCGGGTACGCCCATCTGGGGTGTGCAACACCCAATCCTGCAACTTCCCCTCGGGGTCGTCCGAGAACACCAGGTCACAACCGGCATCGGTGGTGCTGATGGTATTGGACAGGTCGGTATCAATCAGCAGGCTGCGTAACCCACCTGCCGCATAATTGGATAACTCATAATAACTGGATAGTGCAGGCTGGACATCAGCGTCCACCAGCAGGACCCGCTTGCCGAAACTGGCGAGTAAACCACCCAGATTTGCAATGAGGGTAGTCTTGCCTACACCACCCTTGGTCGAACAGACAGTGATGATCATATTGCCTCCATAAGTTAAGACTTACGGAGGTTAATTTTTTATCTATCTTTTCCACCTACTGACTTGTAATCAGTAGGTCCCCAGTTCGAGTCCGGGTGCCGGCACCATATACAGTAAGTGAGTTTGTACAAACGTATGTGTTTGGCAACTTCCATACAAGCGCTTAGACTAGAAAGGTGATTATCCACCTCCAAATGAGGAGTTACTCAGATTTCTTGCAACTGTTTGTTTTTATTTGTGCCGGTGAAGAGAATCGAACTCCCGACCCCATCATTACGAATGACGTGCTCTACCAACTGAGCTACACCGGCGGAAACCAAATCATAAGCCGCACTTGGGCGTCTCACAATACCGAGTGCAACATTTTTACGCTCAGCAACACCAGCAATACCGCAAATACCTTTTTCAGCGTGGCAATCGGCAACGAATGCGCAAGGTTTGCCCCCAATGAGGTGGTGAAAAAGCTCACTGATGCAATGAGCACCACCGCAGGCCAGTACACGAAGCCGAGTGTATGTTCCGGCAAGCCTGTGACACCCCAGCCGTTTGACACGTAACCCAGTGTTCCCGCCAGTGCAATCGGGAAACCGATGGCGGAAGATGTGGCAATCGCATGACGGATATTGACGTTACACCACATCAGGAACGGAACGGAAAGCGTCCCACCGCCAATCGCTACCAACGCGGAAATGCCGCCAATCCCCATGCCAGCTGCCGAAAGCCCAGCCCAGCCGGGAATCTCGCGGTGGGGTTTCGGTTTGATGCCCAGCCACATTTGTACGGCGACGTAGGCCATGAAACAGGCGAAAAAAATGGCCAGACTGCGGGTGGATAGCCATGCAGCCAGAAAGGTTGCGGTAAATGTCCCGAGTAAAATGCCCGGCGTAATCTTGCGTACCACATTCCAGATCACAGCCCCCTTGCGGTGATGTGCCAGCATACTGGACAGTGAAGTCGGCACAATAGCAGCCATGGACGTGCCCAGCGCCAGATGCACGACCTGTTCCGGCGCAAAACTTTGCCCCACGAACAATGTGGTCAGGATCGGAACCATGATCCCGCCGCCGCCAATCCCCAGTAACCCGGCCATGAAGCCAACCACCGCACCCAAAGCCAGAAAGGCCACCAGCAATTGCCATTCCACCGTATAATCTCCGCTTTATTCATTTCAGGATGGCTTTATGCAATACATTACCCTTCCTGTCACGGCTTTTGCGCAGAATTGCAGCATTGTCTGGTGTGAAAACACCAAGGCATGTGGCTTCATTGACCCTGGTGGCGATGTTGAAGAGCTGATTGCAGCGGTGGAAAAGCATGGCTTGAAACCCGTCGGGGTTTTCCTGACCCACGGCCATCTCGACCATGTGGGTGGAACCGCAGCCTTGGCGAAGCATTACAATATCCCCATATCCGGGCCGCATGAAGCTGACCAGTATTGGCTGGATGCCTTGCCGGTACAGGCACAGCGGTTTGGTTTGCCGCTGTCCGGGACGTTTACGCCTGACCGCTGGTTGCAACACGGTGATACCCTGAGTTTTGGTGGGCAACAACTGGAAGTGCTGCATACCCCCGGCCACACGCCCGGCCATGTGGTGTTTTTCCACCGGGAAAGTGAGGTGTTGTTTGCCGGGGATGTGCTGTTCCAGGGTTCCATCGGGCGTACCGATTTCCCCGGTGGGAACCATCAGCAATTGATGGACTCTATCAAGACACAGCTATGGACGCTGGGTGATGATGTCACCGTTGTGCCGGGGCATGGCCCGAATACCAGCATAGGCATGGAACGCCGCCATAATCCGTATGTCCGCTGAGGGAGCTTTATGATGCAGCGTTTATTGGTGTTGGGTAGCGTATTATTGTGTTCAGCCTGCATGAC
>JBBIHI010000235.1:0-3881 GCA_037447095.1 Thiotrichaceae bacterium
ATTCGGCTTTAATCTTCAAACAGCAGCGCGTGCTGGCCTTGGGCGAACTTGCGCAATAGGGTGACGGCAAGGCTGTTTTCAAAATTGATCTGACTGGGCTGCGGGGTTGGTTGCGTACCGAAAGCCGATCCCCGATGATTGGCAAGCCCTTCCAGATCAACCTGTTGCGTGAAGGTCTTGAGGAAACGGGTCTTGCCAGACCCGGTGCGTCCGCTCAGCACCACCGGACGGAAATCCGTTGGCAAGGTTTCCAGTTGCTCCAGCAAAAAGCGCCGCATGGCCTTGTAGCCACCCTTGACCCGAGGGTAGCGGATGCCGGTTTGCTCAAACAGCCATTGCTGGGAAATGCGCGAGCGCAAACCACCCCGGAAACAGTACAACACACCATCGGGATGCTCACGGACAAACTCCGCCCAATCCGCTACCCTGCCCGCCTTGATGTCGCCGCTGACCCGTTGCAAACCGAGTTCAATCGCTGCGTCCTGCCCGTGATGTTTGTAACGCTTGCCGATTTCCTCGCGGTCTTTGTCATCCATCAGCGGCAGGTTGGTGCTGCACGGGAAAGCGCCATCGCGGAACTCGACCGGCGCACGCACATCCAGCATCGGGCGGTCGTGCAGGAACAGTTCCCGCAAATCTTCCACCAGCGGCAAATCCTTACCGGCGTCCTGCAAAGCCATGGCTTACTCGACCGTTACCAGTGCCGCACCCGCAACTGGCTCGCGCAGGTAGCCGATGGGTTGCAAATCCAATCCGGCATCACGGCAGACCATGAGGAAATCGCTTTCGCCTGCCGGGTCAACCGCTGCCAGCAAACCGCCACTGGTTTGCGGGTCGCACACGATCTGGCGCTGGCGTTCACCCATTTCCCCCAAAGCGTAGCCGTAACTGTCGAAATTGCGCTTTGCCCCGCCCGGTGAGCAATCCTGTTCCAGGTAATCCATGACGTGTGGCAAGACCGGAATTTGGTCAAACTGGATGACGGCTTGTACCTTGCTGCCTTCGCACATTTCGCGTAAATGCCCGCCGAGGCCGAAGCCGGTCACGTCAGTCAGTGCGGTGACACAGGACAATTTGCCCAGTTCCGCGCCCAAAGTATTCAGGCGACACATGACTTCAGCAGCGAGATTGGTATGTTCGGGGCGTAATACCTTGCGTTTTTGCGCCGTAGTGAGGATGCCGATACCCAGCGGCTTGGTCAGGTACAGCTTGCAGCCTGCTTTGGCGGTGCTGTTTTGCTTGAGGTTGGCGGTATCCACGATGCCGGTGACAGCAAGGCCGAAAATCGGCTCCGGCGCGTCGATGCTGTGCCCGCCAGCGAGTGGGATGCCCGCGTCCTGACAGGCTTTACGCCCACCTTCCACGACTTCGCGGCCTACTTCCGGTGGTAATTTATCCAGCGGCCAGCCGAAAATCGCAATCGCCATCAGTGGTCTGCCACCCATCGCATAGATGTCGCTGATCGCATTGGTGGCTGCGATACGCCCGAAGGTAAACGGGTCATCGACAATGGGCATGAAAAAATCGGTGGTGCTGATCACTGCCGTGCCATTACCGAGGTCATACACAGCGGCATCGTCGCGGGAGCTGTTACCCACCAGCAGTGCATCGCACACATCCGGTGGTAACTGGCTGTGCAAGATCACGTCCAGGACAGCCGGGGCAATTTTGCAGCCACAGCCGGAGCCGTGGCTGTATTCAGTCATACGGACAGGTGTTGTACTCATTTCAGGAATCCATGTTCAGCGAGGAATGCTTCGGTAATGCCAGTGCCTTTGCCCGGCTCAGCCGCTTTTTCGCCCAGCAGCAGGCGTTCGAGGTAACGCGCAATGATGTCCACTTCGAGGTTGACCTTCGTGCCACTTTGGTAGCCTGCGATAATGGTTTCTTCCAGCGTGTGCGGGACAATGTTCAGCTCGAACATATTGCCGTCAATCCGGTTCACCGTCAGGCTGGTTCCGTCTATGGTGATCGAACCCTTGGCGGCAATGTATTTGGCAAGTGGATCAGGCGTGCGAACACTGAAATGCACCGAACGCGCATCCTCGTGGCGGCTGATGATTTCGCCCAGACCATCCACATGCCCGCTGACCAGATGCCCACCGAGACGGGTTTGCAGGGTCAGCGCCTTTTCCAGATTGACCTTTGAACCACGGTTGAGGTTGCCGAGACTGGTCAGGGACAAGGTTTCGCGCGACACGTCGGCACTGAAACTGCTGCTGTCGAAGGCAATCGCGGTCAGGCATACACCGTTGACCGCGATGCTGTCGCCAAGCGCCACATCGCCCATGTCCAGCTTGCCAACGGCAATGGTCAGGCGCAGGTCGCCGCCTTTGGGCTGCATGTCACGGACAGTGCCGATGGCCTGGATGATTCCGGTGAACATCAAGCATCTCCTGTAGAAATATCAATATTAAGCAAGCCCCACAGATCATCAAAAAACAAATGGTCTATGGTGCGGGTGTGGTTAGACAATACGGATAGCCTCACGTCGGTCGGCATTTTTTCTATCATGGGCAATCCATTCTTCCTTGCTCATGCGACGGACATTTTCAAGCCGGTTAATTGCCCATTGATTGTATTCGGCGCTCAAATCACATCCCATCCAGTGTCGTCCCAATTGCTCAGCCACCACAACGGTTGTACCTGATCCAGAAAACGGGTCGATAACACAACCACCTTCCTGGGATGAGGCCAACACAAATTTGCGCACCAATTCTTCCGGTTTCTGGGTCGGATGCGGAGTACTTTCCCCCATACCGTTACAAGTGGTTGGAATATCAAAAACATCCTTGGGTTTTGCCCCTTTCGGATGCGGCGTCCAATTATCCCGTACCTTGACGCTACCCTTTCCGTAAGCGCTGCTGTCAGCCTGTGGATGCGAAGGATATTTCAGGGTATGCGCCCCATAAGGTATCCGCACATCATCGACATTCAACTTTGCGGCATCCGATTTGCGGAAATGGATAATGCTTTCATGGGAGCGCCCCCAGTCACTGCCCAGATTCGCCTTGTTTTTATAATGCCAAACTAGCCAGCGGCAATGTTTGAAATAACGCGAAGCCGGGTGTTTAAGGTCAGCCAGAATCTCGGAAAACCCACAGATATACAAAGAACCCGTCGGTTTTAGTACACGCGAAGCCTGCTTAATCCACTGCAATGACCATTCAATATAATGTTCCTGACTCTCGAAATTATCCCAGTCAGCTTTCTTGATATTATAAGGGGGGTCAGCAAACACCAAGTCTATAGATGCTGTTTCCAGCGATGATAACCATTCAATGGAATCACCCTGAAACAGTTTGCCATGCGGGTGGGTGTATTGCAGTTGGAAGCCCTGCTTGATAGGCTCACTGGAAACAGAACGCCCCCGCGTCTGATTTCCAACGATGTCAAAACTGAGTTGTGTCATCAAGGGCATCCATTTGCTGGCAACACCGCCATGATACGCCAATCATCCCCCACTGCGCGAATATCACGGATTTGCAACGGTACTCGTTCTTGCATCCGCGCAATATCCGGCAAATGGAACAGGGCGCGGGCGCTGGAACCCATCAAATGGGGAGCCATATAGATAACCAGTTCGTCAAGCAGCCCCTGTTCCAGCAATGACCCTGCGAGGGTTGCGCCGCCCTCGACGTGCACTTCGGTAATGCCGTCATCGACCAGTGCAGCCATCACTTCAGCCAGTTGCAATTGTATGCCGCCAAACTGACGGATACTGGCTCCTGCATGTTCCAGTTGGGAAATTTTCGCGGTGTCCGAGCTGCATGTGTAAATGCGGGTTGCGCCCGGCAAGGCGAGCATTTTCGCATCCAGCGGGAAACGCAGGCTGGAATCCAGCACGACCCGCAACGGTTGGCGCACTTCCCCAGCAATTC
>JBBIHI010000236.1:0-3871 GCA_037447095.1 Thiotrichaceae bacterium
GGATCATCGTGCAGGGAAACCGCCCCGGAATATCCTGCATTCCCAAACCCCCGGCTCACTACACCCGGATTGAAACCTGCCTCCTGCAACTTTTCCACCAGCCAGATGACCAGCGGCGTTTTGCCAGTGCCGCCAACCGCAATATTGCCAACGACAACCACCGGAACCGGATGTTTGGATTGCTGACGTTTCTGCCGCCGACGTTGCACAGCATTCAGAAAACAATACACCCCCGTCAAGGGTAGCAAACCATATTTACCCAGCCAGCCATCACCATACCAGACATTCAGTAGCCAGCGCTCAAGCCAGCGCTTCACTGCCCGCTCCCGACTGCTTTGCTTCCTCATGGAATTGCATGGCGTGCAGACGTGCATATTGCCCACCCTGCGCCAACAGTTCCGAGTGCTTGCCTGACTCGATAATATTGCCTTCCTGCATGACCAGAATACGGTCAGCGTTCTCGATAGTGGAAAGGCGATGGGCGATCATGAAAGTGGTACGGTTTTCCAGCAAACGGTCAAGCGCTGCCTGGATATGCCGCTCGGATTCGGTATCCAGCGCCGATGTGGCTTCATCCAGAATCAGGATCGGTGCATGGGACAGGATGGCACGGGCAATGGACAGGCGCTGGCGTTGCCCACCCGACAACATGACGCCGTTATCGCCAATCAGGGTATCAAAACCCTGCGGCAGCTTTTCAATGAACTCCAAGGCATGGGCGGCTTCAGCCGCGATCCGCAACTGTTCTTCCGGCAGGCCACGCATTTCACCGTAGGCAATATTGTTACGCACCGTATCATTAAACAGCACAATGTCCTGCCCCACGTAGGCAATCTGCTTGCGCAGGCTGGCCAGACGAATATTCCGCAATGGCACTCCATCCAGCAAAATATCGCCTGCGCCGATTTCGTGGAAACGTGGCAACAGGTTGACCAGGGTCGTCTTTCCACTGCCCGATTTGCCAACCAGAGCAATCTTTTCCCCCGGCATGACCCGCAGGTTGATATGGTCCAGAACCGAACGCTCAACACTTGGATAGGCGAAGGAAACATTCCTGAACTCGACTTCCCCCCTGCACGTTTGCAATTCACGGGTTCCGGTATCCACTTCCGTCGGGCTGTCCAGCAAACCGAAAATGCTTTCACCCGCAGCAATCGCCCCCTGCAATTGTGCATTCAACTGGGTCAGGTTACGGATCGGTGTCAACAGCATCATCATCGACACCAGGAACGACATGAACGTACCGGGGGAAAGGGTAGCCAGGGTTGACTGGCGGGTTGCGATATACACCATTGCTGCCAGCGCCAAAGCAACCAGAAACTGTACCAGCGGGGAACTCACCAGTTCCGTCACCAGTTGCTTCATCTGCAAACGGATGGTGCGTTCATTGGCGGTGCTGAAACGCTCGGATTCGTACTGCTCCCCGCCAAAAATACGCACTACTTTGTAACTGCGTACCATTTCATTGGCAATCTGGGTTACGTCACCTACCGAGTTTTGCAGACGATGCCCCAGACTTCGCAAACGTTTGGTGGCATACACAATGACCACACCCATGACCGGGGTAATCAGCAACATCCCCAAAGTCAACTGCCAGCTTTGATAAAACATCAAGCCCATCAAACCGATAATGGTTGCCGAATCCTGAATCAGGGAAGTGATACCCCGGATACTGACCGCCGACACCTGATCGACATAATAACTGACATAAGCGAGCAGCTTGCCGGTCTGCGTGCTTTCAAAGAAACGTACCGGCATCCGCAACATGTGGGTAAACACTTCATCACGCAGGGTCTTGGTCACTTGCCGCCCAACCAACCCGGCAAAATAGCCGGACATGAACATCGCCAGCCCCCGCAGCAAGAAAATACCAATGATTCCCAACGGCAACCACTGAATCACCACCGGATCTTTATGCAAAATAGCCTTGTCCAGCAACGGCCCCATGATCCAGGCGAACATCGGCTGGGTAGCCGAACTGGCAATCAGGCCAATGACAACCAGCAGCAAATAGCGCCAGTAGCGTAAGGCATAACGGATAATTCTGGGGTATACCTGAAAGCCGCGAACACCGGCATCGGGGTTGGTCATTCGATTCCTGTCAAGGTTTTGGCTGACGCGCCGTCTGGGTTGTCGCCATGGAAAAATTCGTCAAGCCAAGCCGCCCGGCAATATCCATCGCCGTCACCACCGCCTGATAATTGACACCTGCGTCCGCTGAAATCACCAGCGGCGGGGTATTGTTCCCCATCTCCTCCAGCGTCTGGCTCATCGCCTGAAACAAAGTTTCCGGCTGACTATTGAGCACTTCGCGGCCATTAATATAGTAGCGTCCCTGCCCATCAATCAACAGTTCCAGTTTGTCGCCCTGTTGCGCCGGGGCAACATTGCTGGCAGTCGGCAATTCAATCTTGATGGAGGCATTCTTGTCAAATGTGGTTGTCACCATAAAAAAGATCAGCAACATGAAAACCACATCAATCAGCGAAGTCAGGTCAACCCCTGACTCACGCCGCTCGCGGGTGCGGAATTTCATGCTGGCTTACCCCCACGCGCACCAGCGGCCTGACGTGCCTGCGGCGCAGCACCCGCTGCCGCAGCCGTGGTGGCCGGACGCGCACCTGCGGGTGGTGCAACCGGCATCACCTTGCGGCTGGAATTGGCAACCTCGATCAGGCGCAGCGCTTCACGTTCCATGGTCATTACATAAGCATCCACCTTGGCCTTGAAATAACGCTCAAACACCAGGGTGACTATTGCAATCAGCAAGCCTGCCACCGTCGTGATCAATGCCTCGGAAATCCCCCCAGCCATCTGCTGCGGGTTGCCCACCCCTGCGGTATTGATGGCACTGAACACCCCGATCATCCCCAGCACCGTACCCAGCAAGCCCATCATCGGCGCAATGGTGACTATCGTCCCCAGTGCGGGCAGGTAACGTTCCAGCTCCTGCACCACATGCCGCCCGGCTTCCTCAACATTTTCCTTCATGATATGGCGCGGTAATTCGCGGCTATCCAGCCCGGTTGCCAGCACCCGCCCCATCAGGGAGCTGCTGCGCAATTCATCCACCTGCATGTCGCTGATGCGCCCCCCGGCAACCAGCTTGCGTGCCAGCTCAATGTCAGCAACCGGCACAACCTTGCCAATCCGCAAGGACATGAAACGTTCGATGATAATGGCAACTGCAAGGATGGAGCTGAAGATCAGCGGGAACATCATAATCCCGCCTGATTTGACTAATTCAAACATACCTGATCATGCCTCATTTTTATAAGATTTAGCCCGTCACGTATCATAAGCCATTTATGTCAATGAATAAACGCGAAAAATGGCAACCGTGTTGCCATTCTCCTAAAAACCAACCCCTCATCTGCCCGGAAACAAACGTCAATGCTTGTAAAGTTGCGGGGCACGCGCCCGGTTAGCCCGCAAGCCAACCCGCCCCGGCT
Source organism: Thiotrichaceae bacterium (assembly GCA_037447095.1). Taxonomy (GTDB): domain Bacteria; phylum Pseudomonadota; class Gammaproteobacteria; order Thiotrichales; family Thiotrichaceae; genus Thiothrix. The sequence continues at coordinate 3,453 of JBBIHI010000236.1, forward strand.
TCCCGGAACCAAACGGTGACAGGAAGACCGACGATACCCGCCCGCCACTCCTGTGCACTTCCCCAACCGGGGCTGAATCCGAAACCGCAGGCAAGGCAACCGCCCCACCACTCAAGCGGTTATAAACCGTCAATACACGCCGCACATAATGCTGGGTTTCATTATACGGTGGAATCCCCTGATACTTGTCAACTGCCCCTTCCCCGGCATTATAGGCGGCAATAGCCTTGTACAAATCACCGTTGTAACGTTTCAGCAACCAGCTCAGGTAATGGGTGCCGCCGTTAATGTTCTGCACGCTATTGAACGAATCCGCCACCCCAAAACGGGCGGCTGTCTCGGGAACCAGTTGCATCAAGCCTTGCGCCCCCTTTGGGGATACCGCCGAGGTATTGTAACAGGATTCCACCGCAATCACT
>JBBIHI010000237.1:0-3735 GCA_037447095.1 Thiotrichaceae bacterium
CAAATCCCATTCCGCTTCACTTAAGTCACTTGGGTAGCCCATCGCCTGCTCCGAAAAAGGGCTTGATTTTACAGACTATTGATTTGCCAGACAGCCTCTGAGCCTTTAAAAATCTCATCTGGTACAAGCGCAGCGTACAAGGGTCTGAGGGAATGGTGCTTCTCCTTGATGAATGGGTCTTCAACCAGTACCTTATGCATTACCCTATCCATCATGTCACTGACAGTCCTTTGGATAGCGGCAGCAACCCTAGCTTTGTTGTCCATTTTCTCTTAAAGTACCTTTATCAACCTTACACATGGTTATCATTATATGGTTGATCGCCTTGATAAGGAAACACGTTCACGCACGATGGCAGCCATTCGTAGCCGAGACACGAAACCGGAAAAGTGGGTGCGCTCTGAGTTGCACCGGCAGGGGTTTCGTTTCCGCTTATGCAACAAGCAACTGCCTGGATCTCCCGATCTTGTGCTACGTAAGTACAAGGCAGTTATTTTTATCAATGGTTGTTTCTGGCATCAGCATTCCTATTGCAAAGCGGGTCATATCCCTGAAACACGGCGGGAGTTTTGGGAGAAAAAGTTTGCTCAAAATATGGCACGTGACCAAAAGGTACTTTATCAGCTAAAAATGATGGGGTGGCGGTCGGCAGTAGTTTGGGAATGTGGGCTGAAAAAGAGGATTCGTGAAGCCAACCTTAAGCAGCTAGTCCATTGGCTAAATGAAGGTGATGAATACATTGAGATACCGGAACCTTTTGGGGTGGTTATTGCGGGCGATTGCTTTTGAGAGAATGACAGCTTTATCAACCATTTTGCATATCCGTGGTGTTTGTCTGTTTCAACGGTGATCGGTGGGCTTACAGCAACCATTCATTAGGAATCTCTTCTGGCAACGGTGCAACAATGATCTCGCGGAACGCCTCACCCGGTCTGGTAACTTTGCAAACGACTTCCGGCTCGTTTTTCCCCTTGCTGTACTTGGCGGAAATTTGCGCTGCCAGTTCAATATCATCATCCGTGATATTGTCACCATCCAGAATGGTCAGTGGCCCGGCGTGACTGGCGGTTTTGATCCAGATGAACTGGTTTTTGTAGCCTTCGAGGAAGTTGGTTTCGCCCTCTTCGCGCGACACGATCAGTTTGAAATGCGGGCGTGGGCGCAGGTGGCGACCAATCTTCAGCAGCATGATGTCATCGAGTTCGTAGTCGCGGCTGGGGCGGTGCGCCCACAGGTCTTTCAGCTTGACGGTGTAATGCGCGTCGGTAAGGAAACAGCAGCCACCGGCGGGCTGGGCGTATTCCTCGATGCCCCATTGTTCCGCCAACGCCATTTGCGGCTTGCGGCTGCGGCCACTGAAACCGAACAGCTTTTCGCGGTCTACCCAGCCTTCACGTTCCGGCTTGCTCGGCGGCAGGTTGTGGGCAGACAGCGGGCGCAGCAGCAAATCTTCCGCCCCCGACTCACGCGCCACGATCGGCATGGTGGCGGAACGCTGTGACATCGGACGCTGCCCTACCACTTCACCCGTAATAATAAAGTCGAAGCCCTTTTGCTGAATCCATTCGTGTGCCTTTTTCACCATGAAAATCTTGCAGTCGAGGCAGGGGTTCATGTTCGCGCCGTAACCGTGTTTCGGGTTCAGCACCACATCCTTGTATTCGTCCACGATGTCGACGATGTGCAGCTTGATACCGAGCTGTTCCGCCACCCACAGGGAATTGTTGCGTTTCGGTTTGGCCTTGTCCTGTTTGCGAATGGCGTGGGTGTGGCCTTCCACGCAAAAGCCGGTGAAAAAGTTGATGCCTTCCACATGGATGCCCTGTTCGAGCACGGCCCTGGTGGCGAGCATGGAATCGAGGCCACCGGAAATCAGCGAAACGGCGCGGTATTGTCGGGTCATTGTGTCATCTGCTCCAGTTCTTCCCAGCGGGCGAAAGCCTGTTCGAGTTCGGCTTCCAGCGTTGCCAGTTCGGTCTGCTTGGCGGTGATCGCGGCGCTGTCCTGCTGATAGAATTCCGCCGTGCCCATGGCTTCCTGCAGGGCATTGATGTCGGCTTCCAGTTTTTCGAGACGGGCGGGAAGCTGTTCCAGTTCGCGCTGATCCTTGAAGCTGAGCTTTTTCGGCTTGCTGGCGGGCTTGGCTTCAGCCTTGGGCTTTTCCGCTGGCTTTTCGGGTTTGGCGGCAGGCTTTTCCACCACCGGTTCGGGGCGTTGCAGCAGCCAGTCGTCGTAGCCGCCTGCGTATTCGCCGATCGTACCGTTTTCAAACACGATGCTGCGCGTTACCACGCTGTTGAGGAAACTTCTGTCGTGCGAAATCAGCAGCAGGGTGCCCTGATAGTCGATCAGCAGTTCTTCCAGCAGTTCCAGGGTTTCGGCGTCGAGGTCATTGGTCGGTTCGTCCAGCACCAGCAGGTTGGAGGGCTGGGCGAACAGACGCGCCAGCAGCAGGCGGTTGCGTTCGCCGCCGGACAGCACTTTCACCGGCTTCTGGATTTGCAGCGGGGTGAACAGGAAATCCTGTAAATAGCTGATGATATGGCGCTTCTGCCCATTGATCTCGACGAAATCGGAACCGGGCGCGAGATTGTCGCGCAGGTTTTTTTCGCCGTCAAACTGGGCGCGATGCTGGTCGAAGTAGGCCACTTGCAGGCGCGTGCCTTGTTCCAGCTTGCCGGAATCAGGCTGTAACTGCCCCAGCAGCAGTTTGATCAGGGTGGTTTTGCCGACACCGTTGGGGCCGATGATGCCGATCTTGTCGCCACGCATGACCGTGGTGCTGAAATCGCGGATCAGCGGTTTGCCGTCCCACGCATAACTGAGACTGGTGGCATTGATCACGATCTTGCCGGAAGCATCCGCCTGACCGATCTGCGCCTGTACCTTGCCTTGCAGGTTACGGCGCTGCTTGAATTCCTCGCGCATCGCTTCGAGGCGGCGCACACGGCCTTCGTTACGGGTGCGGCGGGCTTTGATGCCTTGGCGAATCCACACTTCCTCTTCCGCCAGCCGTTTGTCGAACAGGGCGGCTTGCTGAGCTTCGGCTTCCAGCGCGGCCTGTTTGCGTTCCTGATATTGCTGGAAAGTGCCGACCCAACTGGTCAGCCTGCCCCGGTCGAGTTCGATGATGCGGGTGGCCAGCTTTTGCACAAAAGAACGGTCGTGCGAAACGAATAGCAGGGTTCCCTTGTAGCTGAGCAGGAAGTTTTCCAGCCATTCGATCGCGGGGATGTCGAGGTGGTTGGTCGGTTCGTCCAGCAGCAGCAGGTCGGGTTCGGAAACCAGTGCGCGGGCCAGCAGGGCACGGCGTTTCCAACCACCGGAGAGGCTGTCGAACGACACTTCGCCATCCAGTTGCAGGCGGGAAAGCACCGTGTCGACTTTCCATTGCACTTGCCACTCATCTTCCGGGTGCAGGTCGGTCAAGCCTTGCGCCACGATGTCGAATACGCGGGCATCGCTGCCGTGCGGCACATCCTGCTGCAAGCGGGCAATTTTCAGGTCGGGGGAATGGATGATTTCGCCGTCGTCCGCGCTCACTTCGCGGCACAGCAGTTTCATCAGGGTGGATTTGCCGGTGCCGTTGCGCCCGACCAGACACAGGCGTTCGCCCTGCTCGATGTTCAGGTCGATGCTGTCGAACAGGCGGTTGTCACCGTTTTCGAGGTGGATGTTGCGTAAGGTTAAAAGTGCCATAGGGGCGGATTATCCCAATACCGCGCCAGCTTGACC
>JBBIHI010000238.1:0-3659 GCA_037447095.1 Thiotrichaceae bacterium
GCCGCTTGCTTTACCTGAGTAGTGGTAGCCTGCACGGCTGGCTTCGCAACAGTAGCAGTTTTTGCGGCAGGGGCGGTTGTCGTTTCAGGTGCTTTTTCTGAGGTTGTTGCACAACCTGTCAGGACAACACCGCTGACAAACAAAGAAACGACGGCCAAGGCAAGAGAACGTTTACCGTAATTCATACAAACTCCAGAAATAACAAAATTGGTCAATGGGATATAACTGTATGCATAAAAAGCAAAAAAGGTCGGGGTACCTTTCCCGACAAAAGCCTAGAACCGACCAGCCCTTACAGCAAGTAAATTCTTTATAAATAGGATTTCGGCAATATCGAAAGTGACGCTGACGCTTACGCCTGCCGGGCTGCCGGTAAATGCAATTTGTGCGGTGCGGCAGGCATGGTAGACTCCAAAGATAATCCAGACAGTGAGGTGGAGTGATAAATCGCCAACGCGCCCCGAAATTCTGCGCCAACGAGGATTTACCGCAGCCACTGACGGAGGCCAACCCCATGCACGAACTGCTGCAAACACTTTCCGGCACTGACCGGCGTTCGGTGGGCGAGGCCGACCACGTTGTGTTGCGCGTGCTGGAGCAGCCGGAACTGATCGGCATCCTCTTTCAGGGTCTGGAAACCGATGACGCAGTATTGCGGATGCGCTGCGCCGACGCCATCGAAAAAGTGACCGCCAAACGCCCGGAACTGCTGATCCCTTTCAAGCAACGCATCTTGCAGCAACTGGTGACGATCGACCAGCAGGAAGTCCGCTGGCACATTGCCCCCATGCTTGCCCGCCTGCCGCTGACTGTCGACGAAGAAAACACCATTGTGGCGCTGCTGCTCCGTTTCACCACCGATCACAGCAGTATCGTGAAAACGATGTCGATGCAGGCGCTGACGGACATTGCGCTGCGCAGCCCGCGCCTGTTACCTGAAATCAGGCAGCACATCGAAAAACTCGCAGCTACCGGCACACCAGCCATGCAGGCACGCGGAAGGAAGCTGCTTGTGATGCTTCAGGAGAAGATGGCAGACTCTTAGTTGTTCAAGATTGCGGCCATTTTTATCCGTCAATTTGCATGACAAACTGCTAGACACCAAGGAGCTATGATGACAATCAAACGTATGGATAACGTAGGCATTGTGGTCGAGGATATGGATACCGTCATCGCCTTCTTCACGGCCTTGGGTCTTTCCCCGGAGGGGCGAGCCACGATCGAGGGCGAATGGGCGGAAGGCGTCACTGGCTTACGGGGTATGCGCTGCGAGATTGCCATGCTGGTCACGCCCGATGGCCACAGCAGACTTGAGCTTTCGCAGTTCGCGTCGCCACCCATTGCAGCCGATCATCGCCGTGCCCCGGTCAACGCTCTGGGCTATCTGCGGGTCATGTTCACCGTCGAGGATCTCAACCAGACGCTTGCCCGGCTGTACCCGCTCGGCGCTGAACTCGTCGACAAGGTCATCCAGTACGGAAACGTGTACCGGCTGTGCTACGTGCGTGGCCCCGAGGGAATCCTCATCGGCCTTGCGCAAGAGATTGGGTCGGGCAATGACTGATTTCTTTCCGCCCTGGCCTTTGTTTTCCGCATTCCTGCTGGCGAGCTTTGCCCTCGCTGTTACGCCTGGGCCGGGTGTGCTCTACATTGTGACGCGCAGCCTTGTTCAGGGTCGGCGCTTCGGGTTGGTTTCGGTAGCCGGTGTCGCCCTCGGCAATCTTGGCAACGCATTTGCTGCTTCCATTGGTCTTGCCGCTTTGTTCGCGGTTTCGTCCCTGGCCTTCTCCGTAGTCAAGTATGCTGGCGCGTTCTATCTCGTGTACCTCGGCGTGCGGATGCTGCGTTCTTTCCCAGACGAGAGTTCGTCCGCCGTTCCCGCCAACGCGCCCTTGAAGCAGGTTTTCCGTGACGGTTTTGTCGTCGCTCTGCTTAACCCCAAGACGACGGTTTTCTTTGCTGCGTTTCTGCCGCAGTTCCTGAGCCACAATGCGCCACCCATGTTGCAGAGCATGGCGCTTGGCGCTCTGTTCGTAACAATTGCGGCAGTGACCGATAGCGCCTACGCATTGGCCGCAGGCGCCGCTGCGCCGGTGTTGCGTGGCAACGTTGTTCGCCGGATTGGTCGGCGTCTTGGTGGCGGAGTGTTCATAGGTCTTGGCGTCTTTACTGCGCTGGCGGGGTCGCACGATGCCAAATAAACAGGGTCTGCAGCACAATCCGCACCGCCAGCAGCGTCAGCAGCCACTTGATCGCCACGCGGAAATGCTCATTCGGCACCCGATGCCGCAGCCGCGTTCCCACCCAGGTTCCGGCAATCACCGCCGCGATCATCGCCAGCATCACTGGCCAGTATTCCGCAAAACTGAACCCGATCACCCCGAACAGCGCCAGCTTGATCAGGTGTGAAATGCTCATGAACACGGCGGAGGTAGCGACAATTTCATCCCGCTCCAGCCCCTTGCGCACCAGTGTCGACTGCGCCAGCGGCCCGGTTGTGCCCGACAACATGCCCATGCCGGTCTGCACGAAACCTATGGTCAGGAATTCCCCCTTCGGGCTTTCCCGGAAACGGATACCGCCACCCCACACGTTGAACAGTATGAAAGCCGCAATCAGCAACGGTAGGTATTCCAGATTGAGCAGGGTAGCGACCTTGGCCGCCAGCAACCCGCCCGCGATGGAGCCGATCAGGAACGACAGCGCAAATTCCCAGCGAATATCACCCCACGCAAACAGCGCCCGGCTGGTATTGGACACCAGTTGGGTCGCCGCATGAACCGGAATAACCGCAACCGGCGGCAACAAGCCCGGCATCAGCGCAATCAGGATCAGCCCACCACCCAGCCCCATCACCGCCGTCAGCACGGAGGTCAGGAAGGCGAACAGCATCAGCAACAGTTCATTGATCAGCATACGGTTTTCATCAGTGTTTTTCTGTCAGGTCGGGCAGCACATGATGCTATACTAACCCCATTCCTGCCCACTATCAGAAGGAGATTGTTGATGATTGCTTTCCTCGCTGCGCAGGCCGCCCAACGCTGATCTTCTGATCATCCCGGTCTGTGCCGGGGTTCTGCCGAATCCCCAATACCTGCTGCGCCTCAAAACAGGCGTCAATCTGCTTTTGCTTATTGGGAATCACCGCAATGCAAATCACAACACTCCAGGATTTAGGCTGGAATCACTTCTTCCAGTCACAACTCACGCTGGCATCGCTGGAAAACGAACTGCCCTTCCGCGTCACCGCCGTCCAACGCAACCTGATCGAGTGCCTGGGTCTGGATGCGCAAGCTCAGGCGCAAACCCTCCAGCTTTCCACCTACCCATGGCGTAACGAACTGCCGGAAAACCACCCGACCGTCGGCGACTGGCTGATGCTGGCCAGCGATTTGACGCCGCTGCGCCTGCTGGAGCGCAAAACCCTGATCAAGCGCCGCAGCGCAGGCCGCGAAGCCACGCTGCAACTCATCGCCGCCAATATCGACACCCTGTTCGTAGTCACCTCCTGCAACGAAGAATTCAACATCAACCGCATCGAACGCTATCTGGCGCTGGCGGCGGATGCCGGGATCGACGCCGTGGTGGTGCTGACCAAAAAAGACCTGTGCGCCGATACTTCCGCCTACGTCGATGTGGTACGCAAGAACTATTCGATG
>JBBIHI010000239.1:0-3606 GCA_037447095.1 Thiotrichaceae bacterium
ATTCGCTCAGGATCGGCTTGTCTGTTTGGGATTCGGGGGGCATGGAAATAATGGCTCCGCTTGTCGATAAGACAAGTGTAGCCATTGCGGGGTGAATCTTTAAGGGAAATCCCCTTGGCTTATAACGGTGAGTGGGCAGGCTTTTTCCATGAATCGCATGAAGTGATCGGGTACTTGTTGATCGCGGCAATCGTGCTGCACGTTATCGGTGCGCTCAAACACCATGTGGTGGACAAGGATGGCACGCTGATGCGGATCAAGGGTATGAAAGTGTGAGCTGACGAAAAGATAGACCAAAAACGCCGCCGGAATGGGCGGCGTTTTTGTTTTTGCGGTCACTCCAGGCAAAATTTCTGTTAACCTTGATTGCATGATGACATAATTGACAACATGAGTAATGCAACCAAAATCTTCCAGCGCCGTATCGAATTTCCCGATGGTTGTGTATTAGAGGGTGTTGTGTGGTTACTTCCAGAACAGCCTGTGGCAGGAGCCAGCATCTTTACAAATATCGCCTGTATTACGGCTGTGAAGGTCGGCGTGACATCGGTTATGACAATGAACGAGGCAAAGGCGACCACAGGCATTATGGTGTACGGGAAGAAGCTTACACCTTCATATCACCAGAAAAACTGCTGGAAGATTTTTTCTCGGATGTAACGGCACTCAGGACAGGAGGCAAATTATGAACAAGCACAGAAAATTGATTATCAGCATTACTTCTGAAGCTGATGCCATGCAGGATTTCAAGGCAGGTTTTTTGCAAGCTTTCAATAGCGGCAGTTACCAGCCTGAATATATCTATTTTACCTCCCCTAGCGCTTTATTCCAGAAAATTACCCCCAAGCGTTGGGAGTTGATTGCCCGGTTGCAGGAAATAGGTACAGTCAGCATTCGGGAACTGGCGAGACTGTTAGGGCGAGACATCCGGCGGGTGCATGATGATACTGTTGCCCTGCTTGAAGAGGGTGTGATTGAGCGGGATGGTAATGGTGTATGCGTACCTTTTGCTGAAATTCATACTGATTTTTCGTTGAAATCAAAAGCAGCCTGATAGCTTGAACCCGGAGAAACTTTCAAACGACGGATTGCTTCCAGCGCAATTACCAGAGCATCTGCCGATAAACCATGAACTTCAAGGATGATTTCCGCCACCCCCTCCTCTTTGCAGTAAAAATAGGCAACCGGAACATCCAAAGCCGATGCCAAATGCTTGGCAGTCTCAAACGGCGGTTCATGCGTCCCCGTCTCGTAGCGGCTAATCCGTGCGCTGCTGCATCCTTCATCCAACCCGATCATCACGCCCAAACGGTCTTGTGCCAGCCCTGCACGTAACCGAGCAGTGCGTAGGCGTTGACCGAATAGGGATTGAGGATGCTTTGGCATCCTACGATATTCGTAAATAACACTTGCAGTGTCTCTACGTAATTCGTAGAATTAGAAAAAGTGATAAGCGGGCTATTTTCCTCCTAAAAATAGCTTGACTAGCACAAAAAAATCCTTGACGCGCATAGCGCATAGCATCAACAGCGTCCGAAAACCCAGCACGAGAGTCAACCCCATGAAGCACAAATCAGCTCTAGTTGTCCTTTTTAGCATTTCCCCGATACTATCTTCTTGCGGAGCGGTATCCGACTCTCTTAATGGGAATATCGTAACCAAGGACGGTTTAACAGTAACCCCTGGAGAGACTTATGTGATTCACATAGCCTCCCATAGTTTTATTACGCCATTTTCATTTTTGGGTGGCCCACCTCACAAAGCAATCGCAGAAGAAAGCGTTGTGGTGTCTTATATTGAAAGTTGTGAGAAGGGTTACACTACTACTGGCTTAAAACTTCATGAGCCAATTACTAATGATACGTTTATAAATTCCGACAGTTACAGTGTATCAAATTGCAGACTAAGTTATTCTAGTAGGGAATATACGGACAACGTAAATAAATTAAATGGAGATGTATATGGCTTAAAAACACGCTATGACAATCAAATGGCAAAAATGGCAAAGGAAGAGGCAGACAGAGAAGTAGCAATAAAAGCAAAAGAAATAGCTGAAAAGCAGGCCGATGAGGCAAATCGACGCAGTGCTAGAGAGGCAGGATGCGCTGGTTTCTATTTAGTCGTCCCTGAAAAAAGCCGTTTTCAGCTTAAATTGCTGAATGCAAATGTGGCTCCGCAACCATTTCCTCCTGTTTGATCGCAGCCTCGAGCCTCAGGACAGCTTCTGGCATGAGCCATAGCCAGGCAAAATAAAGCCACCGCAGCAGCTTACGAATATTTTGTCCGGCAGCGCACAGGATAACGTTGATGGCGTCGCCCAGTTGTCCTTTGAGGTGGCAGCGCCCCAGCTTGCCGTCGTTTTTCATGTGCCCGATGATGGGTTCGATGCTGTTACGGCGTTTGAGACGTTTCTTCTGTTGGGGGGTAATGCCGCGTTTCTGACGCACCATGAGGATTTTGGTGGGGCCGTTGTAACCATGACCCCTGTAACCCTGATCCACCTGGGCTTCTTCAGGGGTGGTGCCGCACAGGATGGTGACCTGTTCCAGTTGTTCTGCCAGTGTGTGACCGTCATAAGGGTTGCCGGTGAAGCTGCGGGCACCGACCACGAAGGTTTCCTTCACGGTGGTGGCGAAGCTGGCCTTGACGCCGAATTCATAACGTTTGTGGGCTTTGCCCTTGCTGATGCATTCGGTTTCCGGCGCGTGCAGGCTGTAGAGTTTATTCTTGCTGTGTTTTTCCTGCGCCAACAACCGTTTGGCCTGATCCAGTGCCGTTTGCTGGGTTTCAGTCAGTACAACACCCTCAGGTAACTGGCGGAGCAGGTCACGGTAAACCCGGCCTAATGCACCTTTGATCTTTTTCACACCCTTACTCATTCGTCTGTATTGTTTGGCGTGACCGTAGCGGCCGATTTTGGGCAGTAACTCCCGACACAGTTTCCGGTAGGTTTGACGCAGGCTGATATTCAGTTCATGGGCGGCATTGACTACCGCATGGCGGGCTTTGTCATACAGTTTGCTGTCAGTGGGATACGCAATGGCTTTTTCCTGCACCGTCGTATCAATAACGACCTGTTTCAGGCTGGAGGGTTTGATCAGTTTGCTCGCCAAACCCGCGTTAATCGTTGCTGTCAACAGCCACTCACAGCCTTCCTCGCCAAGACGGTTACGCCATTTGGTCAGGGAAGTCGGATGGCAGGGAAACGCATGCTGAAAGAAGGTTTCACCACAGAAGTATTGCCAGTAAGGCGATTCCAGCCAGTACTCCACTACGGCTTCATCCGACACCGAATAGGTGTGTTGCAGGTACATCAACCCGGCCACTAACCGCACTGGTAGAGCAGGAGCACCCAAATCACCAAAACCGGGGCTGATCTGCTGCTCCAGCATGTTCCAGTCGATTAACCCAGCCAACCGGTACAGCTTATGATCCGGGTTGATCAGGTCGGACAGGCGGGTTTTGAACAGGTCGTCTTGTAAGAAGCTGTCTGGCAAAAGCTTAAACGCATTTTGCAAGTGTTATTTTCAGCATGGCAATCCGCACCATGTTTTCTGCGGTGGCAGTGAGGATTTCAAAATCTTTAGCCAGGCGCCTGAAGTTGCC
>JBBIHI010000240.1:0-3583 GCA_037447095.1 Thiotrichaceae bacterium
GAATTTCATGCGCTTGCAAGGCGCAACTCCCGCGCCACCGCACGATGCCCAATATCGGTACGGTAATACACGTCCTGCCAGTGAATTTCGTGCACCAGCGCATAGGCATTGACCTGCGCTTCCGTGACGCTGTTACCCAGACCAACAGCGCACAACACGCGCCCACCGTTGGTGACGACCTGCCCGTCCTGTTCCGCAGTCCCCGCATGAAACACCTTGCCATCCCGTTGCGCCGCCTTGTCCAGCCCGCTAATGACATCGCCCTTGCGGTAAGCATCAGGGTAGCCACCCGCTGCCAGCACCACGCCGAGTGATGCACGGCTGTCCCATTCCGCCGTTACCTTGTCGAGACGGCCATCCAGCGCCGCTTCCAGCAGGCCGACGAAATCGGATTGCAGGCGCACCATGATCGGCTGGGTTTCCGGGTCGCCGAAACGGCAGTTGAATTCCAACACTTTCGGCACACCATCGGCGGTAATCATGACGCCTGCATACAGGAAGCCGGTATACGGGATGCCATCCGCCGCCATACCGCGCACGGTCGGGTAGATCACATCCTGCATGATGCGCTCGTGCATTGCCGGGGTCACGACAGGGGCGGGGGAATACGCCCCCATGCCACCGGTATTCGGCCCCTTGTCGCCATTGTCCCGCGCTTTGTGATCCTGTGAGCTGGCCATTGCCAACACATGCTCACCGTCGACCATGACGATGAAACTGGCTTCTTCACCGACCAGGAACTCCTCGATCACCACCCGGCTACCCGCTGCACCGAATGCATTGCCCGCCAGCATGTCCTGTACCGCAGCAATGGCTTCATCTTCGGTTTGCGCAAGGATCACGCCCTTGCCTGCCGCCAGACCATCAGCCTTGACCACAATCGGCGCACCTTTTTCGCGGATGTAGGCAACCGCCGGGTCAATCTCGGTGAAATTGGCGTATTCCGCCGTGGAAATGTGATGCCGGGCGAGGAAATCCTTGGCAAATGCCTTGGAAGACTCCAATTGCGCCGCCTGCCGGGTAGGGCCAAAGCAGCGCAGACCTGCGGCACGGAATGTGTCGACGATACCTTTGGACAGCGGAGCTTCAGGCCCCACAACCGTCAACCCGATGTTGTGTTCCTGCGCGTATTTCACCAAGGCGTCAACATCTTCGGCGGCAATTGGCAGGTTGCGCATATTCGGTTCCAACGCCGTACCCGCATTACCGGGAGCAACCAGAACTTCGTTGACACGCCCGGACTGGGCAATTTTCCACGCCAGCGCATGTTCGCGCCCGCCGCCACCAACGACCAGAACTTTCATGTTTGCTCCCTAAATCCTGAAAAACGCACCATTAAAGCGGGATTGGGTGGCTGTTTCAAGCCTGTATGCGTTAAATGGGGCAAGAACCTCGAAACCGGAACAGGGACACCGGGAGCAATCATGTATTACTGTGGATTATTGTTTGCCGCCGTTTTATTGGGCGGCTGCAAGGATGGGACAACTCCACCCGACACGACCGCATTACCCCCAAACCGGGTCGTCGCAACGGTGTATTCCGTGCATTCCGATACGGGCAGTGCGCCTTGCTACCGCGATGCGGATGCCAGTTCCCCGCCCATCACCCACCTGCTGGAAGGCCAGCTTGCCGACCTGTATTCCCCGCAGGAAAAAGTCATCCGCCAGGGGAATGACTATTGGCTGCGCATCTACCCGCGCCTTGGCCACCGCCCCAGTTGTTACATCAATGTAAACCAGCTTGTGCCGGTTTCCTGAAAGCTTTGCTATGCTGGCGGGCTTTCACGACAGGCATTCCGACAACATGAGTAAAACGGTTCAGGCCAACAGCCGTATCCGCTGGCGTTACAAGTTGTTTCTGGCTGACGGGTATCGGGTGGAAATCAACGCAGAACCGGAAGGCGACATCCTGCAACTCGGCCAGGGTGAGTTACACCCCAATCTGGAAAATGCCCTGGTTGGCCTGCCGGAGGGTGAACCCATCCGCCTGATCCTGCTGGCTTCCGAAGCCTTCGGGATGCCGGATGAGGCTGCCATCCAGTGGCTGCCGCGTGACAGTTTCCCATCTGACATGATGCTGGCGGAGAAGCAGATCATCCAGTTCGCCCTGCCATCCGGGCAGGAGATTCCCGGCAAAATCCTGCACCTCGCTGATGATCAGGTGCAGGTGGATTTCAACCACCCGCTGGCCGGGCACCACATCAGCTTTGAACTCGAAATCCTGGCGATATTGGACTAAACCTGCCGCAACCTGTAGGCTTCCCACATCCTGAAAACCAGACGAAATAGGCCATCATGCAAGCCATCCTCGCCAATCCTCGTGGGTTTTGCGCCGGTGTTGACCGCGCCATTGAAATCGTTGACCGTGCCCTGGAAGTGCTCGGCGCTCCTGTATACGTGCGGCATGAAGTCGTCCACAACCGTTTCGTGGTCAATAACCTGCGGGAACGGGGCGCGATTTTCGTGCAGGAACTGGATGAAGTGCCGGACGATGCCACGGTGATTTTCAGCGCCCACGGCGTTTCCCGCGCAGTGCAGGAAGAAGCCCGGCGGCGTGGCTTGAAAGTGTTCGACGCCACCTGCCCGCTGGTCACAAAAGTGCACATCGAAGTGGCACGTTACAGCCGCGAAGGCCGCGAAACCATCCTCATCGGCCACAAGAACCACCCGGAAGTGGAAGGCACGATGGGGCAATATGACAGCTCCTACGGCGGCGCAGTCTATCGGGTGGATTCCCCGCAGGAAGTGGCGGAACTGGCCGTCAACAACCCGGACAAGCTGGCCTTCGTCACCCAGACCACCCTGTCGATGGATGATGCCTCGATCGTCATTGAAGCCTTGCGCCAGCGTTTCCCCAGTATTGTCGGCCCCAAGAAAGACGACATCTGCTATGCCACCCAGAACCGCCAGGATGCACTGAAAAAACTGGCTGACGAATGTGACCTGATCCTGGTGGTGGGTTCCCCCAACAGTTCCAATTCCAACCGTTTGCGGGAAATTGCCGAGAAGCGCGGCACGCCAGCCCACCTGATTGACGACGCCAACGACATTCAGGCGGAATGGTTGTCCGGCAGGCAACTGGTCGGTGTTACCGCAGGCGCCTCCGCCCCCGAAGTATTGGTGGAAGGCGTCATTGCCTATTTGCAGGCACACGGCGCCAATCTCAGGGTGCAGGCATCCGGCATTGTGGAAAACGTTTCTTTCGTCCTGCCCAAGGAACTGCGCCGCGCCTGAGAACCTAACAGCTTGTTGCGCCGTCCGGCACTTGGCAGGACGATACCCGCCCGGTGCGGGATGCCATGGTTACTTGATAACGGGGAACCGGGCTGGCTGTCGGGCCGGTCTGTACTGTCAGGGTCGCGTTATTGACCACATTACCATTTGGCAGATACTCAATGAGGCGCTGGTTGCCAGTGCTGTTACTCACGATGGTAATATTCCCCGAACTGCTACTCACCACACTGTTACTGTCCTGCAAGATTTCTTCCGGCGCATCTGCCGTACCGTCACCATCTGTATCGCAAACATTCGTGGTATCGGGTGTGCTATTCACCGCCGGATTACAGTTGACGAAAATAATCCAG
>JBBIHI010000241.1:0-3583 GCA_037447095.1 Thiotrichaceae bacterium
GTCAAACCCCCTTCCCTGATAAGGTAAGGGATGGGGATGGGGATGGGGATGGGTTTCTTTATGCAACCATATTTAGTTGCTGATCAAGCCAAGTCAGCATACACTTTCAGGACTGAAAAGGAAAAGCCATGAGTAAGCTCGAAAAACTACGAGAAAAAATGCGTCATCCGCAAGCAAAGTGGACGTGGAACGATCTTTGTTCACTGCTTACAAAACTGGGATACATACAGGAAGAAGGCGATGGCTCTCGGGTCAAGTTTGATAATGGCAACCCGCTCGACTTGATCAATCTGCACCGTCCACACCCCGGCAACGAAGTGAAAGCTTACGTCATCCGCCAGGTGCGCGAAAAACTGAAAAATGGAGGCATGTTATGAAAATGCTGGAATACAAGGGTTATTACGGGAGTATCGACGCCTCTGTTGAAGATGGAATCCTGTTCGGCAAACTGGAATTTATCTCCGCCCTGGTCAACTACGAGGGTGAAACGGTTCAGGAACTCAAAGCTGCCTTTGAAGAGGCTGTCGATGACTATCTGGAAACCTGCAAGTCAAAAGGTTATGAGCCGGAAGTCCCCTGTAAGGGTAGTTTCAATGTCAGGGTTGGTCACGCCCTGCATTTGGCTGCTGCGGTCAAAGCAAAGGAGATGGGTATCAGTTTGAATGATTTTGTTAAAAACACCCTTAGCAATGCGGCTTTGGCCGCTCACTGAGCGGTGTCATTAGATACACCTTTTCATCCAACTGCGCCACCCCGCGCTGACGGAAGCCGGGGCTTTCCTGCAACACGCTGGTTTCAAACACCTTACGCACGTTAAAACCAACGTCATACAGCTCATGCACCTCGTTTTCATGCACGGCAAACGGTGGGCCATTCATTTCCTCTTGCGCGTATTCGAGGGTGATCAGCAGGGTCTGCACATGAGGGGGAAGGATTTCCGCGAAATGTTTCGCATACCGACCACGCATTTCAGGCGGCAATGCAATCAGTGACGCACGGTCAAACACGGCAGCGCAATCCGCCACATCTGCCACTTCCACATCGAAGAAATCACCCAGCAGAACCACCAGACCATCGGTTTCCCAGCGTTGCAACTTACCCTGCTGGCTGATTTGCGGCTCCAACTGATTTTCGGTGAAAAAATCCTGCACCGCAATCGGGCTGAGTTCCACCCCGACAACGGCATAACCCTGCGCCCGCAACCACAGCATGTCCTGGCTCTTGCCACACAAGGGCACGAATATCCGGCTACCTGACGGAACACCCAGCTCATGCCAGAACGCCAGCAAGTGGTTGTTGAATACATCCTGGTGGAAACCGATTTGGTTTTGTTCCCAACGCTCAATCCAGAAGTCTGCTTGCATTTTGATCTCCAAGGGAAAACCGACGGGCGGTATAACAATTCTGCTTATAGGGGCTAAAAAACTTTGTCTTATATTTACCACAACAACCTGTGTAGTATGGAAAGTACTTAACACCATCAAACACTTGCAGTTGGGGGACTTTTGTATGGTTGGCGCAACACTTTCTCCTGTTTCCGGCAGCGTGCGCGTGGCATCTGTCCAGTATGCACAGCGCAGTATTGCTTCATTCGAGGCGTTCCACGACCAAGTGGCCTGGTGGGTCGCCAGTGCAGCGGCGCAACAGGCCGACTTTGTGGTACTGCCGGAACTGTTCACCCTGCAACTGCTCAGCCTCGCACAGCGCGGGCTGGCCACGGGTGAGGCGTTGGCGCTCCTGAACCATTATACCTTCAAGACGGAAAAATGCCTGCGCCGCCTCGCCACACGCCACCACATCAACATTATTGGCGGCTCACACCTGATGACCCGCCCGAATGGCCAGGTGGAAAACGTGTGCATGGTTGCCCTGCGTGACGGCAGCCTGCACCACCAGCCAAAGACCCGTGTGCCATCCTACGAAAACCAGCAATGGAGCACCGTTTCCGGCCACCTCAACACCGCCATTGACACGGATTGCGGCAAAATCGGCACCCTCATCGGCCAGGACATCGAATCCCCGGAACTGGCGCGGCGGCTGGCCAACCAGGGTGCGGAAATGCTGTTTACCCCTTATTGCACCACCCAGCGCGGGCAATACCTGCGCCTCCGCCAAGCTGCACAGGCACGGGCGCTGGAAAACGATGTTTACGTTATCCTGACCGGCAATACCGGACACTTGCAGGGCATGAACGGACTCGGCAGCCTGTATGCCCACAATGCCATCCTCAGCCCCTGCGATTTCACCTACTCACACGACGGCATTATCAACGAAGCGGAAGCCAACCTGGAAATGCAGCTACTGGCTGACCTGAACCTGGATGCCTTGCGGGAAAAACGCACTGCCAGCCTGCACACCCGCCCGACACCCGCCCACATCGTCAGCCTGCCAACCGATATGTTTACTGCAAGGTCACATCATAGGCGGCCAAACCAGCCGTTCCCTCACGCGCAACCGTCACTTTCACCCGCTGCCCCGGCTTATAATTTGCCAGCGTCAGCATCAGGTCACACATATTCCTGACTGCCTGACCGTTGATGGCAGCCAACTGATCGCCCGCCTGCAAACCGGCACGACGGGCGGCACTGTTTTCCGCCATTTCCCCGATCTGCAAACGGCCTTTATGCTCATCCAGCCAAACCCCCAGCTTGCCGGTCGCAGGCAGATTGTGCGGCTGGGTCAACAGGAAGTAATCCACCTCACCGGGCTGCACATCCTGCCGGTCACTGCTCAACACCGTCGTCAGGCGGACACCGGACAGTTGTCTGGCAAGGTCATCCGGTATCCCCGCCCCATGGCTGATATGCCCGGAACCGGAAAACACCACCATCCGCCAATCCGGGTTGGGTTGCAGGAAGCGCCAGATATTTTGCGCCATGGTTTCATCCCAGATACGTTGCACCAGCAGGAAATTGTCCAGTTGATGCCCCTCTCCTGCATGTTCCGCAAAAATCTTTTCCAGCCGTGAACGGTAAGCCGGGTCAGGCGGTGTCAGTTCGGCAGGCAATTGCTTCTGCTCCTGCTGGCTCAGACTGGCCAAGCCACCACGGGAAACCTTGCGGGTCAGCTCGGTCGGGGCATTCAGGGCAATGACCGGCACATGGTTGGCTTTGGCATATTCCATAATCGGGCGCAACATGCGGTAATCGTAACGCCAGCGGTCGAAATAGCCGGTTTTGCGCAACAGCTCATTTTCGTCGATTTTTCCGGCAAGCCAGGCATCCACTACGGGCTGAAAAGGCTGCTGGAACCATTCCACCCCTATCGCCAGATGCGGGTTTGTCTGGTGTAATGCCCGCAGGATGGCGAGCTGGTTGAGATGATGGTCGTAACGGTCATGGGTTTCACCGACGAACACCACCCGGTTGCTGTCGAGCTCGCGGATGATCTGTGCAAATGGCAGGCGGTGGCCGTGAGCGATGGCTTCCGGCTGGTAATGGGCGACCCATGCCAGTGTTTCGGCCTGGGAATGGTGTTCAAGCACATCGGCCTGTACACGGCCAGCCAACAGGCTTGCCGCCAGACTCCAGGCCACCAGCCACTTGTGGTAACACATACGGGTCAACAATCCATGACTATTCT
Organism: Thiotrichaceae bacterium; assembly: GCA_037447095.1. Classification (GTDB taxonomy): domain Bacteria; phylum Pseudomonadota; class Gammaproteobacteria; order Thiotrichales; family Thiotrichaceae; genus Thiothrix. The sequence goes on from JBBIHI010000241.1 coordinate 3,583, forward strand.
G
>JBBIHI010000242.1:0-3571 GCA_037447095.1 Thiotrichaceae bacterium
TGGTAGGTGGCGCAAAATAGGGGCGGATCAAATCCCATTCCGCTTCACTTAAGTCACTTGGGTAGCCCATCGCCTGCTCCGAAAAAGGGCTTGATTTTACAGACTATTGATTTGCCAGACAGCCTCTTAGTTCCTTGACCTGATCATCAGTGAGTTCTATTAGCATAGCGCGACTAATCGCCAGCTTTTCAAAGAAGGTGAGTGAGATTGACAGCTCCAACAAGTCAATGAAGTGTTCGGGATCAACGCCCAAGGCTTGCCAATTAAAAAGACTGTTCAGAATGCAGACCTCATGTAACTGGCTGATGCATTGAAACGCATTTTGCTGTAAGGGCAATCCGTGATACTGAAGGTTCTGCGGATTAAGGGGATAAATTTGCTGCAATCCTTGTAACTCTAACTGCATCAATTCTTGACTTTTCTCTGGAGGCAATAGATGGCAGTGTTCAATAGCCATTTTCAACTCGGATGAATTCCCCATGGAATGGAGTAAGAATTCTGCAAACCAGATATGCCAGAGCAAAGGCACGCAAACCGAAGCGATAAAATGCCGGTCTTCTTTTGAAAGCGGTTCCACGATCTTCCGTGCCAAACCATAGCAGGAAATATGCCCTTCCAATCCTTCACCTTGCCAGTGCGTCAGCAGGCCAAAATTATCCAGCCGTTGCAGGGCTGCTTGTGCTTCGTCAATACCCAGTTGCGAACCAGCCTGGATCAGCAGTTCTTCGGGAACCGGGAAATCAAACAGACTCAGGACGCGCAAGCACTGCCTTTCGGTGTCGGTTAGGGCGTCGTGGTAGCTCTTGAGGGCAATCCGTTGCAGGTATTTATCCACGTTCTTGATGCCTGTGACATCAGCAGTTGCTAGCCCTGCATGATGATCTCTCAGAATAGCCAGGGTGCGCTGTAATACCGGATATTCGCCCTTCAATAACGGTTGGTACAACACATCCTGCAAACCAGGATTCCCCTGACAGATTGCCCAGATTTTCCCCAAAAACACCCTGTCCTGTTCCTCGTCGCGTGCGCCCTTGACTACCCCGCTTTGCAGCAAGGCCAGCCAGTGTTTTTCCTGCTCGACCGGATTCATGTCGGGAACCTCGATTTCCAGCAATTGTTCCGCCACATCCTGACCGTAAGCATCCAGCAGCCGGAAGCTGTGCCGTGAAGTCAGGATCAAACGCGATTGCGTATCCGCCCGGCCAAACGCATCAATCACTCCCCGCAGGGCATTCTGATACTCAAGCTTGACCCCGACTTTGCCATCCGCTGCCGAAGCAGTTTTCAAATCCTCCAGCGCGTGTTGCTCCAGATCATCCACCACCAGAATAATCGGCTGGTCGTACAGATGCCCTTCCAGAATTTCCACCAGATTGTCGGCAAACAAATCAGGACTCTGCTGGATGTCGGCCAGATAACGCTGGAAATCCTGATTGCGGCTATCGCCCGGAATAAACTGCTTCAACTCCCCCAGAATGGCGGCTTCACTGTAATCCCTATAAATGATGGCCGCTTTGTAGTGCGGTTCCATGCGATGCACGATCCGCGCCGCGAGGCTGGATTTGCCCGTGCCGCCGATACCGGTCAGCAGGATTCCCGCTGCGGCATTTTCCGCAAAAGCCCGCAGCGATTCCTTGGTTTGCTTGCGTCTGCCCACAAAGGTTTCCTTGCTGGCGACCGGCACTACGTTCTTCTTCCGGTCAAGCAATTCGTGGAAGCTTTTGCCGCGCCGTTTGGGGCTGGGTGGTTGGCTGCTGTCAATCAACGGCCAGCCGCCATCGGGCGCAAGGTAAACCCGCCCCAGATGCCAGTGGGGATGTTTACCGGTGCGCTGGTGTTCCTGCAACAAATGCTGGCGGGCAGCAGCGCAGGCAAACGGTACGGTCGCCTGTTGCAACAAGGCGTGGTAGACCTCGGCGGCAAACACCGTGGCATCTTCATCCGCAACCGAGCCATCCCAGCCGATGACATTGGCAATGCCGGTTTTGGCCAGTTCCATGGCAAACGCAGGCGTATTGGCGACTTCCGCCGTATGGCAGGCCGACAGGAACAAACACTGAATCTGTTGCGCCAATCCCCGGAAAGCACTGGCAGTGACTGTTTGCGGGCGGTAACGGTCATCTTCCAGTTGCAGGAAAAAGCCGCGTTGCGCGTCATACCCACCGTGGCAGGAAATATGCACCATGTCGCAATGCCCGGATTCCACAATGCGCTGGGTCAGGCTATCCAGATTGCCGCTTTCCTCCACCCACAAACTCAGGTTCCTGGCCTTGCGGGTAGCCTGGAGGATGGCGCGTTCCTCATTTTCATAATTCAGCCCGCTATTGAATTCGGGGTCAGCCGCCATGAACGCCAGTGTCATGTCTTTGTAACGCGCCTGGGGTGCTGCAGGGTTGGCTTCACCCACCCGGCGCACGACTTCATACAACAGGGTGTCACTGGCCAGGAACTGGTTAGCGTCAGCCATGATTTCCCACGGCAGATCCAGCAACAAACGCTGTAACTGATTGGGGGCAAGCGTGGTGTTTATCTCCAGTTGGCGTTTGCCCACATGGTTTAGCCACTGCGCAAGCAGGCTTGCCTGCTGGCTCAGTAACGTGAACAGTTGATAGCCAATGGCGTACAACACATCAATGTTGCCCGACTGGTTGAGGGTCGCCTGATAGCTGGTGCAAAGATGCTGTAACGCCTGTATTTGCGTATCGCTCAGCGTCAGTTGCCTGACCAGCGGGGCAACCGGGTCTTCCAGCTCAAGTTGCAGGGTTATGTCAGTGGGCGCACGTAATACCAGCTTCATAGAATCACCTTGGGGAAGGATAGCTGGAAAAATATAACATATTTATCCAGCCAATCGGAATGCATCAAATACAATGCATTTATTGAAAAAAATACAAAAATGCATTATATACGATGCATGGATATGCAAATCTTAGGTATTCACCTACGCGAAGCCCGCAAGCAACGCCATTTAACCCAGACCGAGCTCGCCGACATGACCGGCATGAGCCGTGCCACCCTGTCCGGGATTGAAAACGGCACAGTCAGCGAAATCGGTATCCGCAAAATCATGGCGCTGTGTTCCGTCCTCGGGCTGGAATTGAATGTGCAAACCCTGAGCCTGCGCCGCCCGACCCTGCACACCCTGGTCGATGAAGCCACCCAACGCAAAACCGGAAACACGCCATGAGCAAACACCCGCAAACCGACCAGGGACGGCTGGATATTTTCGTACAGGGGCAATGCAGTGGCACACTGGGGCGCAGTGCTGTAAAAGCCCATACTTATGTCTTCGGCTACCGGCCTGATGCCCGCCCGCAACAGGCCGTTTCCCTGACCATGCCGGTGATGCCTGACCAGTACGGCTACCAGCAGGGCGTACACCCGATTTTCCAGATGAATTTGCCGGAAGGTGAGCTGCGTGAATTACTGCGTAACCGGTTCCAGAAAACAGTGCAGAATTTCGACGATTTGGCACTGTTGGGAATTGTCGGACATTCGCAGATCGGGCGCATCCGTATTGCCCCGGCAGGCAGCGAACCAGACGCCATGCCGCTGCAAAACATGCAGGAAT
>JBBIHI010000243.1:0-3532 GCA_037447095.1 Thiotrichaceae bacterium
TGCGTGGCAACAGCCCCATCACCGCATGGAATAACTGGCTCTTGCCTGCCCCTGATTCGCCGACCACGGCGAGGGTTTCCCCTGCCTGCATGTCCAGCGTGACGCCACGCACAGCTTCCACCACACCTTCTTCAGGCGTATGGAATCCAACACGCAAGGCATCAATGGCAAGCAGGGGCATAAAAACAGCTCAATCAACCGCGATGGCGCATCATACCGTATTCCACGCCAACCGCGCAGAAACACGGCCATTCGCAAAACCTTGACCTGCATCAAACGCAGCACCCGCATTCCCTTTTAGCATTGACAGGTTCAGCTACCGGGAGGACGGATCATGGCGCACGACATCATTATTATCGGTGCAGGCCCTGCGGGCTTGAGTTTTGCCCGCTCACTCAAGGACACGGGCTTGCACGTGGCCATGATTGAAAAGTCTTCGCTGGAGTCAATTGCCAACCCCGCACCGGATGGGCGTGAAATTGCCCTTACCCACCTGTCACGCAAACTCATGACCGCACTGGGCAGTTGGGATCGTTTGCCCGCCGACGATGTTTCCCCGATCAAAACCGCCAAGGTGCTGAATGGCGATTCCAGTTACTCGCTGGTCTTCGACAACCAGGAACCCAAGCTGGAAGCGCTCGGCTATCTGGTTCCCAACTACCTGATCCGCAAAGCTGCGTATGAGGAAACCGCCACCGTCGACAATGTGGACATCATCACCGACACGGCAGTCAGCGACATCAGCGCCAGCGGCAAAACCATTACCGTGACGCTGGCCAATGGCGAAAAGCTGCAAACCCCGCTGGCCGTTGCGGCAGACAGCCGCTTCTCGGAAACCCGCCGCAAAATGGGCATCCCTTCGCATATCCGCGACTTTTCCCGCACCGCCATCGTGTGCCGCATGGAACACGAGTTTGCCCACGACAGCACGGCGTATGAATGTTTCTTCTATGGCCGCACCATGGCGCTGCTACCAATGCACGGCAACCACTCCTCCGTGGTCATTACCGTCCCCACGGCTTTGGCAAACCCTTTGATGGAAATGCCGGACGACGAATTCAGCCTCGACGTACAACGCCATTTCGGCGACCGCTTCGGACGCATGAAACTGAGCGGGGAGCGTTTTGCCTACCCGCTGGTTGCCGTCCATGCCGATAGGTTTTTCGCCAACCGTTTCGCGGTGATTGGCGATGCAGCGGTGGGGATGCACCCGGTCACGGCGCACGGTTTCAACCTCGGCTTGCAGGGACAGGAAATTCTGGCACAGGAAATCAAACAGGCGCTGGCGCATTCCGGTGACTACGGCGCGGCGGAACTGCTCAGCCGTTACAGCCACAAGCACCGTCAGGCCACCAGCGTGATGTATCACGGCACAAACGGCATTGTCGGGCTGTTTACCAATGAAAGTATGCCTGCCAAATTCCTGCGTGATGCAGTGCTGCGGGTTGCCAACAATTTGCCGCCGCTGAAACACCTGATTACCAACCGGCTGACTGAGGTGAGCGGCGGGGCTGGGCATTTGCTGCCGTTTTAACAAAGCCTCACCCCGCTGATTGAATTAATGCCAGGTTTCGCCTTTCAGGCAATCCTGAATAAAAACCGGCTCACTGTCGTCCATTCGTTCCAGATTGGAACAGGAACTGGACAAGTATTCATATGATCCGTTCCGGTACTGCCAGGAAATATCAGCGTCGTTTCCATCGGAGAGTTGACGGGTAATGTTTACCTGGGCGTAGCCATTGTGATGATGATTTTCGATGGAAACCGTACCGAAAGTACGGTAGGCAAGCAGGACACGGTAATGCCCATTTTTCTCTTCGAGCAACCAAAACGGCGAGTTGCGCTCCTTATCCCGTTGGCAAGGTGGTTCTGCACTCACCAACCAATGGCTGATCTCGGTGTCTGCTGCAAGGTTCAGCTTTACCCCTTGCAAACGGCACTCCGGTTCTTTCCCTTCCAATAAGCCAACTGGGAACATTTCGTAAGATGTCCCCGATTTCTTGCCGGGGTTGGCAATAATGGCTGAACGGATAGTATCACTGACAGGCGCTGCTTTGATCTCTGGCTCATAAAGGGCGCGAATCAAGCCATACTTTTCCATTCTCGTTTCATCATTTTCAATACTCAGGTAATGTGCAGTGCCCCCACAATGCAAGCTTACCAGCCCTGCTTCATTAAAGCGCTTCTCCAGCTCCAATGGTTTGGCCTGCTCACACCAGTGTTGGTTTTCATCTTCCGTCTCAGCAAAGAAATACATATCAGGACTTACGCCACAAGCCAACAAATCCTGTTTATCACGTTGGTAATCTGTAAATAACCCCATATATGATGAACATTTTTCATCTAACTCACTAGCAGGTTTTAAACCAAGTCCTATTGTCAAATTAAATGTAATTAAAATATTAATTACCATTTCTGCGAAATTCACTTATTATTCTCCCCCGAAGAACACACCTCACCATAGTTTTTTGCCACAATCTGATAGAAAACTGGAGCAATACTGCCTGATAATCCACTTATCAATTTACCATCCTTGCTTGCCTCAATGATCCGCGCTTGAATTTCGTTATATTTCCCAGAAAATTCTGGTTGCTTTGTTGTTTTCACCCACTCCAGCCAGTTGTTTACCTGAGTACCTACCTTTGGATCAACCAGTATTTCAGCCACTGTTATCTTTCTCATATCACTCTTGAATTTATCCAATTCAAAATTGCACAACCCAGTATCCCGCGTATCATTAGGATGCGATAACTTTTTACGCTTATCCTGTTCTTCAAAGTAATTATTGCCTGCGATCGCTCCAGGGTTACATTCATGATCTTCTGGACTAATGGACAATATCCAGGTATTCCCTATGCCTGGATTACCGCCAATCCTGAGTGGCTGCAAACGGGCTTGGACAAGATTTCCATCCTGATCGCGGAAGTTATTCAATGAGCCACTCGCCAGACCGTTGAAGGCCAGCTTATTGGGTGATCCTGCCTTAATATTTCCACCATCAGCATTCAGATTTATCAGACAACCATCGGTGCTGATAATTCCTTGGACAGAATCCCCGTTCATACTGCCAGTTGTATTCAGGTTCTTTACTGTCAAATTACGTTGAACACCGCCGATGTACTGATCGCTCGGTATGGGTTGCAATGTATCCGCATGACCGCCAACATCAGCATAGCGCCCCATATTGGTTACATTAACGCATCTCCTTATACACAAGTCTAGGGCTTTCAAGGTGATAAATTGACCACTTATAAATCAAATACTTAAGGGTTATTATGATTGCTTTTTGTACTCTCATTGCTTCGATGTTAGCTTCACATGAAGGTATGACTCGCAGCTAAAACCAAGAAATCAGGCATTTGCAGAGGTCAAATGGTGGTGATCAATTCTTCACCTTGAAAGCCCTATACACAAGTCTCCAAGCTACTGTAAAATTGCCGATTTTTGCCGATGAACTGGTCATCCACCGAACTCAACGATCTCGATTTGGGAGACACCCGTCTCGAAACCCGCGCCGCCGCGATTCTCAACG
>JBBIHI010000244.1:0-3525 GCA_037447095.1 Thiotrichaceae bacterium
TTCCTTCATCGCCTTGTATTGCTGCGGCGGGATGCCCAGGCTGAACACGGAGATGGGCAGCTTGCCGAGGAATTTCACCAGCCGGTTATCGAAGAACGGGGCAATGTGCTGGTCGAAAATCGCTTTCTGCTCATACAGGCTGCTGGCACTGAGCAGCTTGTCGGGCTGGTAGTTGGTACGGCGGGCAATCCAGTGCAGGAAACGCATGAACCAGCCGAAACGGGTATGCCGGTACAAACCGTCGCGGAACATGTCAATGCGTTTTTGCCCGAGGATACTGCGGCCTTGCCAGAAGCTTTCCTCGCCCTCATCCAGATGCGGGAGGATGTAACGGCGGTAGTTTTCCAGGTTATGCCCACAGTCGGCATAACCGAAAAAGTCGTAGAGCGCCGCGTGGTCGGGCAGGTATTTCATCGCTGCCAGTTTCAGACGGGTCAACGCCATGTGATAAGGGTTCAGGTCAATGGCGGTGATATGCGCAGGGGATGCCGTCAGGTAGTTCAGCACATTGCAGCCACCGGAAGCGATGGTCAGGACACGGCTTTCCGGGGTCAGTTCCAGCGCTTCCAGGTCAACCCGTGGGTCTTCCCAAATCTGGTTGTAAATAAAGCTGTTGAACCAGAAACTGAATAGCCGTTGCTGCATACCCATCAGGGAAGTGGGGGCGTGCTGGTGTACGGCGTCGCGTAATGCTGCGGAAATACCTGTCATTCACTGTCTCACTTTAAACAATCATATCGAGTATCGGACAAAGGTAAGGGGGTGAAGTGACTGGAAGGTGACGCTTCTGTGACGGTTGTGTTATGGGGCAGGGAATATCCGTCTATCCGTTTCCTGTGAAAAAGTTGAAAAAAGTTCTTTACATTAGAAAGTTCTAATATTAGACTTATCTCATATTGAAACACACATGAACTTTCACAAACTTTTCGCTAGGAGAAAATATTATGAAACTGCAAACTGTTGCATTCGCTGCTCTGGTCGCCCTGTCAACTGCTGCTTCCGCTAACTGGGATGGTTTTGACAACGGTTCTGGTCTGGGTCAAGGCCAAGGTCAAGCTGACACTACTGCTGCTGGTTACGGCCAAGGCTACGGCAACGGTGCTGGCGATGCAAACGGCTGGGGTCGTGGCAAAGGCAATGCTGACGCTGATGTTGATTTCACCCTGAGCTTCAAAGGCAAAGGCCACACCAACATGGATTCAGACATGTCCACCGCCTTCAAAGGTAACGGCGACTGGTACGGTGCTGGCAATGGTTACGGTACTGGCAACGGCAATGGCAACTCTTACCTGAATGGCCAGTCTTACAACAACAATGGCTACGGCTACGCTCCAGCAATGGCTATGCCACAAGCACCTGTAGCGCCAGCTCAAGCTACCGTTGCTGCACCAGCACAACCTGCTGCTGCAAAGTAATTTCCCATCGGGAAGATCAAGCTTCCTAGCAAAGGGGGGTGTCCTTCGGGATGCCCCTCTTACTTTTTGGCCTTCTGATAAAACCTTACCAGTTTTTCAGCTTGTGCCGTGTGTGACCATGTGGCGGCATAGACCCGTGCTTCCTCCACCTTTTGTGCGTAAAGGGTTTTATCCGTCAACAGGTGTTCGACCTGTGCCGCGAATGGCTCCGGGTTTTCCGGTGCAACCAGCCCGCCCAGACCTCCGCCGATAATGTCTTTGGTGCCCAGTACTGCGGTGGAAACGACTGGCGTACCGCACGCCATGGCTTCCAGCAATACCAGCCCCTGTGTTTCGGTGCGTGAGGCAAAGACGAACACATCCGCAGCTTTGTAACATGCCTGCAATTCACCATCCCGACGTAAATACCCAACAAAGCGTACATGGTTTTCCAAGCCCTGTTGTTTCACCTGGGTGTGCAGGGATTTCTCGGCAGGGCCTTCCCCGGCAATGACCAGCAGGATGTCGGGGATCGGTTTGCGCAGGTGGGTAACGACTTCCAGCAGAAAACCGATATTTTTCTCGAAGGCCACCCGCCCGACAAATAACAGTACCGGGCGTTCCGTTGGGATGTTGTATTTCGCGCGGAAAGCCTGCCCATCACCCGGTTCAAATGTCCGCATATCCAACCCGGTGGGCAGGATAGTCATGGGTGTTGCGACACCGTAATCCGTGAGTACCTGTTGCATGGCGGTGGAAGGGACGACCAATGCATCAAGGTCAGCGCATTGGGTACGGGAAAAGTGCCGTGCGGCATAACGCAGCCAGCTTTGCGGCAGCCACTTGACGTAGTTGTAGAGGTATTCCTCGAAAAACGTGTGGTAAGTTGCAACCACCGGCAGCCCCAGCTTGCGTGACAGTTTCAAGCCAGCGTAATGCGCCACGAACGGGGTATGGATATGGATGATGTCGTAGTCGTCCGCCCGTAATTCCTCAGTCAGCCAGTGAATACGGCGGATGCGCATCATGCGGTCTTCCGGGTCAACAATCACCTTACGTGAGCTGATGCGGATAATGCCTGCCTCGTCTGCCACCGTTTGCCCATAATCCGGCGCAATCAGGGTCACGCTGTGCCCGGCAGCCTGCAATGCCTGCCGAAACGCTTGTATGGAGGTGGAAACGCCATTGACGCGCGGAAAATACACGTCGGAAACCATCAGGATGCGCATGTGGGTAGGAGTCTCGGCTGGGTGAAAGCCGTTACATTAATATGACATTGTTACAGGACGTTGACAGGTAGGATATTTTTGCCGGAAACGGCAGGCGGTTACAGGTCGATGCTGGTCAGCGGAGCGCCACGCATAGCACCACGCCATAGCGGGTCAAGCGGCTCACCTTCAAAACAGGAAGTCATGACCAGCAGGATACCGCCATTACCGGCAACGGCAATCAGCTCTGCGAGCAGTTTCAGGGTTGCCGTATTGGCAAGGTGGATGTCTTCCACCACCAGCAAAACGGGCTGCTTGGCCAGACAGCTTGCTGAGCCGTCGATGAGATTCTGCACGGTTACACCATCGCTGGCGTTGGCAAAATCGGGAACCTGCCGACGGCAGCAGGAAAACCCGTGTGAACTGGCCAGGGCGGTCAGTTCCTCCAGTAATGCCGTCTTTTCCGCAGCGTGTTCCCCGCGAATCAGGAAGCCTTGGCCACCAATATTATCGAGAATGCCATTGATGGCGGTTTCCACTACATACAGCAGGCGTTGTTTGGGGCTGGCAGTTTTTCTGGGACGGGTGGAACAGGTTTTGCAGCCAGATGTACTGGCGGGAAGTACTGGGATGGTGGGCGTTGTAGGCAAGGTTTTGGCATCAATCAATGTGCTGTAAAGCGATTGGGTGGTTTGATCCGGCGTAACACCCAGTTCGTGTTGCAGGACGGTTTGGCAGCGCCGATACCAGCGTAGTGCTGCGGCCTGATTACCTTGTTCGGCGTGTGCCTGCATCAAGGTGCGGTAAGCCTGTTCACGCAGCGGGTCAATACCCAGCAGGCGCACCGCAAAATAACATGCCTGCTCGCGGTTTTGCCCTTTCAGCAAGGTATCCAACCGTTGTTCCAGCGCACTGGCTGCACG
>JBBIHI010000245.1:0-3481 GCA_037447095.1 Thiotrichaceae bacterium
GCATCACCATCACTGATGTTATAAACTTCGCCAAATTTTGAATGATTGACGATTGAAACAAAGGTAACGCACATGAAACAAACCATGCTGATGGAAAAATACCCCATCTACACCATCGAGTTCAGTAAAGACGAAACGGCTTACAAGACCGTCGATGCGATTCTGGAATACTTCCAGGCCAAGATTGAAGCGCACCCGATTGCCCGTTTCATTGCCCTGTTTGACCACTATTCCCACACCAAGGCGCTGGGCGACAAGGGTGAAATGAATCCGGCCATTACCGATGCGCGTGACGTGATTTTCTGTTTCGGCCAGAAGCTGCCTACCCCGGAAATGCTGGCGATCCGTCCACGTTCTATCGGTGTGGCGGAAATGGGCGACAAGTTTGTGGTCAGTTTCCTCGAAACACCAATGCCGCACGCCAACGAAGCGATGGAAAGCTGGGCCAAAGGTCTGGTTGCCGCGTAAACCGATTTCCCTATCTCACCTCCCAAAGGATGCCTGCTACTTCGCTGGTGGGCTTTCCTTTTTATCTTTTCCCCATCTGTTCGGGGGACACTACATTGATGAAGTATTTGTCCGCCGTTTCCTGCGGTACGGTGTTGCCATTGGAAAATACCAGCGGCAGCTCGTAATCATTCCAGCCGCGCAAGCCGGTTTTCAGCGAATACACATGCTGGTAGCCCATCAGTTGCATGGTGTGGGCGGCAAGGATACTGCGGTTGCCGGAACGGCACACCACCAGAATCTCACGTTCACGGGCTTGCACCACTACCGGTTCGGTTTCCTCGTACCCGTAATCACAGGCCACTTCCAGGATACCGCGCGGCACGTTCAGTGAGCCTTCGATCTGCATGACCTGATATTCGGAAGGGCAGCGTACATCCACGATCAGGAAAGGTGTTCCGGCTTTCTGTGCTTCGGCGACATCCCAGGGGAACAGTTCCTTCACCTGTGGCAGCACGGCAGAGACCAGGGTCTTATAGGTTTCTCTTGGCATGGTTTTCCTCCTCATTTAGTCTTTGCTGAAAATGCCATTGCCGGTAATGATGACGCGGTTTGTCCAGCTTGCAGACATTTTCCCCACGCAGGCTTCGATCTTTTTACCGTCCGGCAATTGGGCTTCCACACTGTAGCCTTTGCCGGGTTCGTGGTTGAGGGTGATGATGCGGGTTTCACCGGCTTTTAACTGGGTCAGCAGGATGCGTTCCTGGGAAAAGTCATTGCCATGTTCGATTTTGAGCAGGGGGATGTTTTCGGTACGCATATTGGCGATTTCCACGAACAGCGGTCTGCTGGGATATTGCCAGCCGTACCACAGGTGCGTGCCGTATGTGCCTGTGGCCAAGCCCAGCAATCCGGTCAGGGCAAGTGAAATGGTCTTGTGCATACGTAATCCTGAGTGATTTTCCCGGAAAAGCTCAGGCTCGCAAATATGGGGAGTGCCTGCATTGATGTTACGCAAGCGAATCCTGTACTTTTTATCTCGGGATTTTTGCCATTATTACTGAAGCCTCATATACTCAAAGCGTCTGGACACGCACGCACAGATACCGATAACCGCACAAAATACAAGAGGATTTACGTATATGAATATTGATCGTGTTGTACTGGCTTTCGCAGGTTCTATGATCCTGATTTCCCTGCTGCTGGGTTACATTGGCTTCCCGACTGTCAGCGTCATCCTGCTGGCATTCATCGGCCTGAACCTGCTGCAATCTGCGTTCACTGGCTTCTGCCCGCTGGCGATCATCCTGAAAAAGCTCGGCTTCTCGTCCGGTAACGCTTTCAACTGATCGGAATTGATGCCGTGATGAAATGAACCCTGCCTTGTGCGGGGTTTATTTTTACCTGAAAGAAAGGGGGGTGACGCTTGCTAAAAGAAGCCCACTCTGTGGGCTAAAGGGGGTAATCGAATAAGGTGGTGGCCCGGGGCGGAATCGAACCACCGACACGAGGATTTTCAATCCTCTGCTCTACCGACTGAGCTACCGGGCCAAGGAAGGGCGCCATTAAAGCGTTTTAGTTGAATATTGTCAAGCATAAATGCCATGCTTCGGGCTATTCATCGGGCGTATCCTGCGCAGGGCTGCACGTCTGCGGCAAAACGCTCTACAATTTACGCTGATGTCTGTTTGTATTACTGGAAACGAAACCCATCGCTTATGCTTGATTCCCACGGTCTGATCCTGTTTCTGCTCTGGTTGCTGGCGGCAGCCGGGGTGGTCATGTTTGTCCGCTGGCTGAACCAGTTTCTGGAACGCTTTGATTTGGAACGCGATACCCGCTTGCTGGTGATGATTGCGTTTACCGGCATTGTGGTCTTCGGTGTGCTGAATTTCCTGTGGGATATTGCTGCGGAGCAACGGCAACAGACCGCAGCCAAACCTGCCGAAGCGGTAGTGGAAGAGGAAAAGGTGACTGACGTGGATGCTTTCATCCAGTCCCACCATGCCACCCTGTATGACTTCCGTTTCAAATTGCAGCACCGTCTGAAAGCGTTGCAAACGTTCTTCCAGAATGTTCAGCAACTGGCGAAGGATTCTCCTCATATGAAGGATTTTTTGCAGGACATCATCAATATTCGCTGGGATACCCAGCAGGCATTGCTCAATACCAACGACAAGATAAATGCCAGCCTGCACGAATTCTGGTTGCATTACACGACGGAAGAGCCGACCTACGTTGCCCAGGTATTCAGCAAAACAGCAGATGAACTGACTGGCAATATCCAGGGTGCTTTGTATTTCGATGCTGCTTCTGACAAACGGGAGCAAGGCAAGATTCAGGCCATGCTGAAAAGTGCTGGTCAGCAGCTTGATAATAATGGCATTCCATTCGACCCCGGGAACCGGCGTAAGTTGTTGGCGTTTGATCGCTACCTGGAACCCAATGTTGCATGGTTACGCACCTGGCTGCTTGAGCGTAACCAACAGGGAGTGGTCGCCCAGATCGACAAACTACTGGAAAACCAGCAGATCATTCAGCGTAAGGCTGAGGAGGTTCAGGCGTCCCTGCAAGCTGCCAACAATGAGGCATTACGCAAGGCGATTCAGGATGTTGAAGGTGAATGGGTGGATACTTCGCGCGAGAACCAGTATGCCTTGTACCAGATTCTGTATGCTGCGGAGCTTCTGTATGTGCTGGAAAAAATCACCGATGTGAATGATGACAATGGCGGGCAGGCCGATACCCGTGAGCAGGCCAGCCAGCTTTTAGTGCATTTGCAGCAAGCGGCTCCCGTTATTGTCGATCTTGCCTGGAAAAAGCGTACCGAAGGTGTGGAACGCAGCTACAACCCCACCCAGTTTTTTGATGGGAAGAAAAGCCGTTGAAGTTTAGCGCAACTGGTTGAGCAGGCGCTGTAACTGCCGGGTATTGTGACTGGCTCCCGGCTGGTAACACAGGGTTTCATAGGCGGCGGTAAATTCCCGGATAATGCCAGCCTGGGCGGGCAAGGCGAGTGCAGTCGCACAGGGGA
>JBBIHI010000246.1:0-3457 GCA_037447095.1 Thiotrichaceae bacterium
TCCCATCCATGCCCGACATGCCGTTCATCCCATTCATGCCGCCCATGCCCGACATACCGTTCATACCCGACATCCCATTCATTCCAGACATGCCTTGCTGGTTGTCAGCAAACGCCGCAGGGGATAACAGCATTGCGCCAACCAAAACGGCCAGGGTTTTCTTTACCAGTTGTTTCATTTAAAGCCTCCAGTGAATGCATTGAATTGACTGCCGTGCAAGGCAGTTAGTGTTTGCTGTGCCACCCTCTCAGGTCATAGCGGTCTGTCATGCCCGGATGGGTGAAGGGGATAAACCAGTTGCCCTGGTTTTCCAGAAAGTGCAGCGAATACGGATACGGTTGTTCCACGCCATGTAATGCGTTGCTGTACCAAGCTGCATCCTTGTTGACTTCGGTCAGGACAGGCGCAGTTGCCGGGCGTTCCGAAGGTTTTGTGCCTGCCACATAGGGAATGTCATCCGCCTGCCCGTTTGGGGCAAACAGCAGGAGCAGGGTGGTGAGTAACATCGGGCGAATGAAGTTACGCATGTGCATGTAGGTTTACTCCTCTTTGACGGTAAGGTATGCGCGTCACTTTCGGGTTGATAGCAGCAGGATTTGTGCCAAAAGGTACAGTGGATAAATTTCTCCATAGAATTATATGCTTATGTTTATTTGTTGGTATGGCAGGACATTGCTTGACCTCCTGTTAATGACATTATGTCATGATGTTTGGTGACATAATGTCAGTTCGTTTTGAGATGAAGACATTTTGTCATGCCATGGATTACACTGTTACTACCGCCCTGTACGGAGAAGGATTACGTATGTCCAGCGCTACACCCATACCTCAGCAGCAGCATTTAAGCCGCCGCTTTATCGTGTTCCTGTTCAGCGTGTTGGGACTGGTATCGGCCTGTTTTCTATTGATGTTCTATTACTTTTACAGTGAGCAGCTTGCCGAAGAGCGTACCCAGGCATCGCATTCCGTCAGCCTGTTATTGAAATCATCGCTGGAACGCGCCATGTTGCGGCGTGATTTACCCGGTTTGCGGGACATCATCAATGACCTGGGCAAACAGGAAGGTGTGGCGGAAGTCATGATCCTTAACCCTGCCGGGGAAGTACGTTTTGCTTCACGCCCGGAACGCCTGGGGCAAACCGAGGCGAGTATTATCCAGCAGTTTTGCCCGAATTGCGCACCTTCCAGCCTGCCTGTACAGCCCGTAACGCATTTTTTCAACCCGGCCAATGGTGGTGGGGAATTGCTGCGCACCTTCCATCCGGTACGGAACAAGCCGGAATGTATGCAATGCCACGGCAGCAACACGACCCACCCGGTTAACGGCATTCTGGTGGTGGATTACGACGCTGCCCCGATCCGCGACAAAGGCTTGATGAATATTCTGGTGCTGGTCGGCGCAGGTGCAGTAGCGGTGCTGTTTAGTGCGTGGGCGGCGTGGTGGTTCATGCGCCGTTATGTGTTGCAACCGGTCAGTCATCTGCATCATGCCAGTCAGGCGCTTTCGCAGGGCGATCTGACCACCCGTGTGGCGGTGCGGGGTAACGACAAGGATGAAATGGCCAATCTTGCCCACACCTTCAACCACATGGCCGAACGCTTACAGCACAACCATCGGGAATTGCAAGGCCGTGAACAATTCCTGCAAGGTTTGCTGGATGCCGTACCCGACGGGGTGAGGGTCATTGGGTCGGATTATCGGATTGTGATGGCAAACTGGGCGTATGCGGGGCAAAGCGGTTTTGCTGCACCGGAAGCCTTGCGTCAGCAGTATTGTTATCAGGTCACTTACCAGCGCGACACGCCATGCCCACCTTCCTTACGCACTTGCCCCTTGCGTGAACTGAACGTTAACCAGCCCACCCTGAAATTCATGGAAACCCTGCAACGCGCCGATGACTCGACGCTTCACACCGAAGTGTATGCCGCACGTTTGCCAGCCGTATCCGCCCGCACAGACGAGTACCTGGTGGTGGAATCGGTACGCAATCTGGAACAGGCTGTCCAGTATTCCCACGAGCAAAAACTGGCTGCTTTGGGTGAGTTGGCGGCGGGCGTCGCGCATGAAATCCACAATCCGCTGGCCTCGGTACGGATTGCCTTGCAGGCCAGTGACCAGATTCTCCGTACCGGGCAGGAGGACGTGAGTGAATTGAAAGATTACCTGCATCTGGTCGATGAACAGGTTGAGCAGTGCCTCGCCGTGACCCACCGCCTGATGAAGCTGGGGACGCTGGCGAGCAAGCACCCGGAACTGGTGGAAGTGAATACCGTGATTGGGGAAACCCTGTCCTTATTGCGTTTCGAGCGTGAACAACTGGGCATCCATGAGCATTTGCAACTGGCGGATGGCAACCCGCGTATTCTGGCGGCAGACAATGACCTGCGCATGATTATCCTGAATCTGGCGCAAAATGCGTTCCACGCTATGGCCGATGGTGGTGGGGATTTGGCTGTCACAACGCGGCGTTCGGCTGGTTGGGTGGAAATCCGCATTTCCGATACTGGAACGGGCATCCCGGATGACATCCTGCCGTACATTTTCGACCCGTTTTTCAGCCGCCGGGTGGACAAGCGCGGCTCCGGGCTGGGTTTGACCATTTGCCGCTCGCTGGTCAAACAGCATAACGGCCAGCTTAATGTGGCGGAACATGTGCCGGGCAATACCGTGTTCGTACTGGATTTTCCCGACATTGATGCCGAGGGTGAGGAGGTTGCCGCATGATTCCACTGATTCTGGTGATTGATGATGATGTGACCCTGAACCGGCTGATGGTCGGGCAATTGAACAAGATGGGTTACGCCGCGACCGGGGTGCATTCGTGGGCAGAAGCACAAGCCTATCTGCAACAGCATGACCCGCATCTGGTGTTGCTGGACTGCCAGTTGCCGGACATCCGGGGCAGTCAGGCATTGCCGCAACTGGTACCGGAATACCCGGTGGTGGTGATTACCGCGTATGGCAGCGTGAAAGAGGCGGTTGGGGCAATGCGGGCAGGTGCTGCGGAATACCTGCTCAAGCCGATCAATATGGATGAACTGGAAGTGGTGATCCTGAAAACGCTGGATACCCACAGCATGAGAAAAGAGTTCCTTTACCTCAAGGAGCAGATACAAAAACGCCCCTCATTCATGGTGGGGAAAAGTCCGGCACTGAAAGAAGTCGAGAACATGATTGGTGCGGTTGCCCCCAGCATGATGACAGTGCTGATCCAGGGTGAGAGTGGTGTTGGCAAGGAACTGGTTGCCCGCGAAATCCACGAGCACAGTCAGGTTGCCAAGCACAGTTTTGTGGCGCTGGATTGCTGCACCATGCAGGAAAACCTGTTTGAGTCGGAACTGTTCGGGCATGAAAAGGGCGCGTTTACCGGCGCAGACCGGCAGAAAAATGGCCTGATCGAAAGTGCCGAGGGTGGCACGCTATTTCTGGATGAAATTGGCGAAATTACCCCGGCGA
>JBBIHI010000247.1:0-3445 GCA_037447095.1 Thiotrichaceae bacterium
CGCTCATGGTTTCCTGACCGCCTGCAATCACGATGTCAGCATCGCCGCACGCAACTGCCTGATAGGCCAGATGTACGGCTTTCAGGCCGCTGCCGCAGACCTTGTTGATGGTCATGGCCGGTACTTCATTTGGCAGGCCAGCGGCAAGGGTTGCCTGACGGGCAGGGTTCTGGCCATTGCCAGCAGTCAACACCTGACCCAGGATAACTTCATTGACCTGCTCAGGTTTGAGGCCGGAACGTTCCAGCAGACCTTTGATAACGGTTGCACCCAGTTCGGATGCCGGGATGGACGACAGGGAACCACCAAATGTGCCAAGGGCGGTTCGGCCAGCGGCCACGATAACAATATCTTCGCGCATGAAACGTTCTCCTAGGGTAAAGTTTGCCTAATCCTTGTGTATCAGGGAATGCTTTGTCAACAATAAACACTTATGGCGTATTATTGCAAGCAATTGTCTTAGCTGATTGTCAACATTGCTGCACCGCAATTGTTGCGATGCACAAAATAGCATGTTAAGCTTATATTTAGCAACGATTTTTTACCGGAGGAACGTGACGATGATGCCAGCATGGTCTGAGGATATGATGAAGAACTGGTCTGATGCGCAAAAGCGCTATTGGGATGCATGGTCTGATTTGGCCAAAATGGGGCAGGGAAGCAGCACGGCGCAAGCCATGCCTGCCTGGACGCAAGGGCTGGATCAATGGTGGAAGGCAGTCAGCCCATACACCACACCGGGCGCATCTTCTGACGCTTTCAAGCGCATGGTGGACATGGGGCGGGTTTACATGAACCTGGCGGAAAACGCCTACAAGGTACAGCAAAACGGTGCGGAAGGCGCAGATGCCATGAATGCCTGGATGGATACCATGGAAAGCAGTTTGCAAGCCTGTTGCGCCCAACTGGATGCAGGCAAGTTTGCTGCCCACGGCTTTGGTATGGGGCAGGCAGCACTGGAAGGTTGGCAACAGGTGCTGAAAAGCATGGGGATGGATGCATTCCAGCAGATGGGTGCCGGTGGTTTCCACATGCCGATTTCACAGAACTGGCAGGAACAACTGGAAAAAGTATTGGCAACTCCGGCGGTCGGTTTGAACCGTGAATCACAGGAGCGTTTGCAGGAGTTGGCGCAACTGGGGGCGAACTATCAGGAAGCCATGGACGATTATCTGAAGGCTTTTGCCAAGCAGGGGATCGAGTCCGTGGAAGCTTTGCGTACCCGCGTTAATACTATGCGTAAGGAAGCTAAGACCATCAACAGCTTACGCGAGTTGTATGACCTGTGGGTGGATGTGAATGAAGAAGTTTACGGCAAGTTTGCCATGACTGATGAATATCAGGTGGTTTACGGCGACATGGTAAATGCGCTGATGGCACTGCGTCAGGGTATCAATGCCGAACTGGACAGCGTATACGAATCCGCCAACCTGCCAACCCGCAAGGAACTGAACGCCGCCTTCCAGAAACAGCAGGAAGTCCGCCGTGAAAACCGTGCCCTGCGCAAACAATTACAGGAGCTTGCCCGCAAGGTCGATGCATTGGCAGCAGCCCCCGCAACAGCGGAAGTGACCGCTGATGAAGCGGAAGCACCTGCCGAGGCCAAGCCGAAAGCTTCCCGCGCCCGTAGCAAGAAAGCCTGATTACCACCGCGAACCCAAGGAGAATGAACATGCCATTCCAGATGCGTCCAGATGCCATTCTGAACGAAGTGAAGACCTTCAACGAAAAGCTCGCGCAGGGTATGACCAACCTGATGGAAGTCGGTGAGATTTCCACTGGCGTTACCCCTTGTGAGGTGGTGTACCAGGAAGACAAGCTCAAACTGGTGCGTTACCAGGGGGCGGCTGAGCCGAGCAACAAAGTACCGATGCTGATTGTGTATGCGCTGGTGAACCGCCCGTACATGACTGACATTCAGGAAGACCGTTCCACCGTCAAGGGCTTGCTCGATGCGGGTCAGGATGTATACCTGATTGATTGGGGCTACCCGGATGCTTCCGACCGTTACCTGACGCTGGATGATTACATCAACGGTTATCTCGACAATTGCGTGGATTACATCCGTGAAGCGCATGGTGTGGATGCGATTAACCTGCTGGGTATCTGTCAGGGTGGCGCTTTCAGTCTATGCTACAGCTCCCTGCACCCGGAAAAGGTCAAGAATCTGGTGACGATGGTTACGCCAGTTGATTTCCAGACCCCGGATAACATGCTCAGCCATTGGGTACAGAACGTTGATATTGATCTGCTGGTTGATACGATCGGTAATGTTCCAGGTGAGATGCTCAACTGGACATTCCTCAACCTCAAACCTTACCAGTTGATGGGGCAGAAGTACCTCGGTATGGTCGACACGATGGTGGATGCCAAGAACCTGAAAAACTTCATGCGCATGGAAAAGTGGATTTTCGACAGCCCGGACCAGGCTGGGGAAGCGTTCCGCCAGTTCATCAAGGATTTCTTCCAACAAAACAAACTGCTGAAAGGTGAAGTCCAGATTGGCAGTGAAACGGTTGACCTGAAGAATGTCACCATGCCTGTGCTGAATGTCTTTGCGGAATTTGACCATCTGGTTCCACCGGATGCTTCCCGTGCGCTGAAGGGCGTGGTGGGGACTGAGGATTATACCGAGTTGTCCTTCAAGGGCGGTCATATCGGTATTTACGTCAGTGGCAAAGCGCAGAAAACCATTCCGCCGACCATTGGTGAGTGGCTGACAGCACGTAGCTGATTCTGTTGTGGGGCAGGTGCAATGCCTGCCCCGTTGCATCCTTTCCCAGGCTCACATAGGCTTGCGGCATGACAGTAAAATCTTTTGAAAACCACACACCCGTTATCCATCCGACGGCTTATATCGACGAGATGGCGTATGTTAGCGGGCAAACCAGCATTGGCGAAGGTTCGTCCGTGTGGCCAATGGCTGTGCTGCGTGGCGACATCAACCGCATTGCCATCGGGCGGCTGACCAATGTGCAGGATGGAGCGGTGTTACATGTGACCCATGGCGGTGAATACACTCGCCCCGACGGTTTGCCTTTGATCATCGGTGATGAAGTCACGATCGGGCATCGTGCCGTATTGCACGCTTGCACTATTGGCAACCGTTGCCTGATCGGCATGGGGGCAATCGTCCTTGATGGCGCAGTGGTCGAAGATGAAGTCATGATCGGTGCAGGTACGTTGGTTCCCCCCGGCAAGCGTTTGGAAAGCGGTTATCTGTACGTTGGCAGCCCGGTGAAACAGGCGCGACCGCTGACCGACAAGGAACGAGCTTACCTTGCCTACTCAGCCAATTATTATCGGCAAGTGGCTGAGCGTACCCGCGTATCAGCATAAACGGGGTAGGGCATTTCAGGCTGGAAGCAGGCATACTATGCAGCCGTTGCAATAATGAGTTGCCGAGGAGCCGTATGTTCAGCCGCATCCGCGAAGACATTTCCTG
>JBBIHI010000248.1:0-3419 GCA_037447095.1 Thiotrichaceae bacterium
TCTACGCCTTTTTCCAGCGCGATTACAAACGGGTCGCGGAATTGCATGTGGAATCCGGTTGGGTTCCGCCCACCACACGGGTGGATGAATTCGAGTCGGCCATCCGCTCGGTATGCGAGCCGATTTTCAACCTGCCGATCAAGGACATTTCCTTCGGGCATTTCCTGCTGCGCCTGTTCCAGACCGCGCGGCGTTTCAATATGGAAGTGCAACCGCAACTGGTGCTGCTGCAAAAGACCCTGCTGAATATCGAGGGGCTGGGGCGGCAGCTTTATCCCGACCTGGATTTATGGTCTACCGCCAAGCCGTTTATTGAACGCTGGATGGATGAGCAGGTCGGTTTCCGCGCCCTGATCAACGGTGCGAAAGTCAACTTGCCCAAGTTGCTGGAAAACCTGCCTTACATGCCCAACATGCTGCACGACATCATGCAGCAGACCTCCCAGCACAAGCTCAAGATGCAATGGGAATCACAGCAACTGGAAGCCTTGCGCAAGGAAATGCGCCAGTCACAGCGGATCAACCAAGTGTTGATCATTATTGGCATCCTGATTTTGTTGTTTGCCCTGTTCTTCCAATGAAAAAGCCGCCGGGTTTCCCCGGCGGCTTGCACTAGGCAGAGATTACAACATTACGTTCTTGTAACATCAAACGTGACAGTGATAACCGTTCCACACTTCAGCTCGATGTAGAAGGTGAAAGTACCCGCATCACAGTAGTTGGCCGTACTTGACGCGAAATCGACCGTATAGCCATTTGATGAGTCACCACTGATTGTCAAAGTACCTGCATCCAGACCATTATTGACATGGAAGCGCTCCGTCTTGGTGTTCCCTGCGAAGTAAACATCCTTAATGTCCGCAGAAGTTTTACCTGATGGCAGATACGTTGAGACATCAATACCGTTCTGATATTCATTCAACTGATTTTGCTGATTTTGGTTGTAAGTGTAGGTAGCACTCTGGTTAACCGTTGAATCGGCATCACAAGAATCCGTTACATTAACCTTGAAGTTGGCAGTGCTGGTATTGCCATCCTTGTCCTTCAGTGTATAGGTACACTGCTGCTCGCCTGCCGCAGTACCGGCTGGAGGAGTAAACCGGACAGTCTTGCCATCGCCATCAATCGACAGACCCGATTGCGAGCCATCACAGCTTACTTCGTCGATTACCGTATTGCTGTTGTCACAAATGGTGTCATTATTCATCAGGGTTGCAATAACAGTTTCTGTACCTACTGTGGCGTCAAACGTACCGTCATCCTTCGCTTTAGGGACAGTGCAGGAAGGCACTATAGCAGTAACAACAACTGTTACGATTGCTGTACTGGTCTTTCCGTCCTTATCCTTAATCGTATAAGTGAAAGTATCCGTACCACTAAAACCTGCTTTCGGTGTATAAACAACTGTCTTGCCATCCGTACCAATGGTTACCGTGCCACCCTGATTTGACGTACCTTGAACATCGGTAATCACAGTTGTCGTTTTATCACAAGTTGCATCATTCGCCATGACATCCAGGGAATTATCTGTACTGTCCTGGTTCACTGAATAACCTGCACCACTGTCATCATTAGCTTTGGTGACGATGGTACACACTGGCTGTTCTCCACCCGCAGTAGTCTTATAGGTATCAACCCGTTGCTTGTGCTCAGCCGTATTATGCAGTGCCTGACGTACCCACAATGGTGGCGTCGGGATCAATTCCTGTTTCCAGACCACTTTCGGGTCAGTGCTGCTGGTACCACCTTCCTCGACAACCTGATCCTTGTATTCGTTCTGGTAAGTCACGAATTCAATATCAACCCGGCGGTTCTTATGCCGTTCCGCATTGGTGTTCGGATATTTCGGATTGGTTTCCCCCAAGCCTTGGGCAAGCAGCTCATCCGCATTGAAACCATTCTTGATCAGGAAATCACGCACGGCGTTGGCGCGGCGTTCAGACAACTTCTGGTTATGCTGGTCAGAACCAATGTCACAAGTGTTGCCGGTAATGCGGATATTGCCTTCATGGCCGGATTCGCGCATTTGCGCAATCACTGATTGCAGACGGGTCTCCGCTTCCGGCGTCAGCTTGGCACTGTCGAGCTTGAAGAAAGTGTCCGACTCCAGCTCCATGGTGTGCTTGACCAACTTACGCTCAACCTTGGGCGGCGTTTTGACGGCTTCGCCCGGAATCTCGGTACGCACACGGCGGTACATTTTGTCTGCCTGCCACACGCCTGCGTTTTCACTGGCAATGTCATAGCGGTAGCCGATACCACCGCGCACTTTGGCTTTCTGGTCGCCTTCCTCATAGCCACCGGATTTTTTATAAACATCCAGATTGGCGTTGATGCTGTGTGGCGAATCCGGGAAGAATTTCTCCAGACCACCAGTCAGGGTAATCTGCTTGGCCTTGCTTTCATTGGCTGCATGATCCTTGCCCCATTCATAATCGAGGCCGCCCTGGATACGCATTTGCTGTTCGGACAGGTAAGTACCCACCCGGCCACCCAGACCCCAGTCATAGGCTTTCTCGAAGATGGTGCTACCGTTGGCATCTTTCTGCCCCGTATCAACCTTGCCGCCCAGACCCTTGGAAACACTGCCAGACCAGAACATCTTTTCATTTTCCTGACCGTAGCCCGCAGTCAGCTTTTTAGCCTGCTTGCCATCCTTATCGGCAGTGCCGTTCTGGTCATATGCGCCAAATACCTTGTTGACGTGTGAAACCTGACCATCCCCATCCTTGGAAACCCAGTGATAGTTCAACTGTGCGCCAGCCCCGGTCACATAGCCCTGTTTGCCTTTCTTCGGGTCAACGCCAATATAGCCCTGGCCGATGACTGCGTTATTTTCAGTTTCGGAAAAGACCTGGGTAACATCCGCCTTGCTCTTGAATGTGGAGTCAATGCCGATCCCCACACGGGTTCTGCCACCGACATAGCCGGTATTGATACCGGGCGCGGACGTTTCATGCGCATCATCCACGAAACCATCCTGTGAATTGCCCAATTGCTGTGCCTGTTGCATGGTATCCGGTGCCGCCGCCATATCCGCATCGCCCGTTGCCGCCATTGACGGACAATCACCACGGGAAGGGTCACCGCTATCGCAGGTAACTGCCGGAGCCTGATCATCTTCAAGGGTGAGGGCATTATTGGATGGGGGGTTTTGCCCGAAAGGTGCATCCAGGCCGCCATCACCTGCCAGTACGGCAGCAGAACAGAACAGCAGCGGCAAAAGCACCCGTCGGGAAATACGGAAATTCTTGTTATTCATGGTTGTTGTCTCTCTGTTGTGTGTCTTTATTGTTGGTATCCGGCGACACTTGCGGAAACTATATTGTGTGTTGCCTTGAAACCACAAATTCATCCGACGAACGAACAATTCCTGCCTTGTTGCCTGACGGGACGCACACCTTTGTTTTATACTTACG
>JBBIHI010000249.1:0-3398 GCA_037447095.1 Thiotrichaceae bacterium
ACTGGCAATCTGGTGGGCAGCAATGGTCTGGGTCAGGCAACTGCCAGCAGTTCCGGTTTTGCACCTCCGGCGGGCTTCTCGTTTACCACGAGTGGGGCAGCCTCGAATGTACTGGGTGTGATCAATGCCTTGGCACGCCAGTCCAAGGTGCGGGTATTGTCTTCACCATCCGTATTGGTGCTGGATAACCAGACCGCATCCATCCGGGTAGGGGATCAGCAGCCAATCTTTACCGGCAAACTCGACAGCTCGACCGGCTCTTCATCCACCACGGTGGAATACAAGGATACCGGGGTTTCCTTGCAGGTAACGCCACATGTGAATTCCAATGGCCTGGTGAAAATGGACATCCAGCAGGATATTACCGACACGGGTGATATTGATGCAGCCACCGGCAACCGCAGTTTCCTGCAACGTAATATCAAGAGCAACGTGGCGGTCAAAAGTGGTGAAACCATCGTGCTGGGTGGCCTGATCCGCGATAACAGTACAACAGGCCGCAACGGTGTGCCGGGTCTGAGCAAGGTACCGGTCGTTGGCAGCCTGTTCAGCGGTACGAACAACAGTGGTAAACGCACCGAGTTGCTGGTGCTGATTACGCCGACGGCGATCAAGGATCAACATGACCTCAGCAAAACGGGTGAAGAAATGCGCGACCGTATGCAAAAGTTAATGGACGGTAATACCTTCCTGTCACAATTAAGGGGGCAAAATGCCAATTAAAAACGGGGTTCGGATAATGCTTGCAGGGCTGGCATTGGCTGTATTGGGTGCTTGTAACCTGTCAACAGATGGGGCAGTTGCCGAGCGGGCGCAAAAACGCTGGGATGCGCTGATTGTGGGTGATACCGAACAGGCATACGGTTACTACACGGCGGCTTTCCAGCAAACCACTCCTTATGATCATTTCAAAAACCAGGTGCATGGTACGGGTCTGTGGAGCAAGGCCAAAGTCGCCAAGGTTGAGTGTGATTCCGCCGGAAAACGTTGCAAGGTGGACGTGGATGTCACCGTGACGATGAAAATGCGTGGCCTCTCAGACCCCGTGGATACCACAGACCGGGTGTCAGAAAGCTGGGTAAAAGAAGGCTGGTTTTCAGACTGGCGGTATGTAAAACAATAGGATGGC
Source organism: Thiotrichaceae bacterium (assembly GCA_037447095.1). Taxonomy (GTDB): domain Bacteria; phylum Pseudomonadota; class Gammaproteobacteria; order Thiotrichales; family Thiotrichaceae; genus Thiothrix. Next base: position 1,130 of record JBBIHI010000249.1, read on the forward strand.
TATAAAAAGAGTCTATGAAATCACATATAATGGGCGTGTCTGCCCGGAAACAGGTTGGTCTGGGAACAACTCAAAATCTATAACAATGATGAGTCCAACTACTCCGTCAACAATACATAAAAGATAGAACAGGAGGCACGCAAGTGTTCAGAAAAAATAAAGTCGCCATCAGTGTTGCTGTTGGCATTCTGGGGGTCGCGGGCGTTATGAGCAGTGCGCAGGCAGTACATGTTAACCCGGATGGTACCGGGCAAGTGTTGCTGTTCCCTTACTACAATGCACGTGATGGTTACGTTACCAACATCAACCTTGTGAACTCCACTGACCAGACCAAGGCTGTCAAAATCCGTTTCCGGGAAGGCAAGGCTAGCCAGGATGTCATGGATTTCAATATTTACATGTCGCCGGAAGACGTGTGGACAGGCAGTGTCAAGGCCGCAGCCAACAGTAAAGGGGAAACTGTTGGTTCGATCAGCACCAGCGACCGTACCTGTACCTTGCCAGCCCTGGTTGACTGTAGCAAGGGTGAGTGCGGTGGTAAAACCCAACCATTTACCGGCATCAATGTTGCGTCTGATGATACCCGTGAAGGTTACGTCGAAGTCATTGAAATGGGGGTTGTAACTGACCCGACGGTTCAGGCTGGTGTCCTGCACAGTAATGGTACGCCGACAAACTGCAAGGTAGTCGCCAATGCGTGGGGTTCATCGGGTGTATTTACCAAGGGTGGCGGTGTTTCTGCACCCACAGGTGGCTTGTTTGGTTCATCCGCAGTCCTGAATATCAGTGAGGGTCAGGCGTTCGCAGTTAACCCGGTTGCGATTGATAACTACAGCACCCAGCCACAACACTACCGTGCAGATGACATCAATAATTACCTGTTGCCATCACTGGCTTCCGGCGATGTCACCAACAGTAGCGTCATGGTCAAGAAGCCTTCCGGTGACACCGAAATGGTTGTGACGGAGTGGAACAAGACGGCGCAGGATACTTGCAAGGATGCCGTCAATCCGAACTGCGGCACCAACCCGTACCCGATTGCCCACGTTCTGGCAGCGCCACACCTGATGAACGAATACTTCGACGATCCATCGTATGGGTATAATGGCCATACGGACTGGGTTGTCACCTTCCCGATGAAGAAGCATGGTATCGACAATGCAGCCACCGACATTGTGGCGACATTCGAGAACGGCATCTTTAACCGTGAAGAGGGTAGCCCTGATTCCGGTTCAGGCAGTTCCAGCGGCGAGTTCGGGTTCTCTCCACCAGTGGGGGGCAGCCCAAGCAGTGTTGATTCAACCAGCAAGTTATTGCGTGAAGTCAACGTGCTTAGCTTTACGTCGACTGACAAGGGCTATGATTCCAGTTATACGGTTCTGTCCAGCCCCAACTCCCAGGATGTCAGTGTTGGGCCATTCGTTCACGGCTGGGCGCGTATGTCTTTCACTGGTTACAACCTTGCGGCTGGTTTCAAGTCGGGCAAAGGTTATGGTGCAGCCGGTGCGGTTGACTACACTGCCGACAGCAATGTCTATAAAGGTGTACCAGCCATGGGCGCGGCCTTTATCTCAGGCAACGTCAGCCAGAACCCTCACGCCCTGTTTGGGGATGCGATCCCGCACAAAATCCAGCGCGATTAATTTTGTGTTTGGTGACAAGGGTGGATCATTCCACCCTTGTTTATTTTTTAGGCTTGCTAATCGGATAAAGGCTTATGCTGCGTAAATCTCTGGTTGCGCTGCTGTGCGCACTGTTTCCCCTCTTTTCTGCCTGGGCGGATGATGCTGATCCCACCGAGACCCGCTATATCCGCGATACCCTGGCTCAACAAGGGCTGGAGAAGGGGCTGGACAAGAACCCCGAACTGATCAAACAGGTGGAAGAATTTCGCAAGGACAAACTGGCCGATCTGGCACTGGATGCGGCCAAAAGCGATGGTATGCCGGATTTCAGTGCACGGGCCGAAGAGCTGTATGAAGCCCGCAAGGATAGCCAGTATAGTCTCCCGCTACGTTTGCGTGTCCGCATCATTGAAATGGCTTTGCCTACTGGCAAGGAAAACGACATCCGCCAGCAGCTTGCCGACATCCGTTCGCGTATTGCTGATGGCAAACTGGATTTCAAGGATGCGGTCATCCAATACAGTGAATCACCGGAGCGCCGCTTGACCGACGGCGATAGCCAGTGGTTTGCCAAGGGGGAAAAGGTCGATGCCATTTACGACGCTGCTTTGAAGCTGGATGCTGAACATCCCCTCAGCGATGTG
>JBBIHI010000250.1:0-3322 GCA_037447095.1 Thiotrichaceae bacterium
TCACGTGTTGTCGTGGGCGAACGTTCGGAACGTGCTGAAACCTTTGCCAGGTTATTACAGGAAGGCGCTTTGAAACAGGACATTCCAACCCTGTTTACTGACTCCACTGAAGCTGAGGCTATCAAGCTGTTTGCCAATACCTACCTTGCCATGCGGGTAGCGTACTTCAATGAACTGGATACCTATGCGGCGACCCACCGGCTGGATACCCGCCAGATCATTGATGGTGTATGCCTCGACCCACGTATTGGTAGCCATTACAACAATCCATCGTTTGGTTATGGTGGTTACTGCCTGCCGAAAGACACCAAGCAGTTGCTGGCCAACTATAGCGAAGTGCCGCAAAGCCTGATCCGGGCGATTGTGGATGCCAACAGTACCCGTAAAGATTTTATTGCTGACAGTATTATCAAGCGTAGTCCGCGCGTGGTGGGCATTTATAGGCTGATTATGAAAGCCGGGTCGGATAATTTCCGCGCGTCATCTATCCAGGGCATCATGAAGCGCATCAAGGCCAAAGGAATTGATGTGGTGGTGTATGAGCCTGTGTTGGAGGAAGAGACTTTCTTCCGCTCAGCGGTTATCCGCAACCTGAATGCATTCAAGCAGATGAGTGATGTGATTGTGGCCAACCGGATGATGGGTGATCTTCAGGACGTGGCGGACAAAGTGTATACGCGGGATTTGTTTGGGAGCGATTGATGGTCATGAGTAACAAGGCTATGCTCTTGGCTAATGCAGGCAGCTTTCCTCGGAGATCAATATGAGCGCATTACCCAAGGTTGGCTATACCAGTGGCAAATGAGAATTCGGTAAAGTCATAACGCCCCTGCAAAGCAGGGGGCTTGACGGATGTTAGCAGCCCCAAGGGCTGCCAAATTTGTACCGGCGGATGAAAGTTTGAGCAGCCCCAAGGGCTGCCAAGCCCCATCCTCTAAAATTGGCCTTTCTCATCAAAACCCTGGCTGTCCAATTGCTCTTGGTTCTTGATGTAGGCGCGAATTTTCTCCTCCTCAAAGCCAACGGTTGAAACGGCGTAACCTCGTGCCCAAAAGTGTTCCCCGTTGAAGTTGCGTTGTCTGCCGCCGAATTGCCGGGCTACCGAAATGGCACTCTTGCCTTTGAGATAGCCAACCACTTCGGCAACTGAATACTTCGGCGGGATACTGACCAACATATGCACATGATCCTGCACCATATGCCCTTCCAGTATTTTGCAATTCCGCTGCGCGGCAAGCTCATGAAACAACGGCCCAAGATACGTGCGTATCTTTCCGTACAGCTCCTTCTTCCGGCATTCCCGAATAAAATTTGCAATCCCATTTTGAATGGCTTAGGCTCTCGTAAGATGATGTTGTCATGATCTCTGCTCCTGGTGACCGTCAAGCCCCAAGGGCACATTACAACATCATCTTTTCTCCACCTATTTCATACACTGAATCTAAAGGCCAAGCCTTGGGAGTCCACTAGTCAAACTAGTGGCTTACCTGTCAACGAGTTAGAGTTGTGGGAAAAATGGCGCGATTTGGTTTGGCCGGTAATCGCTGCTGTTGGCTTGGGCATTTGGTGGCTGATCCGCCGATTATGGTTGAGGGCTGCCAATGCTGAGACTACTGCTGGAACCCAACGCCAGATCGAAGTTGAGTACCTGCAAAACCTGTTGCTCAGGGATGGAATGGGGCTGGTGCAAAGGGGATACGTCCAGCAGGAGGGTGATTACCACCAGCACGAACAATTACCGGAGCGCTGGTTCAGTGCGCAGTTGCGCTATGAGCAGCATAAGGAAAAGGGCGAGCCGCATGAATGCCAGGGAAAACCACAACACCACGATAACCTGCTGGAGGCATTTGAACACTACAAGCGGCTGGTATTATTGGGTGAGCCGGGCATGGGCAAGAGCTTTTCCCTCTGGTGCATCGCGGCGGAACACGCAAGCAAAGCCCTGAGAAATCCGCGCCTGCCCATGCCGGTCATGATTCCCCTGAATGAATGGATCGAGGAACAGCCGCGGGAGGCTTTTGTCCTGAAACAGATGGGGGAACTGGAAAAATACTATCTGGCGCTCAGCAAGCAGCAACGTTTGTTGCCGCTACTGGATGCGCTGAATGAAATCCCGTCTGGGCAGCGTGCCAGCAAAGTGGAGGAAGTCAAAGCCTTCATCAATCGCCAACAAGCCTTTCCCCTTTTGTTGTTGACCTGCCGCAAGCGCGATTACACCCTGGAACTTGCGCAGAATCTGGATAGGCTAATTATTGAACCGTTGACGCCACCACGCATCCAGCATTTTCTGCGCAACTATTTCCGTCATGCTTTCAGGCAGGGGCAGGATGCGGAACAAACAGCCGGCCACCTGTTTTGGCAATTGATGGGCGGCGATGAAATGAAACAGGTTTGGCGGCATTGGCAAACGCATAAACCAAATTGGAAAACCCGGCTGCGTCACTGGTTTGACCGCGATTACACGCTGCCGGACTGGGATCATTTCTGGAGGGCCGAATCGCCACGGGGTTGGTACTGGAAAAAATTCTGGTGGGATGGTAATCGCCTGAAGCATCTCAATAACCCTCGTAGCCTGCTGGAGTTGGCGAAAAACCCCTATTTGCTGACCATGATTGCAAAGATTTTCAACAAGGAAGGTAAATTGCCAGACAGTAAGCGTAACCTGTTTGAGCATTTTGTCGGCGTCTTGTGGGAAAGAGAACAGGGTGAGAAAAATCGCAGTCAGGAAGACATTCCTTCCCGCCTGCAACTGGAACAGCAGTTGAAACTGCTTGCGTGGGAATTGCAAAGCCGGGGCACTGGTATGGATGAAGTCCGTACTACTCTGCTGCGTACCGAGGCGGAAAAGATTGTCCAGTCCGAATGGCTTAAGTTTTCCCATGCGGCCAATCTGCTGGAAATCATCGGCGATAAGGTGCGTTTCAGCCATCAGTTGTTGCAGGAGTTTTTTGTCGCACAAGGCTTCAAGGCGCGGCGTGAGGAGGGCTGGCAAGCCAGCCAGATATGGCCTGTGGACAAATGGTGGCAGCCGAATGGCTGGGAAGAAGCTACCCGGATGGCAGTTGAATACGAGGAAGACCCCACCGCATTCCTGCAATGGTTGGCGGCAGGCAATCCCAAACTGGCGGCGGAAATTGCCCGGGACCAGCAGCTACACGATGCACTGACCGGGTTCCGTGAACAGTGGCAATCAGCCATTACCGATATTAAGAAGCTGTCTGGCAAAAGCTCAAACGCATTTGGCAAGGGTTATTTTCAGCATGGCAATCCGCACCATGTTCTCTGCTGTGCCGGTGAGGATTTCAAAATCTTTGGCCAGGCG
>JBBIHI010000251.1:0-3285 GCA_037447095.1 Thiotrichaceae bacterium
AGCCAATATCGCCATTTCCAGCCCATTGCTGGAAGACATCCGCCTGGATGGTTCGCGCGGCATACTGGTCAGCATCAGCGGCGGCATGGATATGTCCATGCACGAGTTTGAAGAAGTTGGTGCGGTTGTCAGCCAGTTTGCGGATGGGGAAGCCAATATCATCATCGGTACCACGCTCGACGAATCGCTGGGTGAGAAGATCCGTGTCACAGTTGTGGCGACTGGCCTGGAAGAAGCCGGGATGGTTGCGCAGAAAAAAGCAGCGGCACAAAAGCCTGCATCCGGTATTGCGCACCTCAAACCAGTCCAACTGGAACCTGTTGCCAAGTTCGCGGTCGGAAATGGAGGCCGTTCCCGCTATGATGACGCCCCGGGTGGGGCTGCCTATCAAGGGGATAACAACCTGGATATTCCAGCCTTCCTGCGTAAACAGGCTGATTAATGCATAACCGACTGTTGCATTAAAGTCACGACATGCCCATGATGGCCGGGGGGGGGTATCTCCCGGTCATCGTCAGGTTGGTTTATTGCGTGGAATCACCTCAAAGCCTGCTTCGGTGAGCCGGTTTTCAGGTGATTTCTTGTTTTTGGTGAAAACTTGAGCGGGAACTGCCTTCCCAAATCCAATAAAATCCGCCTATCTTTAAATGAGGCGCATAACAAAGGACTTGTTTTCAGGTGAAGACATGCTGAAACAACGGACATTGAAACAAACGGTCTCAACCGTGGGTATTGGCTTGCATTCCGGCAAAAAGGTTTCCATGACCTTGCGCCCGGCACCATCCAACACCGGGATCGTTTTTCATCGGGTGGATATGGAACCACCCATGCTGGTGGAACTGCACCCGGAACGGGTTTCCGATACAATGCTGTGTACTGCGCTGGTTCAGGGGGATGCAAAAGTTGCTACCGTTGAACATTTGCTGTCAGCCTTGGCTGCGCTTGGTATTGATAACCTGTACGTTGACCTCAATGCGCCCGAAATTCCCATTATGGACGGGAGTGCAGCACCGTTCCTGTACCTGATCCAGTCCGCCGGGATTGAGGAGTTGCAGGCGCCGAAACGTTTCATCCGTATCAAGAAGCCGATTGTTGCCAGCAAAGGGGAGGGTTGGGCGAAACTGCTGCCCCATGATGGTTTTATCGCCCGTTTCGAGATCAATTTCAATCATCCTGCCGTAAATGCTACCAGCCAGATGCTGGAAGTTGATTTTTCCAGCCAATCATTTGCCAGTGAGATTTCCAGGGCGCGTACCTTCGGGTTTATGCGTGATGTGGAGTTACTACGCTCGCGCAATCTGGGTTTGGGTGGGAGTCTGGAAAATGCCGTGGTGCTGGATGAATACCGTGTCCTCAACCAGGACGGTCTGAGGTATGCGGATGAATTTATCCGCCATAAAATACTGGATGCGGTCGGCGACCTGTATACCCTGGGGCATGGAATTATCGGAGCGTATCATGCACACAAGTCCGGTCACGCCATCAACAACCTGCTGGTGCGGGAAGTCCTTCAGCAGCGGGATGCCTGGGAAATGGTGACGCTGGGGCGTGAACGCAAGGGGCAGGCGATCTTTGCCACCGAACATGTCTGCGCCTTGAACTGAGACTCAGGGGCGGTGGGCTGCGGCGGTGAGCTTGAGAATGGCTTGTTGCAGCTCCGTGTCTTCCATACTGCCTGCGATGCCCTGCATGATCAGTGCTGCTTTGCTGGACATGCAGAAGCTGTTGTTTTTTCGCACTTTGCTTGCCAACGGGAAACTAATCAATTTAACATTCACCGCGCTAATTTTCAGGTTTAGGCGTTTGCTTAGATGTTTGCCCAACAGTTGTTGCTGAAACCGTATCTGGGTTGCCAGATGGGAGTCGTCGGTGAGTAGAGTCAGCCGCTGGTTCTTCAGGACTGGCCATACCCTGCCGGTAATGGGCAGGGAAAGGAAGTCGCCGACTTCTGCCGTCAGCTTGTCCAGTTGTTCCAGCCGTTCGGTAATATCCCTGTTTATGAATCGGTTTATCTTTTCCATGCTGCCAGTAGGCTCATCAGCTACTACAATAAGTGCCATTATAGAACTGGAAGCATGTTACACCTAGTAAGGAAATTGAGGGACTTACAGTCGTGAAAGTGATTTGTTTGAGTGACGACGGTTCACGTCGTGCCTCGTTCAGCCTCCACCCGTGGAAGCATCTGATCATCCCTGCCGGTATCATTGCCCTGCTGATCATCGGGCTTTCCATCAACCAGATGCTCGGCCTGTACCATCTGGATGATACCCCGCAAAATTCAAACCTGTCCCGGGACGAAGCTGGCAAGATCATTTCAGCGCTGGAAAAGCAGATTTCCACCGTTGACCAGATCAAGAAGACTTACGCCAACTATACGGTGGACGTGGATACCTTGTCGGTGCGTCTGGGTTCCCTGGAAGCGGAGATCGTGCGTTTGAATGCTTTGGCAAAACGTGTTGCCAGCAAGGCCAAACTGGATCCCAAGGAATTCTCGCTGGATGACAAGCCGCCGCAAGGTGGTATTGAAGAGATTGTTGGCAGCAATGACAGTGCAGGGCGTAGCTCTTCAACCGAATTGCTGTCTGCGTTCCAGACGGCTGAGAACAAGATGGACAAGGAAAAGGGGATGTTGGCGACCCTGGAAAAGATACTGGATGGTATCACCTTGCAGGAAGAGGTGACGCCCTCCGGTTGGCCGGTGCATCGGGGCTATATTTCCTCCGAGTTTGGTTTCCGCCGTGACCCGTTCAATGGGCAGACCCGTATGCACAAGGGTCTGGATTTCGCTGACCCGGTGGGTACCCCTGTCTATGCAGTTGCTGCGGGAGTCGTTTCCTATGTCGGGCCAAAGTCCGGGTATGGCAATGCAGTGGAGGTTGACCACGGTGATGGTGTGGTCAGCCGCTACGGGCACTTGAGTGCCGCCAAGGCAGTTGAAGGCCAGCTCGTTAAAAAAGGTGATCTGGTTGCCCTGTCCGGTAATACGGGCCGTTCTACCGGGCCGCATTTGCACCTGGAGATACTCAAGAATGGTGAGCAACTGAACCCGCGTGAATACCTGGGTTATTCCGAATAGCCTTGGCTTGACGGGGAGATTACCAAAAATTCACCGTGTAGCCAGTTAGCTGATATATAATAGATTCCTATCGTGTCCGGGGTGGCGGTGTGCCTGAGTCATGCTGCCATGACCGGACTTTTTCTTTGCACAAGGATTAAGAGAGAAAACTATGTTGGGTTCCGTGGCCAAAGCGATTTTTGGCAGCCGAAATGACCGTCTGGTTAAGA
>JBBIHI010000252.1:0-3284 GCA_037447095.1 Thiotrichaceae bacterium
GCGGCAGCTACAATCTGCGGAGGAAATGCGGTCATCCCATTCCTGGCCGACGTAATTGTAGTCGCCTTCGAGGAAAACCCTGCTGCGCCCAGTCAAGCCTTCCCGGCTGTAGACTGTCAGTTTGCATCCCTGTGGCACTTTGATGGAGGAAGTCTGGTCATTCATCCCATACGCCAGGGTGCTGTAGGAATTACTGGCAGCCAATGCCAGTTCACCGCCCGCAAAATTCATGTCACGGTACAAACGGCAAGCTTGTGGTGGCGGTGGAGGGGGATTATTCCAGTCACGGCGCCAGCCATCCCGGTTGTTGTTCCAACGGTGATGATGGTTTCTCCAGTCATTGCCGCCCCAACCGCCGCCGGGTGGCCCCCAGTTACCGGATGGTGGTGGCGGTGGTGGCGGGCAGGTGCAAACGGCGGAGGATGCCTGGTTATCCCACAGGCTTCCGACCGACGATGCATCCGCCGAAAATATCTTGCTGTCGCCCCTGAAATTGGGGTCGGAGTATAAGGTCAACTTGCATTGGTCAGTGACACCGACTGATGATGTGCGGTTATCCCAGCTCCAGCCCAGATCACCCAGCTTTTCACCAGCACCCAGGGAACGGCTTTCACCTCGCATTCCGGCAGCGTCATACAAAGTACAATCTGCGTACACACTGGATGTTGCCAGCACCAGCAGGGTTCCCAGTACACTCACCCTGCCTGCATTCATCCTTTTCATTGGCTTTCTTCCTCATTGTTGGGGTTTACGATAACCGCAGACACATGCGGTTATCTGCTTTGACCACAATGGAAAGACAAGTTCAGCCGGGCTTAAGCGTAAACCGCCAGAAAGCCACTATTTGCGCAATTTGGCTAAAGCCGCCGCCATTGCATCGCCCATCGCAGAATTGGCTGCTGAGGTATCCCTGGCTGGCTTTTTCGGCTCATGTCGCCGGTTTTCCGGCTTGCCACCCCGGCGCGGCTGATCCGGGCGGGTGTGCGGCTGGCGTTCTTCGTGGTTGGCCGGTTTCGCTTTCGCAGCAGGCGCTTTTTGCCCGCCATCCTCAAGGCGCATGGTCAGGGAAATGCGTTTGCGCTGTACGTCGACTTCTTCCACCCGTACCTTGACCACATCGCCGGTACGCACCACTTCGCGCGGATCCTTGATGAACTTGTTGGTCAGTTGGGAAATGTGTACCAAGCCGTCCTGATGTACACCGATGTCAACGAATGCACCGAAATTGGCCACGTTGGTGACAACACCTTCGAGGATCATGCCAGGTTGCAGGTCGGCGATTTCATTCACACCTTCGCGGAAGGTCGCGGTGGCAAACTCGGGGCGCGGGTCACGACCCGGCTTTTCCAGCTCGGCGAGGATGTCGCGGATGGTGGGTAAGCCAAACTGTTCGGTCACATAATCCGTCGGTTTGAGCTGGCTGACAAATTCGCTGTTACCGACCACCTCATCCAGCGGCTTGCGGTTGACGGCGGCAATCTGTTCCACCAGCGTATAGGCTTCCGGGTGGACGGCGGAAGCGTCCAGCGGCTGCTCACCGTCACGAATGCGCAGGAAGCCAGCCGCCTGTTCAAAAGTTTTTGCCCCAAGGCGGGAGACCTTTTTCAACTGGTTACGGTTACGGAATGCACCATTGTCATTACGGAATGACACGATATTCTCTGCGATGCCCTGATTGAGACCGGAAACCCGCGCCAGCAAGGCAGCAGAAGCCATGTTCACATCCACCCCGACCGCATTTACGCAGTCTTCCACCACCGCATCCAGGCTGCGGGCGAGTTCCGGCTGGCTGACATCGTGCTGGTACTGGCCAACACCGATGGATTTAGGGTCGATTTTCACCAGTTCCGCCAATGGGTCTTGCAAACGGCGGGCAATCGACACCGCACCGCGCAAGGAAACATCCAGCATCGGGAATTCCTTGGCCGCCAGTTCGGAAGCGGAATACACCGATGCCCCCGCTTCCGACACCACCACTTTGGACAGTTTCAGCTCCGGGTGACGTTTGATCAGGTCAGCGGCCAACTGGTCGGTTTCGCGGGAAGCCGTGCCGTTACCGATACTGACCAGATCCACCTGATGTTTTGCGCACAAATCGGCAAGCACGGCAATGGATTGATCCCATTGCTTTTTCGGCACATGCGGGTAAATGGTAGCGAAATCCAGCAGTTTACCGGTAGCATCCACCACCGCCACTTTCACGCCGGTACGCAAGCCGGGATCAAGCCCGAGTGTTGCCCGTGCACCTGCCGGGGCAGCCAGCAGCAAATCCTTGAGGTTGGCGGCAAACACGCGGATGGCTTCCGCTTCGGCCTGTTCGCGCAGGCGCAGATTCAAATCCACGCTCAGGCGACTATGCAGTTTGACTTTCCACGTCCAGCGCACGGTATCCAGCAACCAGCGGTCGGCTGCCCTGCCCTGATCACGGATATGGAAAGCCGCCGCAATTTTATCCTCACACGGGTGACTGATGCCTTCAGCCACCGGCACATCCAGCTTGAGATCGAGGATGCCTTCATTGCGCCCCCGGAACAGTGCCAGCGCACGGTGTGACGGAATTTTGTTGAGCGCTTCGCCGTAAGCAAAGTAATCGTTGAACTTCTGCCCTTCCTCCTGTTTGCCGTCGATCACGCTGGATTCCAGCACCGCCTGTTCCCACAGGTATTCACGCAACTGGCCGCTGAGTTCGGCATTTTCGGCGAAATCTTCCATGAGGATTTGCCTTGCGCCATCCAACACAGCCTTGGTATCGGCAAACGCCATGTCCGGGTTGATGTAGTTGGCGGCTTCCGTTTCAGGGTCGAAGCAAGGGTCGGCCAGCAAAGCTTCCGCCAGTGGCTGGATTCCGGCTTCGCGGGCAATCATCGCCTTGGTACGGCGCTTGGGCTTATAAGGCAGGTAAATGTCTTCCAGCTCGGTACGGGTTTGTGCCGTCAGCACCTGCTGTTCCAGCTCCGGGGTCAGTTTGCCTTGCTCACGGATGGAATTCAGTACGGTTTCACGGCGTTTTTCCAACTCACGCAAACTGCCCAGGCGGGTTTCGAGGTAACGCAACTGGGTATCATCCAGCCCGCCGGTTTTTTCCTTGCGGTAACGGGCGATGAAGGGGACGGTGGAACCTTCGTCCAGCAGTCCGACAGCCGCAGCGACCTGGGTTTCCCTGACTGCCAGTTCAGTGGCAATGCGTGAAAGGATGGTTTGCATGTGAAATCCGGTTATTTTTGATGATGGCGCGAATAATAAGCAAAAGCGGAGGGTATGAAAACGAAAACCTCTGGGTCGCT
>JBBIHI010000253.1:0-3274 GCA_037447095.1 Thiotrichaceae bacterium
AGGCTGGCCGCTGTTTCATGAATGCGCTGAATCTGATCACCCGTGCGGTCAGCCTCGGTGATGCGGAAAGTCTGGCGCAACACCCGGCCAGCATGACGCATTCCACCTATTCGCTGGAGGAACGGGCGGAACACATGATCACCGAAGGGCTGGTGCGGGTGTCGGCAGGGCTGGAAGACACGGCGGATTTGCTGCGGGACGTGGAACAGGCGCTGGAAAAAGCCTGATCAGCCAAACACCCTGCAATACCGTTCAGATGTACTACAATCAATGGGTCGGTCATTTTCTGACCGACAGCGTTTGCTTACCACCACCATAACAAGGAATGTTAAGCCATGACCAAACTCTCCCTCACGGCTGCCACCCTGGGCACACTTGCACTGGTCGCTTTCGCCCTCCAGGCCAAGGACAATACCGAGCAGATCGTGCTGAAAGCCGACGCCCCGTTTGCCTATAGCTGCAAGGATGGCAAAAACGTAACCGCCCAGTATTTCCACGACAATGCCAGCGGCATCAGCGTTGTCAAACTGACCCTCGACGCAGGCATCCGTTTCCTGCCGCAGGCCGTTTCCGCAGACGGTGGCCGTTACACTGACGGGCGGGATATTGAATGGTGGGACAAAGGCGAGGAAGCCATGCTGAATTACGATACCACCAGCGACGACCCTGCCAGGCAGACCACTTGCAAGCTCACCAAGTAGGCGCAACAAGCTGAAATCCCCAAAAATGGCCGGGGCAGGCTACTCCTGCTAGAATGCCGTGCGACACCACAAGTGCAACGTATGCACGGCAATCGACCAATTTACGGCGGACATCATGGCTTATTTCAAACCTTACCTATTCAAGGCCCCACTCCTGCTGCTGGTATGTGCGGCCTTGTTAAGCGCTTGTCAGGATGAGGACACCCATCCGGGACAACCTGTCACCAAGCGCGAGCATATTTTCAAGGACACGCTGCATAACTTCCAGATCATGAAATTGATGGTGCAGGGCAAAGAACCTTATTCCACCCAGGATTTTCTCGACGCAGCGCAGCAGGTCAAAGCCCTCAGCACCCAACCGTGGGTTTATTTCCCGCCCGGCAGCGATTATTCGCCCAGCCGCGCCAAACCGGATGTATGGCAACACCCGGAAGCCTTCAGGCAAGCCCAGGAAAAATTCAAGGCAGCCGCCGCCCAACTGGTTGACGTTGCCAAAGGCGGGAATCTCGACCAGATCAACCCCGTTTACGACCACCTCAAGGATACCTGCTCTGACTGCCACCACGATTTCCGTACCGTGAGCGACATCCTGTAAGTGCGTATCCCGCTGCCTTTCAAGGAACACACCATGCAGCGATTCGGCTACAAAATCATGAAGAAAGACCTGGCGGCAGAAGCGCCAGTGGTTCACGCCGCCATTGCCCAGCAACGCCCGCTGGAGGTCGGCCTGTATTCCGGCGATGAGGACATCTGGGAATTCGTGGTCGCCGCCCTGCGCGAGGCTGCCCAGCCGATTCCGGTCAACACCCATTTCAACCATTACCACAGCACGCTGTTTGAACTGGGCAGGCAGGAAACGCAATTGCACCAGCAATTTGCCTCGGCCAAAACCCTTGGCTCGGCGTATTCCGTCACCCACATCCACAAATGGCCGGTCAGCAATCGCCCGGCCTTCCATGAAGCGCTGACGGAACACCTAACCAGACAGCTCCTGCTGCTGGAACGTTTCTGCACCGAATACGACCATCCCGTCCATATTGAAAACACCTTCCACCCGCTGGCGTTTTACCGCTGGTTTTTTGAACTGGTGGAGCGGCTGGAATTGCGTTACGTCCACTGCTGTTTCGACCTCGGCCACGCCAAGGTCTGGTCGCCGGAAACCCTGCCGGAATGGCTGCAATGGCTGCATGAACTGGAGGGCAAAGGCGTGCGGCTGCATTTCCACCTGCACGCCAACAATGGCCTTTCCGACCAGCACCTGAGCTTTGTGGAAAGCGAAGACCTCGGCCTGAACGCTGCCGATGACTACACCCGGACGGGGGATTACTTCGCCGCCCTGAGCCATCTGCACCAGCAGTTCCCGGATAGCCGCAAGGTGTTTGAAGTCAAACCGGCGCAGGCGGTGGCCAATATGGAACTGGTGATGTCGCGACTAAATTCCCCGACCAACAACCCCAACACAGGCGCATAAGCATGTCAGAAAACACCGGCAATCAAGCCGCTACCGAATGGGTCGTTGCCCAGCAGGCCAGTACCGATGGCGGCTTGCACCTGTTACGGATGCGCGATGTGGGGGAACGTTTCCCGTTCCGGCATTACCCCGAACGCTTCAGCATTTTGTGGGAGTTTGCCGAACTCGACGCCGAAGGCTTGCCCAGCGCGGCAGAACTTGCCCGCATGAAAGACTTTGAAACGGCCCTGTCGGCAGTGATGCAGGCCGACGATACGGCGTTGCTGGTGATGGTATTTACCGAACCTGCGCACCGCGAATTCATCTGGCTGGCGCGGAACAAATCCACCTTCCAGAACCGGCTGAATAGCGCTGAAGGTCTGGGGGAAAAGCTCCCCATCACACTGGATCATGCCAGCGATGCGCAGGGCGAGTTTTACCTGTCGTATGCAACGAAGGTGCTGGAACGTTTCAAACCAGCAACGGAATGAACCCCGCTCAGTTTTGTGGAGGAGGCAAGACATTGACACATTCCCTGCAACAACAAGCGCTGGATGCTTACGGCGGGCAAGCGCTCTGGTCGCAAGCCCGTTACATTGAGGCAGAGGTCAGCACCCGAGGGCTGGCGTTCGTCCTGAAACGCCGCCCCTGTTTCCACCATGCCAGACTGTTCATGGACGTTTCCCGCCCCGTATGCCGGATCACGCCAATTGGCAAACAGGTTGGCGTTAGCGGGGTGTTGGATGGCATGGATGTACGGCTGGAAGATACGCAAGGCAATCTCCTTGCCCGCCGCAACAATGCCAGAAGCTACTTCACCTGGGGGCGACGCCTGCTGTATTGGGACGATCTGGACATGGCGTATTTCGCCAATTACGCCTTCTGGAATTACTTCACCCTGCCCGCCTTGCTGCTGAATCCGGCTATTGGGTGGCAGGAATTGCCCGGCAATGTGTTGCAAGCAACGTTCCCTGACAGCATTCCCACCCACAGCACGGTGCAATATTTCCGCTTTGATGCGGCCAGCGGGCTGCTCCGCCAGCATGATTACACGGCACGGATTATCAGCCGCTTTGCCAATGCCGCCAACGTGGTGCTGGCGCATGGCAATAGCAACGGGATT
>JBBIHI010000254.1:0-3232 GCA_037447095.1 Thiotrichaceae bacterium
TGCCATCAGCTCCTGCTGGGTCTTTTCCGTGGTTGGCTCGTAATGGCTGAACTGGATAGCCCAACTGCCATCCCCACCCGTCAGTGAGTTCAGGCGCGAGGCATAATCATTCAGTTCTGCCAGCGGGACTTTAGCCTGGATGACCATATTGCCCGCCGTGTCTGCCTGGGTATCATGGATTTGCGCCCGTCGCGTTGCCAGGTCGCCGGAAATGTCCCCCATCGCACTAGACGGGACGGTGACTTCCAGATCAACCACCGGTTCCAGAATGATCGGGTTGGCATCGGCAACCGCTTGCATGAATGCCTTGCGCCCCGCCATTACAAATGCAATTTCCTTGGAATCGACCGAGTGCATCTTGCCATCCAGCAGGGTGACGCGGATGTCCATCAGCGGATTGCCACTGATTGCACCGGAAGCCAGCACCTGCCGCACGCCTTTTTCCACCGCCGGGATCAGCGAGCCGGAAACCGCGCCGCCAACAATTTTACTGACGAATTCAAAGCCAGCGCCACGTTCCAGCGGTTCCACTTCAATCTGCACTTCACCGAACTGCCCGGCACCGCCGGTCTGCTTTTTATGGCGGTATTGCGCCTGCACGGTTTTGGTGATGGTTTCTCGGTAAGGGATTCTGGGCAATGCGGCATCCACTTCCAGATGGTATTGCTTGTCCATCCGCTCCAGGGCGATGCGCAGGTGCAGGTCGCCCAGGCCGCGCAACACGGTTTCATTGGCCGTGGTGTCGTATTCGATGCGCAGACAGGGGTCTTCCGTCACCAGCTTGTGCAGTACATCAGACAGTTTCTGTTCGTCACCGCGTTTCTTGGCGCGTAAGGCAAAGCCTACCAAAGGCGTTGGCAAGGTCATACCGGACATTTCCACACCATCGTCTTCGTGGCGTTCGTGCAGGATCATGTCCGGCTCGATTTCGTTGATTTTGGCGATGGCGCAAATATCACCGGGTACGGCCTGTTGCACGGCGATGCGTTCCTTGCCCTGCAAACGGTACAGGTGGGCAATCTTGACCGGCTTGCCCTCTGCCCCCGCCAGAACCTGGCTACCCAGTTTCAGGCTGCCCTGATGCACGCGCAACAGAGCCAGCTTGCCCACAAACGGGTCGAATTCGACATGGAAAACATGCGCCAGTAATGGCTTGTCCGGGTCTGGGGTAGCCCAGGTTTCCACGGTTTTTGCACCCTGATGACGGATGAACGGATGCGGGGTCGCTTCCAGCGGGTTGGGGGCAAGTTTGGCGATAATGTCCAGCAGCTCAGGTACGCCTGCGCCCGTTTTGGCAGAAGTAAAGCAAACCGGCACCAGATGGTGTTCGCGCAATGCCTGTTCAAAGGCGGCGTGTAATTCCTCCGGCGGTACTGTGCCTTCTTCCAGGTAATGTTCCATGGCAGTTTCATCGGCTTCCACCACCTGCTCAATCAGGGAAGTGTGGGCATCGTCCACGGAGGAAAAATCAGCTTCGCCGGATTCGTGGCCGTACACTTCCACCACTTGCGCAGCGTGGTTGACAGGCAGCTCCAGCGGCAGGCATTCACGGCCAAAGACTTCGGTGATTTCCTCAAGGCGCTGCGCCAGCTTGTCGGGTGCGGCGTCGATACGGTTGATGACTACCATGCACGGAAGATGCTGATTCGCTGCCCATTCCATGATTTTGCGGCTCATCGGCTCAATACCGGCCAGCGCATTGATGACCACCACCACGGTATCGGCGGCGGATAGCGCGGTCAGTACCTGCCCCTGAAAGTCGGGGTATCCCGGCGTGTCGATCAGGTTGATGTGGCAACCAGCGTGGTGGGCGGTCGCGACGGAAACGTACAGGGAATGGTGATGCTGCTGTTCGAGCGGGTCAAAGTCGGTGATGGTATTGCCTTTCTCAATATCACCCTGCTGGGTGGTCTCACCTGCCTGGAACAACAGGGCTTCGATCAGGCTGGTTTTGCCTGAGCCGGTATGGCCAGTGAACACGATGTTTCTGATGTCTTGTGTAGTATGCACGTTGCCTCCTTGTAAAAATGGTTTCCGGTTCATTCTACTCCGCAGGCCACTGGCTGATCTGACCTATATCACAGGATGGAAGAATCATGCGCTGGCTTGTTTCTACCCATATGGGGCATATGTCTCATAAGTTTTTTGTATTGAGAAAACGCAATTCTTATGAAGTTTTGCTATGCTTGCGGCGATGCAAATGATAAATGAACCCCAATAAGTTTGCAGAACTAAAGAATAATCAATGGGAGAACCCCAATGAAAAGAGTGTCAATCCTGACTGCCGCGCTGGCAGTGCTGTTCCCTGTCTTTGCTTCGGCAAATTCTGCAACCCTCAACCACCCCGGTCGCACCCTTGCTGCCAACTGTTTCCAGTGCCACGGCACGGATGGCTCCGGCCTCGAACATCTGGCAGGCAAGAGCCGTTCCAGCATTGCCAATGAATTGCTGGAAATGCAGTTCAAACCGGCAGGCAAGGCCATTATGAATGTCCATGCCATGGCCTATACGGACGATGAAATCGCCCTGATTGCCGATTACTTTTCCAAACAATAAGGGGGCAACAATGATGAATCGGAGAAAATTCCTTGCCCAGATGGGCGTGGGCATGTTGGGTGTATCCATGGCCGGTTCCCTGTGGGCTGAACGTGGTGAATCTGCAAGCCGCAGTAGCAGCACTCTCCCACGTACCAGTAGCGGGGCAGTTCCCGGCAATACGGGAGCCAACGGCAAAGTAGTGGTCATCGGTGGTGGTATGGCCGGGACAACGGTTGCCAAATACCTGCGCCTGTGGGGCGGCAGCGGTGTTGAGGTAACGTTGGTCGAACCCAATGCAAACTACTACTCCAACATCTTCAGCAACATGATCCTGACGGGTGAAAAGACCCGCTCCCAGTTGGCTTTCAACTACGGTGCGCTGGCCAGCAAATACGGCGTCACGCTTGTCACCAAGTCAGTCAAAGCGATTGAAAGCCATCAGGTGGTGCTGGATGACGGTAACAAATTACCGTTTGACCGGCTGGTGATCGCACCGGGCATCCAGTTTGATGCCTTGCCCATGTCCGGTTCGGCAGGCAATCAGGACAGGGTTGTCCATGCGTGGAATGGTTTCTCGAAGACAGCTTCCGGGCAGTACCAGATTGATGCCCTGCAAGCACAAATCAAGGCCATGACCAAGCAGGATACGTTCATCCTGACGATTCCGGCCAAGCCTTACCGTTGTCCGCCGGGG
>JBBIHI010000255.1:0-3231 GCA_037447095.1 Thiotrichaceae bacterium
GCCACCCACGACACCCAGACGGCAGTGGACAAAATAAAGGCGTTTTACCAGACCTATTTCGACTACTACCACACGATGGCCAATGCTGCCAACGATGAAAATATCCCGACCCCGGAAATTGACAAGTCGGAAGCCTTCAACGCCGACATCAAAAAAAGCGATGAAGTCTGCGCCAAATACAGTGATGATGGCCCGTGCGGCTGGGCTGCCGATGGCGACCCTTACCTGAACTCGCAGGACGCTGACACTGACCTGAACTTTACCAATTCCGCCATTACCTTCACCGAAACCCAGCCCGGCACGATTGAAGTCAAACTCAATATTTCCCCGTCCATCCCGGAAGGCAATTTCCGCACCATTACCTACAAAATGGTTGAGGAAAAAGGCAAATGGGTGGCGGACGACATCCTGTACACGGATGACAATGAGACGACCTCTGCCCGCGATATGCTGGCCGAAGAGCGGCGTGTTATCGAGAAAGAGTTCTCCAAAAAATAGATCACTGGTGCAGTTTATTCGGGGAGCTGCTCAGCCGCATGGGCGAGGTATTTCCCCGGCGTATCGCCGAATAGCTGCGCCAGCAACAGACGCGAAGTCGCCGCCACCGATTCACGGCTCAGCGTGCGCGGCGCTTCCAGCACGTTTTCCACAAATTCGCGGTTGAGGAATAATACGTCATCTGGTGGGGGAGAATAGGCGCTGTTCAGGGTAATCCGCGCTACCCGACCCAGATTGAGGCCGCGTCCATCTTCCAGGATCAGCAAATGCGGGCAAAGCTGGCGGTACGGGTCAGGGCGGGGAAAATCGGTAATCCCCAGCAAGGTGAGCGGTTTGTCAGTAAATTTTACTCCGGTATTGATGTCCGTTTCGGTAATTTCCACGATGTATACAGGCTGCCCAACCACCAGGCGCAATTGCTCCACCTGCGCAAAATACGCTGCTGACGGCCATAAGTTTTCCGTATCGGACATAAATACCGGCTATTTATTGTTCAATCTGTAGAAAGCTACCCATGGTAGGATAAAGCTTTACTTCCCAATCACAGGACAAGCATGTCTGTAATTGCCAATGTTATGACACAGGATGTACGTCTGGAGCAATTAACCCAATGGGTGCAAAGCCTTCCAGGCTGGGAACACGCCATGCTCGAACCGGCTTCCGCCGATGCCAGCTTCCGCCGTTACTTCCGCGCCAGGGGCACTGAAGGTACGGCCATCTGCATGGATGCGCCGCCCGAAAAGGAAAACGTACACCCGTTTGTGGACGTTACCCGCCGCCTTACTGCAACAGGCGTACATGTGCCGGAGATCATCGCGCAAAACCTGCTGGATGGTTTCCTGCTGCTGGAAGACCTCGGCAGTACCCCTTACCTGAACCAGCTTAACCCGCAGTCGGTCTATGGCCTGTATGCCGATGCGCTGCATGCGCTGATGCAACTGCAACAGGCGGATTGCGACCTCCTGCCCGCTTACAACGAGCGCATGTTGCGCACAGAAATGCAGTTAATGCCGGAATGGTTCCTGCATACCCACCTCGGCATCGCGGATGAAGACATCCCGCACGAACTGCTGCACCATACCTTTGAGGCGCTGATCTCGTCCGCTATCGGGCAGCCGGTGGCTTTTGTGCACCGCGACTACCATTCGCGCAACCTGATGATTACCGACGACAACAGCCCCGGTATCATTGACTATCAGGATGCGGTGCTTGGCCCCGCGACCTATGATCTGGTTTCCCTGCTGCGTGACTGTTATGTGGTATGGCCGCAAAGTCAGGTGGAGACCTGGGTCGACTGTTTCCGCAAGGAAGCGATTGCCCAGGGGACAATCCCGCCGGTGGATGCTGCCAGCTTCCAGCGCTGGTTTGACCTGATGGGGCTGCAACGGCATATCAAGGTACTGGGCATTTTCGCCCGCCTCTATCATCGTGACGGCAAGGCTGGTTACTTGAACGACCTGCCGCTGGTGCTCAGTTATGTGCTGGAAATCGGCTCACGTTACCACGAGACCAGCGAACTGGTGGAATGGATGCGCAACGCCGGGATTCCGCAACGCATCGGCACTGTCCATATCCCTGCCTGAGCACACGGATGAAAGCGATGATCCTCGCCGCCGGGCATGGCACACGGATGCGCCCGCTGACTGACCATACCCCCAAACCACTGTTGCAGGCAGGGGGAAAGCCGCTGATAGTGTGGCATATTGAAAAGCTTGCCCGCGCCGGTTTCCGCGACATCGTGATCAACCTCGCCTGGCTGGGCTGGAAAATCCCCGAAGCCTTGGGTGACGGCTCACGCTGGAACATCCGTTTGCATTACTCCGACGAACAGCACGAAGGTGCGCTGGAAACCGCAGGCGGCATCATCAAGGCGTTGCCATTACTGGGCGATGAGCCGTTTCTGGTGGTCAATGGCGACGTGTGGTGCGATTACCCTTGCCTGCCGTATACGTTGGGGGAAAACGACCTCGCCCATCTGGTGCTGGTCAACAACCCGGAACACAACCCCAACGGTGATTTCGCCCTACATGACGGGCGGGTTTCCAGCGACGGGGAAAGCCGCCTGACCTTCAGCGGGATCGGCTACTACCATCCGCAACTGTTTGCCGGTCTGGAATACGGCAAACGCCCGTTGGCTCCCCTGCTCCGTCAAGCCATGCAACGCGGACAAGTTAGTGGGGAATGGTTTGGCGGCGACTGGCGCGACATCGGCACACCGGAACGGTTGGCAGAGCTGGATCGGGATTTGCTTGCCTGAAGCGTGCTACACTCGTTTCCATTGAGCCGATGGATACAACCTCATGCCGAGACATTTCAATACCACAGGCCCCGTCCATGCGGATGAGCATTACTGCATCGACCCCATGGTAGTGGGTCAGACCTGAACTTTGGCATGTATGTCGATACCGAACCCAACCTTGTTGATGAGCAGGCCAATAACGGTATCGTGCATGACGGCTGACTTGGAAAAGCTGCTGACGCCAGGCTGTTCGCCAAGGCTGTTCGCGGGCATTGGGGGATAGAAAACACCCTGCACTGGCGCTTGGATGTCACTTTCTCAGAAGATGCAAGCCGTATCCGTACAGGTAACGACCCCGCCATGATGAGCAGCATCCGCCACCTGTGCATCAACCTGTTTGAGCGCGAAGGTTCCAAACTCAGTCTGCCCAAAAAACAGAATAAGGCAGCCTGGGACGATGCGTACCGCGCCAAGGTCTTGTTTGCGTGATTATT
>JBBIHI010000256.1:0-3218 GCA_037447095.1 Thiotrichaceae bacterium
CTTCCTGGATCGCACCCATGGTGGTACTGACCTGTGTGGCCATATCACCCTGCTTGCCTGAGGCTTCCGAGATATTGCCAATCAGGCGCACCAGCCCGACCGTGACATTTTCCACCTCATCCAGTGCATCCACGGCGCTACCGGCATTGCGGGTTCCGTCCACCACCTTGGCGGTGGTTTCCTCCATGGAAGACATGACCTCGTGGGTGTCCGCCTGCATGGTACGGATCAGTACATCAATCTTGCGTGAAGCGCCTGCCGCCTGTTGCGCCAGTTGCTGCATTTCATCGGCCAGCCGCCGGAAACCACCGCCAGCCGCCATATTGGCTGAGGTCTGTATCGAGGCATTCAGCGCCAGGATATTGGTCTGCTCGGCAATGTCATTCATCAGGCGCACAATGTCGCCCACTTCCTGCGAGCTTTCCCCCAGGCGTTTGAGGCGTTTGGAAGTCGCCTGTATCTGCTCACGGATCGCCACCATGTTTTCAATCATCGCCCGCACCGTGCGGGCGCCCGCCTGGGAAATTTCCTGCGACTTGCGGGCCACTTCCGCCGAGCTGGAAGCATTGCGCGACACTTTCTGGATGGATTGCACCATGGTCGCAATGGCGGAACTCGCCACACCAATGTCTTTCGCCTGACGGGTGCCTGCATCAGCCAGACGGTTTGCCTCGCCATCCGCATCCTGGGCAAAACGGGCCAGACGGTTGGAGGCCGAATCCATACGGATGACCAGTGAGCGCAAGGCATCCACCGCATAATTGACCGAATCGGCAATCGCCCCGGTAATGTCTTCGGTAACGGTTGCCCTCATGCCCAAATCACCGTCCGCCAGCGAAGCCATTTCATCCAGCAAACGCAAGATGGCCTTTTGCTGTTGCTGGTTATCCCCGACCGCCTGCACCTTTGCCTGCCGCTTGAAACGCAACAGGAAAAATCCCAGAATCAGGACAAGCACCAGCAATACCCCCGCCAATACCTGCCATATTAATAGCCCCATTTAATGCACCTCCCCGTTTTCCAGTGCTGCCACCAGTTGGCTGGCATCCAGCACCGCCACGGTTTCCCCTTCCAGCGACAGCCACTGGCGCACGTAATGTGTCCAACCCGCATTTAGCCCTTGCGGTGCTGCCACTGCTTGCGTATCCGACCAAATATGCCGGACACCCTCAAAAATACTGACCTGCAAGCCAAACCATTCGCGCTGGCCACGCATGACAAAAACCCGTGTTGCCGAGGTGGGTGCTTTCATTTCACCCAGCAACAGCGCGGCAACGTCCACCAGTGTAACCAGTTGGGCGCGGAAATAGCCCACACCCCGTACCCAGGCCGGTACACCACGGGCAACCGCCACCCCACCCGGCGACATGACTTCTTCCACCTGCTCACAGGGAACCAGGCATACCAGGGAACCGATCCTGACCTGGAACCCAGACCATTCCTGCAACTCCTGCTCATGCCGCTGACAGGTGCGGCGTTTCTTTTCACGCAACAAGGCCAATCCCGCCAGCAATTCATACGGGCTTGACATCTCACCCTACCCTGGACACGAATTGTGCCAATGTGTCCAGCAACACCGTCGGCGTCACCGGTTTGACCAGATAAGCTTTCGCCCCCTGGCGCATCGCCCACAGCCGGTCGGTTTCCGCTGATTTGGAACTGCATACGATAATCGGGATATGTGCGGTTTCCGGGGATCGGGTCAGCTCGCGGGTTGCCTGGAAACCATTGACCAGCGGCATGACCACATCCATCAGGATGACATCGGGCTGGCGGGCTTTGGCAACCTGGATACCCTCCTGACCATTGCACGCAACACTGACCTGATAACCATGCTTCTCCAGCAAGACCGTGAAGATGCGGGTTTCTGCCAAGGAATCATCAATAACCAGTACATGCGGGGCAGCCATAAGCCTTTACCCCTTTGCTGTTGCGTCAGCAGCCTGTTTCCCTGGCTTGACATAGGCATGGATGGCCGACAACAAGTCCTGCTTGGTAAACGGTTTGGTCAGGTACTTGTCCGAACCGGCAAGACGCCCGCGTGCCATGTCAAAGATGCTGTCCTTGCTGGACAACATGATGACCGGCACATTGCGGTATTCACGGTTGGCCTTGATAAGCGCACAGGTTTGGTAGCCATCCAGACGCGGCATCATGATGTCCACGAAAATGACATCGGGCTTGAAGGAAGCAATCTTGGCCAGGGACTCAAAACCGTCACTGGCTGTCACCACCCAGCAACCCTGTTCACCCAGCAGCACTTCGGCAGTACGCAGGATGGTTTTGCTGTCATCCACCACGACAACCTTGAGGCCGGTCAGGTCAAGCTCAGACACATTGGTTTGGGAATCGGACGTATTCACACTGATAGCTCATTGTTTTTTTAATTATTCCAGACGAGCCGTTTTGCCCCGGCAAGCCTGCGCTTACAAAAGGTATGGAAGCTACGACGGGAAGCCCCCTTGCACACTTTTTAAATTTTCTGACAGTTTACTGAAACACCGGAAATATCCAAAGCCTTTCAGACAAACGTTATGCCAGTGCTGGATAAACGTCTCCGGCCACCAGCGTGACATGGGTAATTTCCGGGGCGCAATTACGCCGCAAGGGCACACCCGTTGTGCCGATACCCCGGCTGGTATACACCCAGGACTCATTGACCCGGTACAAGCCTTGTACATATTTCCTGCCCAGATAAGGGCGGATGAACGGCTTGCCCGGCGAAACCTGCACCTGCCCGCCGTGGGTATGCCCTGACAGTTGCAGGGAAATGCGGGTGTCCTCCGCATACCAGTCGAGCATATCCGGCTCATGTGCCAGCAATACGACCGGTTTGTCACCACGCAAACCAGCCAGGGTGGTTTTGATGTCCGGCTTGCCCAGCCAGCCATCATCAATACCCGCAAGGTGGAATACGCCGTTGCAATGCTGGATGTCCAGCCCCTGGTTACGCAATACCGGAATACCGTGCCTGACGAAAGTCTCCTCAATCAGTACCGGATCAGTCTTGATGTCATGGTTGCCCATAACCGCAAACACCCCATAGCGGGCATTCAGTTTCGCCAGTGCCGGAACCAGGTCAAGGATGTCTTCCTCGTCGTGCCAGACATAATCCCCGGTCAGCACCACCAGGTCGGGACGAAGCCGGTTGGTTTTGGCTACCGCCCGCTCGATGTGTTCCACCTGGGTATACGGGCGCAGGTGCATGTCAGTCAGTT
>JBBIHI010000257.1:0-3204 GCA_037447095.1 Thiotrichaceae bacterium
GAAGGCTGTTGAGGCGAGGCTGGAAAGGAACACGGATCTACCAAAATGGGACATACTGATTCGTCCCGTTTTGGGTTAGTTCTTTAAAGGAAATCACCTTAAAACCGCTTGTCCAGCCGTTTCGACTGGCTTTCCAGCCGTTTGACTTCCTGCGCCATCGCCGCCAGCCGTGCGGCAGTGGTGGCGGGGATGCCCGGCAGCCGCGAGGCTTGTTCCAGCGAGCTGCGGGCGTGGGCATATTCACCCATGCGCAGGCTGCGCTCGGCTGCCGTGGCATAGGCTTCGGCAGTCTGCCCGGCTTCTTGCGCGACCCGCTGGCGGACATCCAGAAAATCCAGGCTGCTTTGCTCGGTCAGCGGATGCTGGCTGATGATTTGCCATGCCTGCGGTGCTTTGCCATTGGCAAGCATGGCTTCGGCCAGCGGGGTGAGGACGCTTTCCGGGGTTGCGCCGCCGTGTACCAGCGGCATCAGCAGTTTTTCGGTGTCGGCGTAACGCCCGGCAAGGTTATAGGCGTTGGCCTTGGACACGGCGCCGGAGTTGCCGGGGGCTGCGGAACCGCGTGCGGATGAGCCGGGCTGCACCAGTGCGCGGAGCTTTTCACGCGCAGACAGGTATTCCGGGCTGTCGCTGGAATGCTGGCGGGGCATCTGGTTGGCGCGGCTGCGCAGGTCGCTTACCCGGTCAATGTCCAGCGGGTGGCTTTGCAGGTATTTGGTAATGTCGCCGCTCAACTCACCCTTGGGGCGGCGGTCGAGCATTTCCATGAAATCTGCCATCGCCATCGGGTCATACCCGGCACTGGCGAGGATTTGCAAGCCCACGCGGTCGGCTTCGGCCTCTTCCGAGCGGCTGAAGGACAGCATGTGATGGGCTTGCGCAGCGATGGAAGAGGTCATGATGGCCTGACCGGCATCCGGGTTTTTGCTGGCGGCGGCTGCCCCGGCCAACATGCCCAGACCGGCAATCCACGGGTTGTTGGAAGGGTCAGCCATGCGCCGGGCAATGTGCCGCTGGGCAACGTGCGCCACTTCGTGGGCCAGCACGGCGGCCAGTTCCGCCTCCGAGCGCGTATTGAGGATCAGCCCGGAATTGACCACGATCACCCCGCCGGGCATGGCGTAGGCGTTGACTTCATTGTCCTTGACGATGACGAAATAGTACTGCTTGTTGCCGGGGGCATGGGCGCTGAGCCGCCTGCCCAGGTTCTGGAGCCATTCCGCCAGCTCCGGGTCTTCGATCACCGGTTCGCTGCCGCGCAGTTCGCGTAACAGTTTCTGGCCGAGGAGTTTCTCTTCGGTCGTACTCATCGCGGAACTGGCCGGGTCGCCGAAATCCGGCAGATTGTCGGTGTTGATTCTCGGCATTTCCAGCGACGGTTCGGCATGGCTGGGGGGTATGGCGGTCAGCAGGCAAGTGCTTATGGCAAGGGCAAGGTTGTATCGTTTCATGCTGATAACTATAGCCCAGGTTGTTTGGCTGTAAAGCCCGGCAACAGCGGGTGCTGCCGGGCGGGGTGATTAATGGCCGAAGTAATCCGGCTCGTTGCCTGCTTTCCACTTGATATTGCAACCCAGCGAAGCCTTCTGCTCAGCCGGGGCAGGCTGTCCGGCCAGCAGGGCATCCAACGCCTGACGCAGGTCGTTGCCAGTGGCTGCTACGCCATTGCTGGGGCGTGCGTCATCAAACTGGCCACGGTAATACAATTTGTGGTCGGCGTCGAACAGGTACAGGTCGGGGGTGCAGGCCGCCTGATAGGCTTTGGCAGTTGCCTGTGTGCCGTCAAACAGGTAGGGGAAGCTGTAGCCGTATTTCTGCACTTCTTCGGCCATTTTCTCCGGGCTGTCGTCCGGGTAGTTGGCAACGTCATTGGCATTGATGGCAACCACCGCAACGCCTTTGGCCTGATAGTCTTTCGCCAGTTGTGCAAACGCTTCGCGGATCAGGATGACGTAGGGGCAATGGTTGCAGATGAAAGCGACCAGCAGCGGCTTTCCGGCAAAGTCCTGAAGCCCGACGGCTTTGCCGGTAGCGGGTTCGGGTAGGGTGAAATCGGGGGCGGTCGTGCCAAGTTCCAGCATGGTGGAAGGTGTACGTGCCATAAGGTTCTCCTGAGATGCATTTTATAAGGTGACTGTGGAGCGCCGATTATAAGCGGAATGCCGGACAGGCGCACAAAAAACCGGAAGCTGCCGGTGTGTTTTGATGGATGTCGTGCCGCACTGCGGCGGTGTGTGTTAGGGTGCGCTTTTTCGGGTTATCCGGTTTGGTTAAACGGGAGTTTGACGTGAGTAACAGCAGACAGGATTTTGAATGCAGTGCCTTGCCGGAAGTGGCAATGACGTTCATGAATACCGTGCATTGTGCGGAATTGTCACTGGTGGGCAAGCTGCTGAATGCACTGGAACAGCAGGCTGAATGGCTGGTGATTGACGGCTTGCTGGCGGAATGGGTGGAGCATACCCGCGAACACTTCGCCCGTGAGGAACGCCTGATGCAGGAATACAATTTCTTCGCCGCACCCTGCCATCAGGGTGAACACGAACAGGCACTGATGGAATTGATGGGTGTGCAACAGCAATGGTTGCGCGAACGCGACCCGGAATTATTGCCCGCTTACATCCAGCATTGGCGCGAATGGCTGCAACAGCATATTGCCTCGATGGACTTTGTGACCGCGCAGTTTCTCAGCCAGTTCAGGATTGAGGTGGCGCTGTAAGGCGATACGGGCATTTTCCGATAGTGCTGCTTGTGCTTATACTGTTGCACTGCACACAAACATCGGGAGCGTAACATGGCAGCACGTTATCAAGACCTTGGCGAAGGCATTTATTGCATTGATACGGATTTGTACCGTCCGCAACTGGCGGCCTGTTACCTGATCCGGGAAGGGGATGCGGTGGCTTTCGTGGACACCGGCACTTACCACACCGTCCCTTTGTTAATGGACGTGCTGACGGAACTGGGGCTGGATGCTGGTCATGTGCGTTACGTCATTCCTACCCACGTGCATCTTGACCATGCCGGTGGTGCCGGGGAATTGATGGCGCGTTGCCCGAATGCGACCCTGGTTGTGCACCCGAAAGGTGCGCCACACATGATTGACCCGTCAAAATTGCAAGCGGGCGCTACGGTTGTGTATGGGGTGGAAGGTTTCGCCAGGGATTATGGCAAATTGGTGCCAATTCCTGCGGAGCGTGTGGT
>JBBIHI010000258.1:0-3167 GCA_037447095.1 Thiotrichaceae bacterium
ATGTATTGGGACTGGCAGTGGACACTTCCCGCCCCGATCTGGGCTATCCCGGTGCATGGCTGGCCATTAATGAGACGCAACAAATCCATTTGCTGGAAGTCCCGAACCCAGAGCTGGGTCTGGAACGCCCTGCACACGGTGGACGTGACCGGCATCTGGCTTTGTTGGCTGCTGATCTTGAAGCCATTACGGGACGGCTGGAAGCCGCCAATGTCCCGTTCAGCCGCAGCAAATCCGGGCGCAATGCGCTGTTTTGCCGTGACCCGGATGACAATGCAGTAGAAATTATCCAGCAGCTTCCCGCATGAGTACGGCCAGTAAATACCAACGCATTTACACGGTGGTAAACCAGATTCCTGCGGGTTATGTCACCACCTATGGCGATGTGGCAGTAATGTCGGGGCTACCGGGGCACGCCCGTTTGGTTGGCTATGCCCTGCACGCCTTGCCTTTTTATACAGAAATCCCCTGGCATCGGGTCATCAATGCCAAAGGCATGATCAGTCTGGGACGCGCCTATCCGGGTGGTGAATTGCAGCAACGCCACCTGCTGGAAAATGAAGGTATCCCCTTCGATGAGAACGGGCGGGTGAACCTGAAACAGTTCCGCTATCGTACTGAATCATAGACACAAAAAAATGAGGCACCCCGAAAGATGCCTCAAGTTTTTTGTTTTCCAGACATTCACCGGACTATTGTTGTTTTGCCTGTGAATGACTCTCGTTAATTTTATGATTGGTTTTAATGTCCCTGAGCATGGTATAGCCCCGACATTTTTGCCATTCACTTTTATTAATGGCCTTGTGCCTTCAGCTTATTGATGGTGTCAGCATCCAGTGCACCGGATTCCTGCAAACGGCGAATCACAGGTGCTGGCAGGCAGACGACATCAGACTTCTGGAAGTCCACTTCACCGGAAGGTGTCATATTGCCGCATTTCTGGCGCTTGCGGTCGCCTTCCTTGGTGGTTGCCGGGTCAAACTTCAGGTTGGCGGCATTTACCCAGCCATTCTGGCCAGCCCAGCGCACACGCTCCATGGCAAACTTGCCCGCTTCGGCACGTTGCCCCAGCTTGGCAACCCAGGTTGCATTGTGTGGGATTTCAACCGCGATGGCATCCGAGCCTTTTTCCACGTACATCATCAGGCTGTCACCAGGAACCAGTTCCTGTACGGCATAAATGGGCACGGAACGGAAGGTGCCGCCCTTGGCGCTTTCAGGGTAGCCGCAGCATTCCTTGTCAGCCACTTTCGGGTCTGCCATACAGGCACGGCGGGCATTGGCAATGTCAGTGGCTTCCTGGTCATAAGCCAGGGAGTCTGACGTGACCCAACCGGTCTGGTTATCCCAGCTTACCCGTTCCCAAACGACCTTATCGACAGTCTTCTGGGCATTACGGCGCACAATCCAGGTCGCATTATGCGGAAGATTGACGATGACGCTCTTACCTGGCTCCTTGTACAGTTTCAGCACGCTACCTGCATTCAAGCCCTGAACCCGATAAATCAGTCTGCTATCAGAAGGCATGGGGAGAGCCGACTGGGCCATCATGGGGGCAGCGAACAGCAGCACACCAGCCGCAAGAGCCAACGCTGGCTTTATTGTCATTCCTTTCATCATGAGTGATAAACCTCCGAGGACAACCCCGTCTGACTACGGGGCATCACCATACAAAGCTAAAACAGCATGACCAGGAGTGGGGTCTCCTGATTACGCCACATATCCGTTACTAAGTGTAGATAAGCACTTGTCATTTTTCACGCATGACAGGCGCTTACCTGCTTTTTTTAGTATTGGTACAACAAGTTGTAAAAAAGTCACATTGGATTATAGCCGCAGACACTAACAATTGCCGTGGGCAGGTACAAGAAACATGGCATCGCCGTAACTAAAAAAGCGATAAGCCTGACGAACGGCATGTCTGTAACTGTGCAAAATATTATCATACCCTGCGAACGCTGAAACAAGCATCAATAATGTGGATTCAGGCAAATGGAAGTTGGTGATCATGGCATCAACCACCCGGAACGCATAACCCGGCGTGATGAACAGGCGGGTATCCCCCTGAAATGGCTGTAAACTGCCGTTACATGCCGCGCTTTCCAGGCTACGCACGGAGGTTGTACCAACCGCAATAACCCGCCCACCGCGTGCATGGCAGGCTTCAACCGCCTGACAGACTTCTGCGGAAACCTCGACATATTCCGCGTGCATGACGTGCTGGCTCAAATCCTGCACCCGCACAGGCTGGAATGTACCCGCGCCCACATGCAAAGTCACAGCCGCCATTGCCACGTCCTTTTCCCGCAAGGCATCCAGCAAGCCGTCATCAAAGTGCAACCCGGCAGTTGGTGCAGCAACTGCACCTGGCTTATGGGCAAAAACTGTCTGGTAACGTTCGCGGTCAGCAGGGGTATCCTGGCGTTCGATGTAAGGCGGCAAAGGGATATGCCCGTACTGTTCCAGCAACGACAGTACCGGTTCCTGATGCAGGAAACGTATTTCAAACAGGTCGCCCTGCCGCCCGGTCACGTCGGCATCCAGCGCATTTTCCAGACGCAAGCGGGCACCTGCGTTGGGGGCTTTGCTGGCACGTACATGGGCAAGCACGGTATGTTCACCTGTTACCCGCTCGACCAGCACTTCCACCTTGCCACCTGATGCCTTCTGGCCGTGCAAACGTGCCGGAATGACGCGGGTATTGTTGAACACCAGCAAGTCACCCGGATGGATCAAATCCAGGACATCGGTAAAACGCCCGTCCCGGTATTCGCCCGTTGCCCCATTGAGGATCAGCAAGCGGCTGGCGGTGCGCTCGGCCAGGGGTTCGGAGGCAATCAGTTCCGGCGGTAAATCGTAATGGAAGTCGCTCAGTTGCATGGCGGCGCATCTTATCAGTTTGCAAAATTTCTTTCGACAAATGAAAAAAATCTTCGTAGAATACGCCCTCTTCGCAATCCATGCCGGGATGGCGGAATCGGTAGACGCAGCGGATTCAAAATCCGCCGATGGTGACATTGTGCGAGTTCGAGTCTCGCTCCCGGCACCACCTAATTATCTAGCATCCTCTAAGAGGCTGTCTGGCAAATCAATAGTCTGTAAAATCAAGCCCTTTTTCGGAGCAGGCGATGGGCTACCCAAGTGACTTAAGTGAAGCGGAATGGGAT
>JBBIHI010000259.1:0-3118 GCA_037447095.1 Thiotrichaceae bacterium
GCAGGAAGTGCGTGATGCGCCGGATGCCCAGGCTTTGCAGGTGGCGCACGGGGAAATCCGTTTCGATGACGTGGTATTCGGCTATCAGCCCGAACGGCAAATCCTGCACGGGATTTCCTTTACCGTACCTGCCGGGGCAAAAGTTGCCGTGGTCGGGCATAGCGGGGCAGGCAAATCCACCCTGTCACGCCTGCTGTACCGTTTCTACGATGTCACGGGCGGGCGCATCCTGATCGACGGACAGGACATTGCCGGGGTAACGCAAGCCAGCCTGCGCAAAGTGATTGGCATTGTTCCGCAGGATACCGTGCTGTTTAACGAATCCATCCGTTACAACCTGCAATACGGCAAACCGCACGCCACCCAGGCAGAACTGGAGCGTGCCGCTGACATGGCGCACATCCGCCATTTCATCGACAGCCTGCCGGAGGGTTGGGATACGGTAGTCGGCGAACGTGGCCTGAAACTGTCGGGCGGGGAAAAACAGCGTGTGGCGATTGCCCGTGCCATCCTCAAACAGCCGCCGATACTGATCTTTGATGAAGCCACTTCCTCACTGGATAGCGCTACTGAACAGGCTATCCAACAGACTCTGCACGAAGTCGCGGGGTATCACACCACGCTGATGATTGCCCACCGCCTGTCCACGATTGTTGATGCAGACCGGATACTGGTCATGGATGCAGGAAAGGTGGTTGAGCAGGGTACACATACCGGACTGCTGGCGCTGGGTGGCTTGTATCATCGCATGTGGGAGCTGCAACTCAGGGAGGATTTGTAACGCGCATGGCTAATTTTGTGACAAAAAACGGTTTGCTCAGGTGACAAGTAGTGGTGCAGTATGAGAGTGTGCTTCCTGATAATTTGAAACTGTCTTTGGGTGTTCCCATGAATATGAAAAATATAATGTTGTGTGCACTGGCGGTTACAGTGTCGTTGGTTTCTACGGTTTCCCAGGCTAACACCCGTAAAACAGTCACTATTACTGCACGAGATGGGTTGGGTATTGACCCGGTTTACCAGATCGCGGATACCGCACGGAAATTTTCTGCCAATGTTCATCTGACATCACTGGATCGGACAGTCAATGCAAAAGACCTGTTCAAGCTTCAAACCTTGCGTCTGCACAAAGGTATTGTACTGACCGTTTCTGCCGATGGGCCGGATGAGCGGGCTGCGGCAGAATCGGTAGTACGGGTGATTGCCGCTTCCCGGTAGCAGTTATGGAGTCAAATGGCGATATACCGCCACCCCTCCTGCATGTGTTTGACGACAAATTCCACTGCCGAAGGGGCAACCTCTGTCGGTTCCACCAGTTCCACCAGTTCGCCGCGTTGCTTGTAGCTGTACAGGGTATTGCTGCACGCCACGAAACGCAGGTGTGGGTATTTCTGGCTCATCTGGATAATCCGGCTTTCGTATTGGGTGGCTCCCAGGCGTAACAGGTCGATGCCCTCGGCACTGGTAACGATATACACGCTGCCGTCTTTCCTGCCAACCTGCTGGGCGAGGTTTTCGGCCTTGTTCAGGGCTTTTTCCAGTTTGGCTGGCTCGTGGGAGTCTAGGAAGACAATGAAACGGTTATCGTATTCGGCGGCATTGTCCAGGGTGATGCCTTCCGCCGGATGCCAGTGTGGCAGGTAGTGGCTGCTGTTGACGCCCGCGAAGAAGGTCAGGCCAAGCGCCAGCAGGTAAACGGCAGCCTGCCGCCAATAATGGCGGTACGGGTGCTTGGCTGCCGGTTTGGTTTCCGCCAGTGGGTAGGCTGTCCTGATCAGGTGCTTGAGGCGCTGGATTTCACAGAGTTCCTTTTGCAGGGCAGGTTCCTGTTCCAGCCAGGTCAGTACTTCGCGGCTTTGGGCGGCATCCAGTTGCCCGTCAGCCAGGGCGTGTAACAGGTCATTGCGGTTTGAAACGTGGCTGATGTCCATCACTTGACTCTCCTGAGATGGCGTGACTGCTCCTGGGTTATGTCCGGCTGTAATTGTTTGCGCATGGCTTCGCGGGCGCGGCTGAGACGGCTCATGACCGTACCTTGTGGAATGTCGAGGATCAGCGCAACCTGTTCATAACTGCACCCTTCCAGGTCGACCAGAGTGACGACTTGCCGTTGGGTAAGGGGCAAGGCAGAAACAGCGGCGCGTACCTGATCCACAATCTGCCCGGCAACAAACTGCTTTTCCGGGCAATCGGTACAGGTCAGTTCCATATCGTCAATGTCCAGCTCCGGTTTGCGGGCACGCAGGTATTCCATCCAGGTATTATGGAGGATTTTGTACAACCAGCCGCTGAGGCGGGTTTCATCGCGCAATTGTTCCTGCTTTTCCAGCGCCCGTGCCAGTGCATCCTGCACGAGGTCGTCAGCCAAGGCTGGGTCATTACACCAGGCAAGCGCCATGCGGTGCAGTTTCGGGCGTTGCTCCGTCAGTTGCTGGTCGAAGCGGTTGGGTCGGAAGTAATGGCTGAACATGCCAGTCCTCGCTCGTGTCGGTTTCAGGAAAGATGCACAAACCACAAAAATATTCCCATGCAAGGGAATATTTTGCAGGCTATGCCGTCTTGACCTTACGCGACACACTATACCAAACCGCTTGAGGAGGAGAACCATGAGTTTAACCCGCCGCGAATTTCTGCAAATTCTGGCTGCTGCCAGTGCCGCTGGTTTTGGCCTGAACAATGTATTTGCAGATGACGCCAAGGCTGAAGGCAACAAGACGGATAGCAAAGCGCCTTCCAATCCTTACGAATTGCCTGCTTTCGGTAATGTTTCCGTCATGCACTACACGGACTGCCACGCGCAGTTGTTGCCAATCTATTTCCGTGAACCCAGCGTGAACCTGGGGATTGGCAGCATGAAAAACCAGGTGCCGCATCTGGTGGGTGAACATTTCCTGAAAAAGTATGGCATTGCGCCGGGTACGCTGGACGCCCATGCTTTCACCTGTCTGGATTTTGAGGCGGCGGCGAAGAAATACGGCAAGGTGGGTGGTTTCGCCCATTTGAAAACCCTGGTTGACCAGATGCGTGCGCAACGTCCCGGTGCTTTGCTGCTGGATGGCGGTGATACCTGGCAGGGTTCCTGGACTTCCCTGAAAACCAATGCGCAGGACATGGTGGA
>JBBIHI010000260.1:0-3067 GCA_037447095.1 Thiotrichaceae bacterium
ATCCGCCACCATAATGGCACAGTTTTCCTCCGCCTCAGCGGTGGACGCGCCCAGATGCGGCAGGGTAATCACACGCGGGTTGGAACGCAGCGCATTGCTGGGGAAATCGCACACATAAGCATACACCTTGCCGCTTTCCAGCCCGGCCAATACCGCATTGTCATCCACAATACCGTTACGCGCGAAATTGAGGAGCACCACACCGTCTTTCAGCTTGGCGAGGCTTTCCTGGCTGACCAGGTTGCGGGTGCTGTCGATCAGTGGCACATGGAAAGTGATGAAATCGGATTCGGCCAGCAATACATCGAGGCTAGGCGCGGCTTCCACATCGGAATCCAGTTGCCAGGCACGTTCGATGGTAATGGTCGGGTCATAGCCAATGACGTTCATGCCCAACTGGCGGGCAGCGTTGGCAATCTTGACCCCGATCGCGCCGAGGCCGATAACGCCAAGTGTCCTGCCGGGCAGCTCGAAACCACCGAATTTTTTCTTGCCTGCTTCCACGGCAACGTTCATTTCCTCGTCCGTGCCTTGCAGGCCATTGACGAAGGCCATCGCCGGGCCAATGTTACGGCAACCCATCAGCATCCCGGCTATCACCAGTTCCTTGACCGCATTCGCATTCGCGCCGGGCGCATTGAATACCACAACACCTTTTTCAGACAGCTTTGCGGTTGGCACATTATTGGTACCGGAACCGGCACGGCCTACTGCCAGCAAGTTATCGGGGAACGGGTAATCGTGGAGTTTGTAGGAACGCAGCAGGATGGCATCAGCATCAGGCTGATTATCAGAAACAGCGTATTTGTCAGCAGGGAGGCGGTTCAAGCCTTTGGAAGAAATGGCATTGAGGGTTTGGATTTTATACATGGGGATAGTCCTGTGGTGTAAGTGTTTCTCTTACTCCCTTCCCCCCTTGCGGGGGAAGGGTCGGGGATGGGGGGTAATACGAGCGCGTTTAACCGTTCTTCTTCGCAAATTCCTGCATAAAGCCAACCAGCGCATCGACGCCCTCTTCCGGCATCGCGTTGTAGATGCTGGCACGCATCCCACCTACAGAGCGGTGGCCTTTCAACGTGGTCAGCCCAACTTGCGCCGCTTCAGCCAGGAATGGCTTGTCGAGATCAGCATTAGCCAAGGTAAACGGCACATTCATCCAGGAACGGCAATCAGCCGCTACCGGGCTGTTGTAGAAACCGCCGGAAGCTTCAATCGCGGCATACAGTTTCTGCGCCTTGCGTTCATTGATCGCGGCCATGCCTTCCAGACCACCCTGCTTTTTCAGCCACTGGAACACCAGCCCAGCCAGATACCAGGCATAGGTTGGCGGGGTGTTATACATGGATTCGTTATCCGCGTGGATTTTGTAATTGAACATGGTCGGCGTACCGGCAATGGTTTCGCCAATCAGGTCTTCACGCACGATCACGATGGTCAGGCCAGCCGGACCGATGTTTTTCTGCGCACCCGCGTAAATCATGCCGTATTGGCTGACATCCAGAGGGCGGGACAGGATGGTGGAAGACATGTCGGCAACCAGTGGCACATCGCCGGTTTCCGGCACAAACGGAAACTCCACACCACGGATGGTTTCATTCGGGGTGTAATGCAGGTAAGCCGCATCAGGGTTGCATTTCCAGGTATCAAACGCCGGGACGCTGGTGTAATTGCCTTCCTTGGTGGACGCAACCACATTGACATCGGCGAAGCGTTTGGCTTCCTTGATCGCCTTGGCCGACCAGTCGCCGGTATCCACGTAATCGGCAGCCTTCTTGCCACGCAGCAAATTCATTGGAATCATCGCAAACTGGCTGCTCGCACCGCCTTGCAGGAACAGCACCTTGTAATTCGACGGGATACCCATGACTTCGCGCAAATCCGCTTCGGCCTGTGCAGCAATGGACATGTATTCCTTGCCACGGTGGCTCATTTCCATCACCGACATGCCGCTGCCGTTCCAGTCGAGCATTTCGGCCTGTGCTTGTTCAAGGACGGACTGTGGCAGCATCGCAGGGCCTGCGCTGAAATTGAATACTCGTTTCATGTATGCTTGATTCCTGAATTTACTAACTTAAGTCTTTCATTGGATGGGTATCAAAACAAAAGGGCGGATAACGCCCCTTTGATGTCCAGATATTAGCCGTCGAGGGTATCAGTGTCAGCATCCTCATCCGTCTGTTCGGTGAGGATGGGCGCAATCTGCACCAGCTTTTCCCCTTCGTTGAGGCGGATCAGGGTCACACCCTGGGTATTGCGCCCCACGATGGAAACGTCGGCAACCGGCGTGCGCACCAGCGTACCACCATCGGTGATGAGCATGATTTGACATTCGTCACGGACTTGCACTGCACCAACGGCATTACCGTTGCGATCGGACGTCTGGATGGCAATCACGCCCTGCCCGCCACGGCCTTGCTGTGAGAACTCATCGACGCGGGTACGTTTACCGTAACCGTTTTCGGTGGCAATCAGCAACTCGCCTTCGCCAACGATAATCAGGGCGTTGACTTCCTGACCGTCATCCATACGGATACCGCGCACACCCGCAGCCGTCCGCCCCACAGCGCGGACGTCCGATTCGTGGAAACGGATCGCCTTGCCGGAGGTGCTGAACAGCATGACATCGTTATTGCCATCGGTCAGCGCCACATCCACCAGCTTGTCACCGTACCGCAGGTCTACCGCAATGATCCCGGCAGTCCGTGGGCGTGAGAAATCGGTCAGCAATGTTTTCTTGACCGTGCCGTTGGAAGTCGCCATGAAGATGTATTTGTCTTCGGCGTATTCGCGGATCGGCAGTACCGCATTGATGCGTTCACCGTCTTCCAGCGGAAGCAGGTTGACCATTGGCTTGCCGCGTGCACCACGCCCGCCCATTGGCAACTGGTAAACTTTCAGCCAATACATGCGGCCACGGCTGGAGAAGCACAGCAAGGTGTCGTGCATACTCGCCACAAACAGCTTCTCGATGAAATCTTCATCCTTCATGGAAGTGGCTGCCTTGCCGCGCCCACCGCGTTTCTGCGCACGGTAGGTATCCAGTGTTTGCGCCTTGGCGTAACCCTCG
>JBBIHI010000261.1:0-3061 GCA_037447095.1 Thiotrichaceae bacterium
ATCACACCCAGCACGTTCGAAGCCGCCCCACTCGTGGTAAACGAGAAGCCCGCCGGAGGTGCAAAACCGGACTTGCTGGCAGTTGCCTGACCCAGACCATTGCTGCCCACCAGATTGCCAGTGTTCCTGAAATACCATTCCAGACCGTACTCCAGACCCTCCGTCAGCGTCACTTCCATGATGGAAGCTTCCACCTGCACCTGCATCGGCATGACATCAATGCGTTTCAGGGATTCCAGTATCTGTTCATAGGTATCGTTGGTTGCCATGATCATCAGCGAGTTATTGATCTTGTCAGCTACGATGCGGACTTCGGCATCCGGGTCAATATCAACGCCGGAACTGCCATCACCCAGCATGGTTTTGGCCGACGCCTCAGCGGCTGGTGCCGTGCCCGCATTCTTGCCGTCAGCAGCAGGCTGCCCGTTTGCACCAACGGTCGCAGGCTGCAAACCGGGAGCAAGGCTGGAGGTTTCGGTACTGGCGGGCAACTTGGAACTGCTGCTTTTCTTGCCACCGAATATCTGGTTCAGCATTTCCGCCAAATGCTCCGCATCGCCATTTTGCACATGGTAAACGTACAATTGCTGGCCTGCGGTAGGGCTGACCTGATCAAAGCGGTCAACCCAGTCTTTCATGTCCTTAAGGTAATCCGGGTTGGCGGAAATGATCATGAGGCTGTTCATGTGCTCGATTGGCATGATCTTGATCATCCCGGCCATCGGGCTGTTGCCACTTTCGCCGAACAGGGCATCCAGGTTTTTCGCCACTACCGATGCTTCCACATTCTTGACCCGGTAAAGGCCGACCGACATGCCTTTCAGCACATCCACGTCAAAAGTTTTTACGGTTGCCATCAGGTTGGCCAGTTCGGAACTGGTACCAGACAGCACCAGCATATTGCGGTTCGGGTCAACGCGCACGAACGCATCCGGGCTGGCAATCGGCTCAAGGATTTTCTGCATTTCCGTTGCCGGAATGTAGCGCAACGTCACTACCTGCATACTGTAGCCCGGCTTGATCTGCCCGGTGGACGGGACGAAACCACGCCCCTTGAGGTTGGCGCGTGCGGCTACCCGGTAATTGCCGGTGTCATCACGGTACAGCACCGCACCCTGGGTTTGCAGCAGGGATTCCAGCGTCGGTATCAGCGCATCACGCGGAATAGGGTCGGTGGAATTGATGGTGACTTCACCTTCCACCCCTGGCTCAACGGTATATGTCAGCTTGAGGATGTCGCCCAGCACCACTTTTACCACTTCGCGGATGCTGGCGCGTTCAAAATTCAGGGCGACACCTGCATCGCTGCTTTTTTTCTTGCTGGCACTGGCGATATGCGGCTGTTTTACATCATCACGGTAATATTGCTGGTCGCCGATGATAAGCTCGACATCGCCATTTTTAAGTGTCTGCGATTGCTTTTCAGCAGATGCAGCAGAAG
This sequence comes from Thiotrichaceae bacterium, assembly GCA_037447095.1. GTDB lineage: Bacteria > Pseudomonadota > Gammaproteobacteria > Thiotrichales > Thiotrichaceae > Thiothrix. Next base: position 1,442 of record JBBIHI010000261.1, read on the forward strand.
ATGGCTGCATGTTGTCCCATGCCGGGGCAGACACAGCAGGTGCTGCCGAATAACTGACTTTCTGGAAATCACCGTGATTGACCGGACGCAATACAGGACGCTCGTAAGCACTGTCGTCAAGCTCCTTGACCGCTGCACTGCGCTGGAAACCATTGGTGTTGGTATTATCGCGATAGCCTGGGCTGTCCTTGATCGAAGCACATGCAGACATAACGACTGCAACGCTGACCAGCCCAACAATATTGCCCCTGTAATTCACAAAGCTAACCCCATTTTTATTCTTTTATTCAGACACCCTGACTATCAGCCATCAGGATGTTTAGCCTTCCCGGCCATACTAACCGTTTCGTCCGCCGATAAAAAGTACTGTTTGTCGGATAAGCAGCATCACTGGGCTGCTGCCTGACCCGGCATAGACGGAACATTCCCTTCCGCATCCCCCGCCAGCTTGCCCCAACGTGAGGCCATCAGGCGTTGGCGGGCTTCCAGGGCTTCCTTGACCGACAAAGCGGGCGGTTGCTTTTCCGTATCCGCCGGGAATGGCAAACCCGCTGTTTGCGGTTGCCCCGGAGTATCCGGCTGTGCTGCCGGATCCGGTGCTGGCATGGCAGCTTTTGCCTGAGCCATTTGGGCAACCTGTGCCAATTGTGCCTGTGCAGGTGCTGAAAGCTGATCGGGCTGCTGCTGTTTCGCCAGCTTCTGGCCATTGGCCCTGGCCTGTGCGACCTGCGGATTTTCCTTGGGCGCTGCGAAATCGCCCACCAGCGGAATATCCTGCTTCTGGTCGCCCATTGCCAGAATCACCTTGTCAGGGTCAATCCCGGAAACTTTCCAGACCCCCCACATATCACCCGTTTTCAAATGGATGCTGCTGCCATCCTGCTTGGCCATGATGCCGAACAAATGGTCGCCCATATCAATGATGCCGATCAGGCGGCCTTCCGGTAACGTGGTATCCATTGGCACTACAGGTTTTTCTTCCGCAACCTGAGCCGGTGCTTCCGCCCGCTTGCGGCTTGCCCAGAACAGGGGGGTATCCACCATTTTGGGGTAAGCATCCATTTCCGGTGTATCCAGCACCCCGGAATCAGGAATATGCACACTGACTTCACTGGCCGAACCACCCCGTGACTCGTCCTGCAATTTCAGACTGAGCAGATTCCAGCCAGCCAGACCCAGCAACCCTGCCCCGGCCAACATCAGCAACCCCTGCACAGGAGGATTAATTAGCTTCTTCATGAGCCACCTCCCCACCGCGCCAATAGGTGGAAATCTTGACCTCGGCCTTGATGACCTGCTGATCCTTGTTGTCGCCGTCGATTGGCTTGATGTCGAGGCTGTCCACAAAAATCAGCGGGCGGGCACGGTATGCCTGATGCAAGACTTCCCGCAGCAACGCAGGGCTGCTCTGGAAAACCGCCCGCACCATGACCCGCTGATAAACCGATTTCTTTTCCTCATCATCCGGTTGCGGATCATCCATCACTTCGGAACTGACCAGCACCCCATTATCGCGGGTAATTACCGTCGCCAGATGTTTCTGCAATTCCTTGGCAACCTGCGCAGCCGTCATGCCTGCCGGGTAAAACAGCTTGTCCAACCCCTGTTGCTGCACACGTT
>JBBIHI010000262.1:0-3031 GCA_037447095.1 Thiotrichaceae bacterium
TTCGAGACGGGTGTCTCCCAAATCGAGATCGTTGAGTTCGGTGGATGACCAGTTCATCGGCAAAAATCGGCAATTTTACAGTAGCTTGGAGACTTGTGTATAAGGAGATGCGTTTACGGGCGTTCATAGCTGCTGAAAACCCTCCCGTAGCAAATCGGATTGCGCGTGAATTGAAAGCAAAAATTGAACAATTGCGTCAGTTTCCAAAGCTGGGTAAGCCAGTGGCATTATCTCCTGACCCGGACAATATGCGTGACTTGATTGTGGGGCGTTACATCATCCGCTATCAGGTGTTTCCACAAATGCTGGCCATTCTCCGTGTGTGGCATCATCGTGAGGATCGTCCGGCAGATGACTGAACCACCCGCCCCCATCATGCTCTCGGCGCTGCAACACTACAGCTATTGCCCGCGCCAGTGCGCCCTGATCCATCAGGAGCAAACCTTTGATGACAACGTGCATACGGTGCGCGGCCATCTGGCGCACGAACGGGTGGATAGCGGCGAAAGCGGCATGGAATATGGCGTGCGGGTCGAGCGTTCCTTGCCCTTGTTCAGTGAGCGTTACGGGCTGACGGGCAGGGCGGATGCGGTGGAGTTTCTGGCGGATGGCACGCCGTACCCCATCGAATACAAGCAGGGCAAGCGTCAGAAGAAGGTTCACGATGAGGTGCAACTGGTCGGGCAGGCGCTGTGTCTGGAGGAAATGACCGGCAAGGCAGTACCGGAAGGGGCGATTTTCCATCACAAAAGCCGTCGGCGGCGGGCAGTTCCCATGACCCCGGCATTGCGCGAATACACCATCCGCATCATTGGTGAGGTGCGGGCGTTACTGGAATCCGGCCATATGCCGCCGCCAGTCGATGACCGTTCCCTGTGTCAGGCGTGTTCGTTGCTGGACAGTTGCCAGCCGGAGCTGGTGGGCAATGGGGCGCGTATCCGCCGCCTGCATGACAGCCTGTTTGAAACGGACGGGGACGAAAGCGCGTGAAACAGTTGCTCAACACTTTGTATGTATCGACCGAAGGGGCATACCTGCGGCTGGAAGGCGAAACCGTGGTGCTGTCGGTGGACAAGGTGAAACAGCACCAGCTCCCGCTGCACCATTTCGGCGCGATTGTGTGCCTGGGGCGGGTGGCGATCAGCCCGGCGCTGATGGCGCGGTGCATGGAAGATGGGCGCAGCATCGTTTGGTTGAACGAGCACGGGCGCTTCCATGCGCGGGTCGAAGGTCCGGTGAACGGCAATATCCTGTTGCGGCAGGCGCAGTTCCGCGCGGCTGACCGGGTGGAAACCGCACTGGAATTGAGCAAGGCATTTATCGCGGGCAAGTTGCGCAATAGCCGCAATGTGTTGCTGCGCAGTGCGCGGGACAGCAAGGACGAGGCGGAAAAGGAACGGCTGGTGCGGGCGGCCAAGGCGCTGGCGGTCAATTTGCGCAATCTGGCTCATGCAGCGGCGGCGGATTCGGTGCTGGGTCTGGAAGGCGATGCGGCGCGGGTGTATTTCGAGCAATTCAACACCATGATCAAGCCGCAGATGCGCGAGGAATTTGAATACCGGGGGCGCAGCCGTCGCCCGCCGAAGGATCGGGTCAACGCGCTGATTTCCTTCCTGTATTCGCTGCTGCTGAACGATTGCCGCAGTGCGCTGGAAACGGTGGGGCTTGACCCGCAACTGGGCTTTTTCCATGTGGTGCGCCCCGGTCGGCCTGCGCTGGCGCTGGATTTGCTGGAAGAGTTCCGCGCTGTATTGGGCGACCGACTGGCTCTGACCCTGATCAATCGCGGGCAGTTGCGGGCGAAAGATTTCGACGAGCGCCCCGGTGGCGCGGTGATGTTGAATGACAGTGGACGCAAGACGGTGATCGTGGCGTATCAGGAGCGCAAGAAGGAAACCTTGCAGCATCCGGTGCTGGAAACGCCGGTCGAGATCGGTCTGTTGCCGCTGTTGCAGGCGCGGATGCTGGCACGCTATCTGCGCGGGGATGTAGGGGCATACGTCCCGTTCCTTAACAAATGAGTGACGAAAATCCTCCCCCGACCCCTCCTTTTTCAAAGGAGGGGAGCTTTTTGCCTCCCCCTTTGAAAAAGGGGGATTGAGGGGGATTTTAGGGAGGCTGACTGTGTTGATACTGGTGAGTTATGACGTTTCGACGGAAACGGCAGCAGGGCGCAAGCGGCTGCGGCGGGTGGCCAAGACTTGCCAGAATTACGGGCAACGGGTGCAGAAGTCGGTGTTTGAATGCCGGGTGGATGCGGCGATGCTGGAGATTCTGGAGGATGCCTTGTTGAAGGAAATCAGCCTGACCGAAGACAACCTGCGCATTTACCGCCTGACCGAGCCGTTGACGAAAAATGTGAAAGAGTTCGGTAAGTTCCGTGCGACGGATTTTGATGCGCCGATGATTGTTTGAAGATCGGTTGCATGTCCATCGGGAACCTTGCTGGCGTTGCTGGTCAGCTTGAGGATTTGTAGCTACAATTTACGAATGTCGCTACAAATGAGGATATGTTTATGCATGTCGCTGTCCGTGAATTGAAGAACCGTTTTTCCGAATACCTGAAATATGCACAGGCAGGTGAGGAAATCATCGTCACGACCCACGGTAATCCGGTCGCACGCTTGACGCGGTTAGCGCCCAATTTGCAACTTCGCGCTTCGCAACCCCTGGATAAATTAGCTTGGGTACGGCGCGGGCAAAGCGGTAAAACACTGGGATTATCTGCTGCGCAACGCATCCGTCTGACCGGTGATGCATCGCTGAGTGATTTACTGCTGGAAGACCGTGGATGACTATTCCCCTGCTTTATCTCGACACGTCCGCGTGGCTGAAACTGTATGTGGAAGAAGCCGGTTCGGAGCAAGTCACCGTTGCGGTTGAGCAAGCAGAACAGACCTGTACCCACCTGATTGCCTACGCTGAATTACGTGCAGCCTTGGCGAAAGCGCAGCGTATGCAACGTCTGGATGCCGCCCAAAAAGCCCAACTGTTACCCATTATCGACAACGATTGGCAAACGCTGAATGTG
>JBBIHI010000263.1:0-3009 GCA_037447095.1 Thiotrichaceae bacterium
GGCAGGTACTACCCGCGCATTGGCCAACAACATGGTTATCGGTGTGAGTGCTGGTTTTGAAAAGAAACTGCAACTGGTGGGTGTTGGTTATCGTGCGCAAGCGCAAGGTAACAAGTTGAACCTGAGTTTGGGTTTCTCCCATCCGGTTGTCCACGAGATGCCTGAAGGTGTGAGCGTTGAAACGCCAAGCCAGACGGAAATCGTTATCCGTGGCAGCGACAAGCAGAAGGTTGGTCAGGTTGCCGCAGAAGTTCGCGCATATCGTCCACCAGAGCCTTACAAAGGCAAGGGTGTCAAATATGTAGACGAAGTGATTCTGCGTAAAGAGACCAAGAAGAAGAAGTAAGGTGAACTAAAGATGGACAAGAAAACATCCCGTATTCGTCGTGGTAAACGCAGCCGCATGAAAATGCGCGAGCTGCGCGTTAACCGCCTGAGTGTTCACCGTACTTCCCTGCATATTTATGCACAGGTCGTCAGTGCGGATGGCTCCCAGGTTCTGGCTTCAGCTTCCACGCTGGATAAAGACCTGCGTTCCGGTCTGGACTACTCAGGCAATGTTGCTGCCGCTAGCGCAGTAGGTAAGCTGGTCGCTGAGCGTGCGCTGGCAAAAGGTATTGATTCCGTTGCTTTTGATCGCTCTGGTTTTAAATATCATGGACGCATCAAGGCGCTGGCAGATGGCGCTCGTGAAGCCGGTCTGAAATTCTAAAGGTGTTCTTCCGGTAAGGCCGCAGGCATACCGGGGGTGGATTGAAACTAAAGGTTTATCCAATGGCGAAGGCAGAAAATACACAAGTACCGTCTGACGGTTTGCAAGAAAAGCTGGTTCAGGTCAATCGTGTTGCGAAGACCGTAAAAGGTGGCCGTATCATGAGTTTTACAGCCCTCACCGTGGTCGGTGATGGTAATGGTCGCGTTGGTTTTGGTTATGGCAAGGCGCGTGAAGTTCCTGCGGCCATCCAGAAAGCAATGGATCAGGCTCGTCGCAGCATGGTAACGGTTTCCTTGGTAGAGGGAACCCTGCAATACCCGATCAAGTTTGAAAAGGGTGCTGCACGTGTCTACCTGCAACCTGCATCTGAAGGTACAGGTGTCATCGCTGGTGGCGCAATGCGTGCAGTATTGGAAGTTGCCGGTGTACGCAACGTATTGTCCAAGTGCATGGGAACCCGTAACGCGGGTAACGTTGTTCGTGCAACCATCGCGGCACTGGCCTCCATGCAGGATCCTGAAATGATCGCTGCCAAGCGTGGCAAGGCCGTTGAACAGATTAAGGGGTAAGACATGACTTCTGCAAAGCAACTCAAACTTACGTTGGTACGTAGTCTGAATGGTCGCCTGGATAGTCATCAGCAATGTGCCCGTGGTCTTGGTATCCGCAAGATCCACAAGCCGGTAACGGTTGTTGATACCCCGGAAAACCGTGGCATGATCAACAAGATTTCCTACATGCTGAAGGTTGAGGAAGTTTAAGATGAGATTGAATACACTACAGCCTGAAGCTGGCAGCCGCCCGGAGCGTACCCGAGTAGGTCGTGGTATCGGTTCCGGTCTGGGCAAGACCTGCGGTCGTGGCCATAAAGGCCAGAAATCCCGTAAAAGTGGCTTCAACAAGCGCGGTTTTGAGGGTGGTCAGATGCCTATGCATCGCCGTCTGCCAAAGTTCGGCTTTATCTCCCGCATCGGCCTGCGTACTGAAGAAGTTCGCTTGGGCGAACTGGCTAAAGTCGAAGGTGATGTTGTTGACCTGTTGAGCCTGAAAGCAGCTAATGTCATCGGCGCACAAACACTGCAAGCCAAAATTATCCTGTCGGGTACAGTTAGCAAGGCTGTTACCGTGAAGGGTGTTGGCGTTACCAAAGGTGCACGTGAGGCGATTGAAGCGGCAGGCGGCAAGGTCGAAGAATAACGGATAATAATATCATGCGCAAAAACCCGACTGCTTCCTTGGGGGGCTTTGGAAACATGGTCGAGATTCGCCAGCGGCTGATGTTCTTGCTGCTGGCTTTGATCGTTTACCGGATTGGTGCCCATATTCCGGTTCCGGGTGTGAATCCGGCAGCATTTGCCCAGTTCTTCAAGGAGAACAGCGGTACGGTGCTGGGAATGTTCAACATGTTTTCAGGTGGGGCACTCAAACGTTTGAGTGTGTTTGCGCTGGGTATTATGCCGTATATTTCGGCATCCATTATCGTGCAGTTGATGACGACGGTTGTGCCTCATTTTGAACAGCTCAAAAAGGAAGGTGAATCAGGGCGTCGCAAGATTACCCAATATACCCGTTACGGGACTGTTGGCTTGGCTTTGTTCCAGAGTCTGGGTGTGGCTATCGCCTTGGGTGGGCAAAGCGTTGGCGGTGGCCAGACTATCGCCCTGCACCCTGGCATGAGCTTTATTATCACCACGGTTGTGACATTGGTGACGGGCACACTGTTCCTGATGTGGCTGGGTGAGCAGATTACCGAACGTGGCATCGGCAATGGCATCTCCATGATCATTTTCTCAGGGATTGTGGCCGGGTTGCCAGCGGCTGTGGGCGGCACTTTGGAGCTGGCCAATACCGGGGAAATTTCGCCGTTCATGGTTATTTTGCTGCTGGCGCTGGTTTTGGCAGTAACTGCGCTGGTTATTTTCGTTGAACGTGGCCAGCGCCGGATTACCGTCAATTATGCCAACCGTCAGCAAGGCCGCAAGATGATGATGGGGCAGTCCAGCCATTTGCCGTTGAAGCTGAATATGGCAGGGGTTATTCCGCCGATCTTTGCTTCCAGCATTATCCTGTTCCCATCAACTTTGGGGCAGTGGCTGAGCAAGGTGGACGGGTTTGAATGGTTGCAAGGATTTTTCCAGATGTTGCAACCTGGTCAACCGCTGTATGTTATCCTGTACGCCCTTGCGATTGTGTTTTTCTGTTTCTTCTATACCGCATTGGTATTTAATTCCCGTGAAACAGCAGAAAACCTGAAAAAGGCTGGTGCGTTCATTCCGGGTATCCGTCCAGGTGAG
>JBBIHI010000264.1:0-2992 GCA_037447095.1 Thiotrichaceae bacterium
ATCAGGTGGTTGTAGTGAATCGATAATAATTCTGTCGTTTGTGGCATAGCTGTCATGGTTAGCCTCTGCGGAGTTGCTTTTTTAAATTAATGCAAGAACTACGCCATCACCGTAGGGGCGACCGGCGGTCGCCCTCTTTGGAATGCAGGTTTTCACGTCCAGCCCTTTCAAGGTGAGGAGATTTTCGCAGCGGCCAACAGCTTCACGGTGGACAGATGGGGCTTGCGTTTATCGTAATCGCCTTTCCCCACTGGCTTTTTAGCCCCCCGTTTTTTCTTATGGAACGCGGCCAGGCGGGTAGCTAGCAAGTGCTGACAAAATTCCGCGACGGAAAATGCTTGGAAGCAACGCCATTGCGGGGCAGGAATGGCAACCATCATTCCCCGGTAGGTGGCACCAATTTCTTCAGCCATGGCGTAGCTGGAAAATTCGCGGTCAATCCGGGTCTGGCCGTGGGTCTGGCGCATGGCGGCCATGACCACCGCCATAACGTTGTAGGCGACCAGTGCGGTGCAAAAGCCGGACAGGGCCGTGGGATACCCGAGGGTGTTGATTTCCGAATTCAGGTTTTGTTCCAGATGTTGGAACGCGGTTTCAATGGTCCAGCGACAGCGATAGGGTTCGGCTACCTGACAAGCGTTGGCGAGGTTCAACGGCAAGTTGGTCAGGATATGCAGGCAGTGGTCGCCATCACGGGTAGGCTGCTTCAGGTCAACCCGGATGCGCCGCCAGCGCCCCTGTTCATCCCCGGCCCCAATGGCTTGTTCACTCAGGCTGCCGGTTTCTGTTGCGCCAGCGGGACGCATCGCTGCCAACGCTGTCCAGGCCAGTTTCTGATGCTCGCGGATCACGAAGTACGCCTGCCGTTGCGCCGGACCGCTCAAAAAACCCTGGGTACAAAAATTCCGGTCAGCCACCCAGACTTCCCCTGACCGGACCCGTTCCAGGACTTCGCCCAGCAAGCTGCGCTCCTGGGCATGGCCGTCTTCACAGGGAAACACATCGGTCACCAACCCGCTGGCCGGTTCGTAAACTGCCAGCGATTTGCCCGGCAAGGCTGCCGCCCGTTCACCCCGCAACACCTTCAGGCGGTGTTCGGTTCCCGCCAGACAATTGCCGTCCAACATGCGCACGCCGTGGCCGGGAACCAGCGAAGCCCGTTCCGCGCCCAGTTCAGCTATCAGTCCATACCCTCGCGCTACTGTTAATCATTGCAGGATTTCAATCCCCACATCCTTGATGTGTAGTCGTAAATACAGCTCATCCGGGACTCAGGCAGGAATGAAATTTTCGTGCTAGTTTCCAACGTAGCCACAACCACAATGAGAAGCCAGCCATGCACAAGATGTTTACCCTGCATTCCATTTCACATCAGCAAGAAACTCCTGAAAGCGGTTTTATTACCTGGCATGTCAGCGACGAACGCAAGCGTGCGCGTAAGGTGGTCGGTATCACCCAACTGAGCGATCGGGGGTTCATCAAAACGGTTCTGCCGCATTACCCGCGCGAACAGCCATTGATTGAATTGCTCAGCCAATATGGGGAAGGGGACACTTTTGCGGTGGATTTCTCACTGTTTAACCAGACGTTTGGCTATTCGCCCCGCGAAGTCCATTCACAAACCCAAGCGGAATTACCTGCCGGTAACTGGCTGCAAAACTACTGGCGGCGTTTGTTCAAGACGCCATTTCCCGTTGCTGAGACTGGAAGCAGATTACGCAAATAAACCAGCCCCGCCCACGCCGCTTGTATGGCTATGCGTCCGGTATAGCGGCTGCTGCATTTACCACGCCAACCCGTCCAACGACATTACTTCGTAGCTTTGGAGAAGCCCTTCCAGAATATCCGGCCCCGCAATGCTGGTACGGTTGGTGGTACGCACGGCGAAAGATTGCACGGCGATTGAGCGTATGTTTTCATCACGGTTGGCGGCTGGCAAGGCCAGTGACAGGGTGGTTGTGCTCAGGTCGGGGATGACTTCCAGCATCACGGAAACCAACTCACCGCACTGGGTTTGTTCGCGGATAATCTCTGTGCCGGAAAATTTGTGCTCCATCTGGCCGTCGTTGTAGGTCAGTTCCGGTGCATCGGGGTTGTCGCCAATGAAATACAGACGGATGCCTGCGCTGTCGAAAAGGTAGGTTTTTACCTGCACCAGTGTGTTGCCCATGATCCTTACCTCGCTTTTGATAATGGGTGGACACCTTTGAGTATAGTCCTGTTACAGGTACCGCTACGGAGTGTATCCTGGCCATTGATTGCATACTGTAACGGGAAGCCATGCCTGTGGTGGGCTGCTGGTATTGGCTACCGGTGAACAAACATCACACGAATAACGGTACAAGACACAAAACCCAGGAGTTTCCCATGAGATTTCCCCAACTTCCCCGCACGGTCTGGATGCTTGGCTTGGTCAGCCTGTTCATGGATATGTCGTCGGAGTTCATCCACGCTGTGTTGCCCGTGTACCTCACGGCTACCTTGGGGCTGTCGGTGCTGACAGTCGGGATTGTGGAAGGCATTGCTGAAGCGACCGCTTCCATCATGAAAGTATTTTCCGGGGTCATTTCCGACCGGTTTCACACCCGCAAGGCGTTGGTGCTGACCGGATACGGGCTGGCTGCACTGACCAAACCGGTGTTTCCGCTGGCGAACACGGCGCTGGAAGTGGTGGTGGCGCGTTTTATCGACCGCATCGGCAAAGGTATCCGTGGTGCACCACGTGATGCGTTGGTGGCGGACGTGACGCCGCCGGGCTTACTGGATGCAGCCTACGGTGTGCGCCAGTCGCTGGATACGGTGGGGGCATTTGCCGGGCCGTTGCTGGCGATGCTGATGCTGTACGGGTATTCGCATGACTTGCGGCTGGTGATGTGGGTGGCCGTGGTTCCGGCGCTGGTGTGCGTTGGCCTGATCCTGTGGGGCGTGCGGGAACCGGATGGTGGTGGGGATGGTAAACGGAAACCCCGCCTGCACTGGCGGGATGCAAGGC
>JBBIHI010000265.1:0-2964 GCA_037447095.1 Thiotrichaceae bacterium
CGCTGGCCGTCGAGTTCGGCAATGGCTTCGGCGGTTTTTTCCGGGTTGTGCAAATAGCCTTTCATCACCTGTGGGCCGCCGATCAGGATCAGGCCGTCCGTGCCAGTGGGCAGGGTTTCCAGCGTATTTGGATCGACGATGCGGAAGCTGGTGCCGGGCAGTGGCAGGCCAACCGAGCCTTCCTTGTTGGCTGCCTGTACTTTCCAGTAGCGCGTATCGAGCTGGTCGGGCAGGTTGACGCAGGCGACCGGCGAGGTTTCGGTTGCGCCGTAGCCTTCCAGCAGTTTTTTGCCGAAACGATCGAGGAACAGGCGGCGCACGTCCGGCGACAGCTTTTCCGCGCCCGCCACCACGTAGCGCAGGCTCTGGAACATCAGCGGATGCACGCGCGAGTTTTTCGCATACAGGCGGAAGAAGGTGCTGGTGCCGAACAGCAAGGTGGCTTCGTATTTGGCAATGCCTTTGGCGATATTCACCGCATCAGTTGGGTCGGGGTGGCAGATGATGGGGATACCTTCGGAAAGCGGCATCAATGTGCTGGCTAGCAGGCCAAAGGCATGGAAGGTCGGCAATGTGCCCATGATTACGTCGTTATCGAGGGTATTGAGCGCATCGGCAACCTGCCGTGCGTTCACCGCCAGATTACGGTGGGAAAGCCCGATACCTTTGGGTGCGCCTTCACTGCCGCTGGAAAACAGGATGGCAGCGGTGGATTCCATGTCAATTTTTGGCAGGTACAGCCATTGCAGCACGCGGGTCGGCAGCAGCATCACCATCAACAGCGTGCCGAGCAGCTTGGTCTTGGGAATGCCTTCCTTCAGCTCTTCCAGAAAGATCAGTGGGGTGTCGGGCAGGATGGCGGGGATGTCGATACCACGTTCCCTGAGTTTGTCGAGGAAACGTTTCGAGGTGTAAACCTTTTGCAGGCCAGCCTGTTCCACCGAGCTTTTAATCGCTTCGGCACTGGCGGTGAAATTCAGGTTGACGATGGTTTTGCCCAGCGAAAGCACAGCCATGTTGGCAATCGCCGCGCCCGCGCTGGTGGGCAGCAGCAAACCGATGTTCTGTTCCGGGCTGAGCTTCTTGATCTCGGCGGCGAAGCGGAACACGGCAGTAATGAAACGGTGATTGCCCATCGGCTCGCCAATCACGTCCGAAGCAGCAATGCGTACCCCGCGCCGTTTCGACGAACGCAGCCAGTTGAGCGGAATCGGGTCGATCATGTGGGAATAGGCATCCCACGAGGTGAACGACAGGTCAAAGATTTTCTGTTTCAGCTCATAGGCTTGAATATTGGCAGGCAAGGGCTTGCCGAACGCCACCACAATGTCACGCTTGAAACCGGATTGGCGGTTCTGGCGCAGGAAGCCGCTGGAGCGCGAGAAACGGCTGCCCCATAACCCGTGCAGGTAAAACGGAACAATTACCGCCCCCGTATTTTTTATCGCCTTTTCATAACCACGTTTGAATTCGCCCAGTTGCCCGGTACGGCTGATCGCACCTTCCGGGAACAGGCACACGGCTTCACCCGCTTGCAGCAACTCCGTCACTTTTTCCAGCGAATCAGCACTCGCACCGCTGCTGATGGGCACGACGCCAAACCAGTTGAGCACGCCTTTCAGATACCAGCGTTCGTAATAGCCCTTTTCAATGACAAAATGTAACTGGCGCGGTGAAGCCATTTGCACCAGCGCCCAGTCGATGAAACTGATGTGGTTGCCCAATAGCAATACGCCGCCACGGGCAGGCAGGTGTTCAAAACCGATCACCTTCAGGCGGTAACGGGCATGGAACAGGCGGCTGGCCACAAAACGCAGCAAGGACTGGGGCAGGTGATAAATGGTGTATAGCGCACCGGCAATGGTCACGCCGCTCAGCACTGGTGTCATCAGGTAGGGGCTATCCAGCCCGATCCACGCCAGCACGGCGGTGATGCTGACGAAAACCAGCATGACCAGGATTTGCACCATGTCACTGAGTGGCAGGGTTTTGCTGAGTTGTTCCTCATCCGCAACGTGGTAGCGCAACAGTGCGTGTAATGGCACAACGAACAGGCCACCCATAATGCCGATGCCAAGGAACACTGATGCCTGCAAGGGAATGCCCGGCAGCAGGCCAAACAGCAACAACCCCGTCATGATGCCGAGTGCACCGACCGGTACGAGGCCGGTTTCCACATGCGTTTGCGACAGGCGTCCGGCAATCAGCCCGCCAATAAAGACGCCGATGGCGCTGAAAGACATCAGCACCACGATGGCGGCGGTATTTTCCAGCCCGATAACCGCTTTGGCAAATGCGGGGTATATGGCCAGTAGCACCAGCATGATTGCCCAGAACACGCCTTGCCCCATGATGGTCAGCCATAGGTCGGAATGCTGGCGGGTGGCTTGCCAGTCCTGTGGCGTATTGCCCGAGCGCGAATAGCGGACAACAGCGGCAATGGCGAATGGCGCAATGGCTAGCAGCATTGCCCAGGCATTCAGGAAGGTGGGGCTGTGCCCGGTGAATATCTCTGCCAGACCGCTATGGATGACGGGTGTCAGCAACAGGGCGGCAATAAAAACCATAAACCCGTAAATGCGCGTGAGCTGCGGCATGGGCTTCTCCTCCAGGGTCAATATCCTTGTTCTCTCTGCGTGCAAGATACCTGTTTAAGGAATTGTTACGCAAGGAAAAGAGGAGAAAGTCGCAGATGCTGCGCCTGTCGGTAGCGGATCAAAGAAAAAGCCACCGTTTGATGGCTTTTTCTTGTTCAGGAAGCAAAGAAGGTGGGGCGATTAATCGTCGACGGCCTTGTACTGTGCCATCAGTTCCTGCTGGGTCTTTTCCGTGGTTGGTTCGTAATGGCTGAACTGGATAGCCCAACTGCCATCCCCACCCGTCAGTGAGTTCAGGCGCGAGGCATAATCATTCAGTTCTGCCAGCGGGACTTTAGCCTGGATGACCATATTGCCCGCCGTGTCT
>JBBIHI010000266.1:0-2949 GCA_037447095.1 Thiotrichaceae bacterium
CTGGCAAAATTCGCGCCTTCGGGTCAATAGTGGTTTGCTGGCCTTGGGTGCTTTCCTGGCATCCTGTTAACGTCAACAGTACGATGCCTGTACTCAGGATTTTGTGGCTCATGTTTACAGCGCCTGACGCATGGCGGCGAGGGTTTGCGGGTAAAGGGTCGCCAGCTCTTCGGCGTCAGCCGCAACGTTGGTGGCGTCGTTGGCTTCGCCTTTGTGTTGCAGGTCTTTGCAGATATGTGCCATCCGTTCCGCCCCGAGGCTGACGCAGGAGCCTTTGAGTTTATGTGCGGACTTGGCCATGTCGTTCAGTTTTCCTTGGGAAGCGTATTGCCGGATTTCGTCCAGCAAGGCCGGGGTGGTCGTGGCAAACATGTCCACCAGACGTGGCAGGATCGCTGCGGGCAGGCTGTGCAGGGCTTCAGGCGTTAGCAAGTTCATGAGGGTTTCCTGTTGTTTTGTTATTGGGCGTGAACCAGCGTTGCAGGGCTGCGTCGACGGCTTCCGGCAAGACAGGCTTGCTGATGTAATCGTTCATGCCTGCATCCATGCATTCCTGGCGGTCACTTTCCATGGCGTTGGCCGTCATGGCAATGATGATCGGCTGATGTTCTGAGGGCAGGGTGGCGCGGATCCGGCGGGTTGCTTCCAGCCCATCCATTTCCGGCATCTGCATGTCCATGAAAACGACATCGTAGGTTTTCTTTTTCAGGGCTTCGATAGCTTGCCGACCATTCTCAACCAGATCGGCCTTGTAAGCCATGTCATCCAGGATTGAGGATGCCACAATCTGGTTAATCGGGTTGTCTTCCGCCAGCAGGATGTGCAGCGGCATACGTTCGCCGAGTTTGTATTGGGATTGTTCCGGGCGCACTGTTACCAGATTGAGTTCACCCATGACGGTCATCAGGCTGTCAAACAGGCGGCTGCGGGTCAGTGGCTTGGTCAGGTACAGGCTATACAGCTCGCGTATCATGTCCCTGGGATGGCGGTCGTTGGGCGGTGCAATCAGGATGAGCGGCAGTTCCTGTTTGTTGAAACGCTGGCGGATGTATTTGCCGAATTCGACCGGGGTATTGCCGGGCAGGTTACTGTCGACCAGGGCAACGTCATAGGGCTTGCCGATGGCAATCCGGCTGATGGCGTCAGCGGTAGTGCTGGCAACATCGACATTGGCTCCCCAGCCAGCGCAATAGTTCTGCATGGACTGGCTGCTGGCAGGATTGTTTTCCACGACCAGGATGCGTTTACCGACAATTTCAGGAATATTGGTGCGCAGGAACGGTTTGAGCTTGCCCTCAGCCTTGCTGGTCTTGACGGTGAAATGGAACTGGCTGCCTGCCCCGAGGGTACTTTGCGCCCAAATCCTGCCGCCCATCATTTCCACCAGATGGCGTGAAATCGTCAGACCCAGCCCAGTCCCTTCGTAACGGCGGTTCAGGGTGTCATCCGCACGGCTGAACTGCTCGAAAATGCTTTCCAGACGGTCTTCCGGTATGCCGGGGCCGGTATCGTTGATCTGGAATTCGAGTTCGTATTCGCGCCCGTTCTGGTTGCGGGCGGTGACGAAAATGCTGATTTCGCCGTGGTCGGTAAACTTGATGGCGTTGCCCGCCAGATTGGTGAGGATTTGCCGCAGGCGCACCATGTCACCTTCGATAAACAGCGGTACCGTCGGGTCAACGGTGTAAACCAGTTCCAGGTTTTTTTCCAGCGCCTTGGCATTGAGCAGGTTGAGGATTTCTTCCACGCAGGAACGCAATTCAAAAGGTTCCCGTTTCAGGTCGAGCTTGCCTGCCTCGATCTTGGAAAAATCCAGCACATCATTAATGACGGTGAGCAGGTGTTCGCCGCTGAGGTGGATGCTTTCAACGAATTCGCTTTGTTTCTTGCTCATCGGCGTATTCATCAGCAGGCGGGTCATGCCGATGACGCCATTCATGGGGGTGCGGATTTCATGGCTCATGGTGGCCAGGAAACGGGCCTTAGTCCTGACGGCATCTTCGGCGATTTGCTGGGCTGTGCGGGCGGTCTGGGCAATGAGGCCAATCCGGTAGGAAAAGTACAGCCGCACCAACAGTAGCAGGCCGGTTGCGGTAAAGATCGAGAGCAGGGTTTGCTGGGTATGCAGGGCAAGCTTTCCGCGCAGTTGCAGCAGCGTGGTGTGCATATTCCCGGCATCTGCGGCAGGTGTTGCCAAGGTTTGCTGGATGGTGGCGGAGATATTGTCCAGGCTTGCCCAGGCCAGCAGGGCGACAATGCCCAGTATGGTGGCCAGCACAATCGCATCGAGGATTTGCAGGAGTCTCAGGTTGTTGTAATTGTAGGCGCTCATTGGACTGGTCTTGTTTAGTCAATTATTTTTGGTATGGGAACCACTTTTCTAGCATAGGTAGGAGGGCGATAAGGGGCAAGTTTTTCCCGACAAAGTGGAGGCTCGGTGCAAATAAAAAAGCCCTTGCAGATTGCTGCCTGCAAGGGCTTTGAAAGGAAGGGATTGCAAATATGGCTGTAACTTATTGCTTTAAACGATGCTTTTAAATAGGTTGTGGAAAATATACAAACTACGATACAAACATTCTGATTTCTAACCCCCCTGTTTGATGGTTTTTCTAACCTTCACATAGCTGCATGAAAACTGTCCCCAAGTGTGTTTTTCTGCGGTGTCAGTGTCTCCCATGCAAGTTGCTACTGCTACACTTGCTACACTTCGCGGTTCTGTGTCTGTAACTGACTGATTCGTATTGGTTTGGATGTTTGGCAAAGTGTAGCAAGTGCTACTGCTACGCTTGCTACAGTTGCTACACTTCGGGCAGACGCAAAAAAGCCGGGTTTCCCCGGCTCCTTGGTTTTTTATGTTGTGTCAGCAGCTCCTACCCTGCCAGTAACGCCGGGTTGACCTCGATCCGCTCTTTGCGGCCTTCGGTCACGATCCTGATCCGGTTATGTTCT
>JBBIHI010000267.1:0-2935 GCA_037447095.1 Thiotrichaceae bacterium
TGAAAGCCAGCGACAAGGATTTGCGCGTGCAATATGACGACGAGCCATTGCCGGATACCGGCACAGTCATTTTGCTGGGCGGTGACAATCAGGCATTGCAAGGTTTGCTGGAGCGGGCGAAGGAACCGTTCCGCCTGACCGATGCCGCTTACACGCTCAACAGCGTCAACTACACTTGCGGACTGCATACGCTGGCACTGGCCTTGCGAGCGGGGCAACAGGACATCGTGCTGCTGGATGCCGCCACCCCCGACGGGCTGGGCAGGATGCTGGCCAAGCTGCCGCATTACGGCAAATACAGCTATGTGTTGTTCAACAGTGGCACAGGGGAAAACGCTGCCAAGGGGCAGTGGGAGGTGACGGATTCGCCACTGGATGTGTCATTTACGGGAGAAAAAATGGGGAAATAAACCGCAGCATATTCAAATACCACGAACCTTTCGCGCAGAGTTCGCCCACCAAATGTGGCTCCACCGACAAACGGTCTAATACTCCCGGCGAGGTGCAACTTCACCATTCTCCCCCCGCCTATAATTATAAATACGAAAAATATTACAGATGGACTTTTAATCAAAGATAAATTTGGCGCATAAACAAGATTAAAGACAAGGAATGTTACGTAAACCTTATATGTGAAACGGCAAAAGGAGTTTCGCCATGGAAAAAACCATAACCACCCTGACCTGCCTGTCGGCAGCATTGGTAGCAGGCAATGCATACGCTGATGGGTGCGGCCCAGCCTGCGGAGGCGGTGATCACCATTCCCCCATGTCCCACCCGGATCACGCATTCTCCGGCTCCATGGAGGGGCATGTTTTCCGCCCCAGTCCGATGGAACGCCCTGCTTTTACGCCAATTCATCCGATGGAGCGTCCTGAGTTCCGTCCAATTCGCCGGATGGATCACGAATTCAGCCCAATCCGTCGCATGGAACATCCCGAGTTTACCCCAATCCATCGCATGGAAGAGCGTGGGTTCCACTCTGCCCACGGCATGAACGACGGTGGTTTTGCACCCCGCATGGAGCGCCGCGAATCCCGCCCGATGCCGGTTTCGATGGAAAATCATGGATTCCGTTCAGTCGGGCAACGTGGTGATTTCCGCTTCAAAGGCCACGATGAATCCCGCAGCGAACGCCGTAGCGATTTCCGCTTCAGGGATCATGGGGAGTTCCGGGGAGAACACCGTAGCGATTTCCATTTCAGGGGTCACGATGAGTCCAGGGTTGAACATCGCGGTGACTTCCGTTTCAGGGATCGAGGGGAGTTCAAGCATCACCGGCAAGAGCACGACGGATGGAATGGCTGGCATGAAGTACAACATCGCCAACATTGGGAACAACATCCTCACCAAGGAGGTGGATGCCATAACTCAGGTGCCTGCACAGACCATCAACCACACCATAGGGGCGGGAAAGACGGGGACTACGACCATTCCTCCCACCACTATCAGTTCATCCCTGCCCCACCCAGCCCACATTGGGGTATGGGCGGCTCGTATAATGAGTGGCATGTCATTGACGTAGGCGTCCCGTACACACCACCGCCGAAAGTCGTTAAAGCAGCACCAAAAGCCCAGCATGGCAAGCAAAAGTTTGTCAGGTCTGCGCCTTACCGCCCGCACTGCCAGCAAGTGGCGCAGACTGCCCCTGCCAACCTGTGCAATCTCCGTTACCAATATCCGACCATCAGTCACAAGAAAGGCGGGTTCTACACCGTCCCGGCCAGTACCTGCGCAACAACCACGGTCTGCATTACCGTTGCCTGCAATAACCCCCCGCGTATTGGCTGACCATCATTGCAGGCAGGAAGCTGCTTAAACGTGGCTTCCTGCCTGTAAATCAGGGTGAACCTTGCGGTAAGCATCCAGCAATTTCTGGTGGGTAACACAGCCATGCAACGCCAGCGTCGGCGCTTCAACTCCCCAGAAGCGCAAGCTACCGTCCAGCAAGCCTTGCGCTTTCCCCAAGGTATCGTTCCCATACAGCAGGCCGATATTGGGCGCATAGCCGTCCGGGTCATCCATATCCAGCAAGGCTTCCAGGCAACGGTACACACGGCGGCGCCCGTCATTGATCTGCTCGAAATGGCGTATCCACTGGCAGCCTTCACGGATCGCCTCATCATCATCCATGACCAGCGCCAGCAGGGTTTTCAGCTCGCCGATACGCAAATCCGCCCATAAGGTGCCAGGGTCAGGCGCAAGGCCGATCAATGCCGCAACAGGCTGATGCTCATCCAGCCCCAGCTCCTCGATGGTGTCGAACAGCTCGACGCATTGTTCCTCATCCAGTTCCGGCAGGTTCAGGATGGCTCCACGCACCGCATTGCCGGTACTGTTATTATCCCATTCCAGATCATCAACCTGATAGATTTCCGACATACCCGGCACGATAATACGGCAGGCATACACCCCCAGATGGCCGTAATCCATGATATGGATGTCGTAATCTTCGGCATGGATACGTTCCATCAGATACTGGCATTCCTCCTCGGTCGTACCGCTGAAGTTCCAGTCAACGAAATCATGATCCGGCTTGTTCCACAGAAAATCCCAATGCACCGGGCCGCTGGAATCAATGAAATGGGTTTCCAGATTTTGCGGGGAAGCCACATCGTCCAGCTCGAAACTGGGTTCGGAAAAGCCGGACAAACGATCCAGCGCACGGCCTTGCAACAACTCGGTCAGGGAACGTTCCAATGCCACCTCAAAACGCGGGTGTGCGCCGAAACTGGCATACAAGCCCTGATCCTCCGGGTTAAGCAGCGCCACACACATGACCGGATAACGCCCACCCAACGAAGCATCCTTCACCAGGATGCCGAAACCGGCAGCACGTAGTTCCGCAATCCCCGCCTGAATATGCGGGTAACGGGCAATGGCCGCCTCCGGCACATCCGGCAGGCAAATCCCTTCAGCAATGATGCGGAACTTG
>JBBIHI010000268.1:0-2888 GCA_037447095.1 Thiotrichaceae bacterium
GATGTTACACACCGCGCCCAGTGTTTTTATTTGATTGTTTGGAATGTTCCGGCGGTTTCGTTCTGCCCTGTATTTCCAATACCTGCCCACAATCACGTTACTGTTTCCGGCTTGTTGTTCTTCGATGAAGTCAGCCCACCAGCCGGAAAGTGCACCTGCGTAGTGAGTGGAACCCGCACGGCAAGCGCCACAGCGGGGGGGGAAGCCAGCAAACTGGCGCACCGGAACAGCGGTGGCTAACACTACCCCGCTCCCGGCGCTGCCACGGCCTGTCGTGTCGCCCGCGCCACGCCTGTCCGCGTCCTCGCCGTCCGCTCTTACCTGTTTGGCGGCTCCGCCGCCCCTGAGCTCGGATGACCTAGGGCAAGACGGCAACCAAGGTTGCCGTAACGGTTGCCGGGCGTGAACCTGTTGCGAAAAGCGGATCGGCAGACCCCGCCTCCGTTGAACCACGAGCCGCCGCGCACCACGCGCCGCCCTTGCTCGCCCTCCGGGGATTCCCTCACCCCAACCCCTCTCACCGAGGGAGAGGGGCTAAGAGTGACTGGCTCCGTACCGAGGTGTTCTTGCCATTCATCCTCACACCATTCCCATACGTTGCCGTGCATGTCGTATAAGCCCCACTGATTGGGCGGATAGCTTTTGACGGGGGTGGTTTTCTTTTGAGCATCCTTACCCCATTCCTTGCCATTTTCGTAACTCTTGATGTCCTTCACTTCCCAAACGCCCCGGTAATTGGCTTTACTGGCATCAATTTCATCACCGAAATGGAATGCTGTGGTGGTTCCGGCTCGACAGGCATATTCCCATTCGGCTTCCCACGGCAGACGTACTGACAGATCAGGGTGAAACTGGTTAAGTTTCTGGATGAATACCTGTACGTCATCCCAATTGACTTTTTCTACCGGTAAATCGTCGCCTTTGAAGTTACTGGGATTGTCGCCATTCACTGCTTGCCAGAATGCCTGTGTAATCGGTGTATCCGCCAGCCAGAAGCCCCGCTCCAGCGTAACTTCGTGGTAATCCTCCCAGTCATAACGCTGTTTGTATTCTTTGGGCGAACCCATCATGAATGTGCCGGGGATGATCCAGCGGAAGGTGAGGGTTGCGCCCTGATAGGTGAGGTTCATCCACAGGCCATGGCGGTCTTCGCCCCAGGCGGATGCCCAGGTGGCGGGAAATTGGGGTGGCGAGAGGTGGTTACGGTAGTCCATAAGTTCCATCGGATAAGGGCGGCCATCCGGCAGGCTTTCGGGTGGTATCCACTCGCCCTACTAACGTACCGGTGGCCTTGCTTTTTGCTTGTCTTGCGACAAAACCGGATAACGATCTGGTCATTCATGTGCATTCCAACCACATGCCGAGCTAGGGCAAGACGGCAACCAAGGTTGTTGTTACGGTTGCCGGGCGTGTTCCTGTTGCGAATAGCGGATCGGCAGTTCCTGCCTTCGTTGTTCCACGAGCCGCCGCGCACCACGCGCTGCCTTTCGATCTGTTACCCGGTTTCATTTTACACATCCAAAGCCGGATAACGCCGTAAATTTTCACGCCGCCAACCCAAACTGTCGGTATGTTCGGTAATGGCTTGCACTGATGCGTAGGCCAGTTGTAACTGTGTGGCGTTGATCCTGCCTGCCAGATAGTGTACTTCCCAATGCTGCCTGCGTTGCAGAAAACGCTTTTTACGCCGACGGCTGCAATTGTGCGAGGAGTTCCCCGCCCTTGAAGCGGGTCAACAGCACTGCCAGCAATTTTTCATGAGGGATGGAGGCGAAATAGGCATTCACATCCACCTTGCCGTAATACGGGAAGCGTTGCAGGTAAGATTGCACCTGTTTGACCGCCTGATGCACGCCTTTGCCGGGGCGGCAGGCATAACTGGTCGGGAGCATCGCGGTTTCCAGCACCGGGCTGGCATGGTTCATCAGGGCGTGGTGAAAGATGCGGTCTTCAAAGCAGGCGGCGTGAATGATGCGTGGTTTGGGGTCACGGATGGGGAAACTGCGGAAACGGCCATAGGGTAGCTTGCCTTGCAGGATGTCTGCGCCCAGCCGATTGAGGTTAGCTTCGGGGTGCTGCATGAAGTGCTGCACATCACCCCGGTAGCGCTTACCCTTGGCCGCTTTGTGCAAAGCCAGACTCAGGTTGCTGTAGTCGGCAATCTCCCCCAGGGTGATGCATTTACGTCTCATCGGCGGGTGGCGGGTCAACGCCCTTGAAAGCGAATTGCCCGGTCAGGAAGGCAAGAAATTCGTCGGCATATTTTTCCAGCTTGGCTGCACCAATGCCACTGATGTTGCCCAGCGCGGTTTTGCTGGTGGTGCGTTGCTGCACCATCTCCGCCAGTTGTTCGTTGGTGAAAATGTTGTAGACCGGCGTGCCTTCGCGGTCGGCGATTTGCTTGCGCAAATCACGCAGCTCACTGAAAACGGAGAAATCCTCCGCGTTCAGGACTTCCTTGTAGTCCACGCGGTTTTTGCGGGTATCCCGGCTGGCTACCAGTGAGCCGCTGTTGTCGGAGTACATGACGCAGATTGCCCAATAGCTGTTGGAACCGTCGGCGACGAATTCACGCTCGGTCTGGAGTACGTGGTGTTCGGTACAAAAGCGGTTCAACTCCGCTTCGGCCTGGTCGGGGAACATTGCCGGAATGTGGTAGAACTTGTATCTCATTCTTTACCTGTCAGTTTGTTGATTGCCGATTTTAGCCACTGCCCTGCCCGACCCACCGCAGTCTGGCTGCCATCATGGTCTGGCGCTGCTCCGCGACGCGCCTGCCCATGCTTGCTGCCAGCCTGCTCTTTTCCTGTTGGCGGCTCCGCCGCCCCTGAGCTCGAATGACCTAGGGCAAGACGGCAACCAAGGAAGTTGCTACGGTCGCCGGGCGT
>JBBIHI010000269.1:0-2869 GCA_037447095.1 Thiotrichaceae bacterium
GGAAAAATGACAGGTAGCTGGCCTTGGAGCGGTAGCCTGCAATTCCCCAGGTGCCGACCATGAAGGCCAGCTCCATGAAAATCAGGAACGGCAGGATGTGCTTGAAGAAATCGCCAGTATAGGCGCTGACTGGCGCGATGCCACTGAACAGATAAACCAGTGGCGCGATCAGGAAAATCGCATTCCAGATACCGCCGAGGTACGACCAGATGGTTGCGCCATACATCAGGCGCTGCGGCCAACTCATGCCCTTGCGGGTCAGTGGACTGTCGTTTTTGGCGATGTCGAGCGTGCCGCCCGCGTATTTGAAACGTTGCACCGTCCAGCTCAGCAGATCCTGCGGCGACAGCATCTTGGATTCGACCGCCGGGTGCATCACCGATTTCCAGTGACGGTCTTCGTCTGAGTGCAGCACGATGGAGGTGTAAATGTCTTCGGAAACGTGGAAGCGGTAGGGGGTGAATTCGTGTTCGCCCGCCACCTGATGGCGCATTTCCTGCACCAGATTGCTGTCGGGTTCATGCCCGCCCATCAGTTTCTGCAACTGCTTCGACTGCTTGCCGACCTGATGTTCGATGGTGTCGGAATAGCATTTGAGGGCGGCTTCCATGACGGCTTCGCGGCGGTGGATCGAGCCTGCGCCACAGCAGAACGAGGCATTCGCCCAGTTGCGGCGGCGCTGGATAATGTCGTAGAACATTTTCGGTTCGTTGACGAATGGGTCTTCGCCCACGTGCACTTCGCCGATGACGGCTTCCACGCCCTTGCCCAGCCAGCGGCCCGGCGCTTTCAGGTATTTGCCCAGGAAATCGGGCAGGCGCTTACCTTCCGGCAAGTCGAAGAACCACTGCGGGGTCTGTACCCACGCCACTTCCGGGTCACGGAAATAGCCCAGCGTATGTTCCAGAATGGTCGGAAACGGACGGGTATCGGCGTCACAGATGACGATGAAATCACCGTGGGTCTGTTCCATCGCATTACGCAGGTTGCCTGCCTTGAAACCGATGTTGCTGGTGCGCGTGATGTAGCCAACACCTTCTTCCTCCGCGACACGTTTCATTTCCGGACGTTTACCGTCGTCCAGCACGAAAATGTTCAGGTCGATAGGGTACGGGTAAGTCACTTTTTTTGCGTCGATGATGCTCAAACGCACCAGTTCGATTTCTTCGTTGTAGGTGGGGAAAAATACGTCTACCTTGATTGGGCGGTCTTCTGCATGATCCGAGCACACCACTTCGTTGTAGTTGGCCGGTGGCGACAGTTGTTCGTAGTCCTCTACCTTCCACAGGTTGAAGACGAACAGACCCAGGCCGAAATAGGAGGCTGTTTCCGCAATGACCAGCGGCAGGGCGTACCACATGGCGTCAGGGTTCAGCGATTGTGTCCAGCGCCACCACAGATACCATGCGCCGAGGGTCATGGCGATGACGGCAAGAAACTGCCAGATGCCTTCCGTGACAGCGGAATAGGGCAATGGCGGCTCGGGTTTGCGGTCTTCAAACTTGTCGAAATAGAATCCCATAACAGTACGTCTTATTGTTGTGATTGGACGGTAAAACGGTATTCGTTGCGGCTGATAACCTTGCCCTGTGCGTCGCTGATGTCTGCTGTGAGGCGGTAATTGCCTGCTTCCCGCACGGGAGCGGTGTAATCCTGCAGGTGCTGGTGCATATCGGGCGTAAGATCCATTTGCCAACTTTGAGTATCCAGCTTTTTGTCACCTTGTAACAGCGTGATCCGATAGTGGGTAGCTGGGTAGCTGGAAAAACTGTCGTTCAGTGCCCACAGCCCAATCTTTACCGGTTCGCCTGTAGCATATTTCACCTTTTTCCAGGTAAGGCTGGGCAGGACAGGCTGATAGGCGCGTTGCAAGGCGAAATAACCCGGCTTGGGTTTGCGCCAGAAATCAGCGACAGCCCAGTTCATCGACGGCCAGTCTTCCACCAGCATGAACTGGAACAACGCGCCAATCGGGCGGTATGCCTGCTGCCGGTAAGACTCCGCCGCGAGCTGGAGCAGTTGCGCCTGATATTGCTGGGTGTTGGCGATGAATTCGTCCAGCGTTTTGCCTTCGGACACCTTGGCGATTTCCAGGGTTTCCTTGCGCTGGAAGTTGTGGAAACCCCATTCCGCCCAGTCGGCGTCGGTTTCCGGCAGCCTGGACTCGTGTCCCAGAATTTTCTCCAATGTGGCTTTATCCGGTAGCGCCTGTGCGCCGAATTCAGCAATGGTGGCCTGCTTCGCTGGTTTGGCGTAATCCAGCCAGTTGCCGGAATACCAACCCAGCCACGGGTGCGATGCTGTGGAAGAAATCTTTTCGACCGGGCGGGTTTTGTCCAGCGCAACGGCTTGCTGATACATCTCGTCGTCCAGCGCCTTGTTCTGCTGTGGGTCGTATTCGTCCTTGTATTTCCACTTCATCCAGTCCGCATCCCACGGTGGTTCGTTGTGCAGCGTCCATTGGATAATGGCAGGGTGCTGGCCAAACTGACGGATCATATCGCCAACTTGCGAAACGGCTTGCTGGTGAAATTCCGGCGTATCCTGGTAACCCCATTGCAGCGGGAAATCCTGCCATACCATCAGGCCCATTTCGTCACACAGCCGGTAAAACTCGGGGGAGGTAATGTGGGCATGGACGCGGACGGTGTTGACATTGGCGTCCAGCATCAACTGGATGTCACGGCGGAAATCCTCCGCTTTCATGTCTGCCAGCCACTGGTTGGCGATATAGTTTGTGCCCTTGAGCAGGATGCGCTGGTCGTTGATGTACCAGATTTCCTGCGGTGACTTGCGTAGTTTGCGAAAGCCGATTTCGCGGCTGAAGCTGTCCAGCACCTTGCCGTCCTGCACGGCGCTGATGGTCAGG
>JBBIHI010000270.1:0-2857 GCA_037447095.1 Thiotrichaceae bacterium
ACTCAGAAGTGAAACGCAGCATCGCCGATGGTAGTGTGGGGTCTCCCCATGTGAGAGTAGGTCAACGCCAGGCACCCAAACCGAAGCCCCGCCTGACAATAACATGCCATGCGGGGCTTTCCTTTTTACCTGTTGCAAAAGCACTGGTTCACCTCATGGGAAAGCCATGCACACGATGTTAGGACTTTGCCCCTATTGGGCAAAGTTGCTAAGCCATTTCGATACCCGTTTTAAAGTTTGCTGGAAATGCTCATGTTTGACCGGCTTGGTCAGGTAGGTTGATGCACCAGCAATGACGCCTTGCACCTCATCCAGCGGGGAGGTTTTTCCACTCAGCATGATGATCGGGGTTTTTTTCATTTCCTTCCGGATACGCATTTGACGGCAAACTTCGTAGCCGTCGATTCCCGGCATGACAATATCCAGGAATACGAGGTCGTATTGTTTGGCTGCGGATTTTTCCAGTGCTTCTTCGCCGGTTTCTGCAAATTCAGCCATTATTTCAGCGTTACGCAATTCGATTTCCAATTGTTTGCGGATGGCGGCACTATCGTCTACTACTAAAGCAGTGTATGCGTAATGCGTTGTTGCCTCTTGGGTTTCAGGTGGTGCAACCGCCTGTTCTGGAAGGGTGTCGGATGTTGGAGTTGTGGGGGTCGGGCGTGATTGCAAGCATTGTATGGCGTCATCCAGTACCCGCATGACCCGAGTGACCAGTAATGGGCGGGGCAGGGAAAAGTCATGCTTGATTCCCTGCGTTTCCCCGATACAGATATGGATGGCCTGACTTGATGGTGGCGGGCAATTGTCAGGGAAAATGACAATGGCGGATGTGTCGATGGAGGGGTTCATAACGTAAGGTTTGCCCTGGCTTGCGCCAAAGCTGACAACGCGCTGGATAGCGGCCTGATCCTTGTCGGCCAGTTCAAACAGGCAGATATGGACGGCTTCTTGGGTTGCGGACATTAAATGCTTATCTCCATGGTTCTCATGCGGCCAGTTGGGTTCTGATCCATTTCTGTACATGTTGTTTAAGGGTTTGTGCTGATACCGGTTTGGTCAGGTAATCATCTACCCCGGCCTGTTGCGCCATTTGCCGGTATTTGTGGGTGCTGCGGGAAGTAATCATGATAATCGGCAGGTGTTGCCGCTCAGGCCATATGCGGATCGCCTGGGTCATTTCCAGACCATTCATGCGCGGCATTTCAAGGTCGGTCAATACCAGTGTGAAAGTTTGTTCGTGCAGGCGTTGCAAGGCATCAAGCCCGTCGACAGCCGTCACGGCCTGATAGCCCATCTGTTCCACCATGAGGTTGACGGATGTACGGTTACTGAGTGAATCGTCGACAATCAGGATGCGTGGTGTCGCTGTGTGGAGTTCGGCTTTGGGCGTTTGCCGTTTGTTCATGGCCAGCAAACCATGGTCAAAGTTACGCAGCAGGCGCAAGGTATCCAGTACCGGGGCAACTGCCCCATTGGCGAGGATACATGCACCGCTGACACCCTGGTTCAGATTGAGCCAGGGAGCCAGACTTTTAACCACAATGTCGCGTGGTTGCAGGATTTCCTCGACGTAAAGCGCATGTAATTTATGTTCGCTTTCAATGATCAGCAGGGAATGCCCTTGGCTGAAATCAGGCGGTTCATTAGCCCAGCTGAGAAGGTGGGCCAGTTGCAGGACTTCGAGCTGATTTTCCTGATACAGGATGTGCCATGCCTGATCCTCAGTGATATGTTCCTGTGCGGAAACGTACAGCAGTTGTTTGATGGTGCTGCTGGGAATGGCGAGCAGATTGCCGCCGCTACGCACCAGCAGGGCGTGGGTGGCAATCAGGGTCAGGGGAACCTGAATGTGGATGCTGGTGCCTTGCCCCGGCAGTGTTTCGATATTCAGCAAACCTTGCAGGTTTTCAACCGCAGACTGTACGACATCCATCCCGACACCGCGCCCGGAAATTTCACTGACTTCTTCGCAGGTGGAAAAGCCGGGTTGCAGGATCAGGCGCCAACTGGCTTCCTCGTCAAGACTTTCATCTGCCCTGATCAGGCCGCGTTTCAGTGCGCGGGCATGAATGCGGCTGGTATCAAGCCCTTTCCCATCGTCGCTGAGGCTCATGTGTATGTGGCTGCCCTTTTGCTCAAAACGCAGGGTAATCTGCCCGGCAGCGGGTTTGCCTGCCTGCTGGCGCTGTTCCGGCGATTCAATGCCGTGGTCGATGGCATTGCGCAGCATGTGTAGCAGTGGCGGTGTCAGCCCTTGCAGGATGTCGGTATCCACTTGCAGGTTTTGGCCATGGATGGTGATCTCGGCCTGCTTGCCAGTGCGGCGGCAGGTTTCGCGCACAGTCCGTTCCATGCGTGCAGCGATGGATTGTACCGGAATCAGGCGGGTGCGCAGGATGGTTTCACTCAATTGCCGTTGCAGGCGTTGCTGCTGGTAAACCTGTTCGGAAATTTGCCGTATTTGCTGTTGCAGGTCGTGGTTGAGTGCGCGGTTGTCGGCAATGGATTCGGTCAGCAAGTTAGTGGTGCTGTGCAGTTCGTTGTAGCCCTCCAATTCGGGATGCCAGGATTCCGTTTGCCCGCTTTCTGCGGGTGTAGTGGCAATGCTCGGGCTGGCCGGGTTCGGCTCACTGGTTTGCTGGTCAATGGCTTCACCCAGTTCGTCCAGCATTTGGCGGATGTGTTCGTCCTGTTTGTGTAACTGCTTGCCGCAGCCGAGGATATGCTGGACATGCTCGGCAATCTGGCTGGTGGAGGTGATCAGTTCGCCAGTCAGGTTGAGCAGGCGCTGGATGGTTTCAATCGGGACGCTAAGGTGCGTGGTGGTGCTGCGGGAGGTGTTGATAGTATTGAT
>JBBIHI010000271.1:0-2819 GCA_037447095.1 Thiotrichaceae bacterium
GAGGTTTTTTTCTTGCGCCATGCGTGATACCAGCGTGACCAGTAGCTGGTCGTCACCCACACCCAGTTGTTCGCGTAAGGCCGGGTTGCGGCGCTGCGGGTTGAAGCGCTGCACGTCAATACCACGGTCGAGGATGCCGAGCTTGGTGTACCCATTGGCGCTGAGCTGCTGTTGCAGTTCGCGGGTGGGGACTAGCGTGACCAGCGTCTGGTTGTGGACGTGGCGCAAATAGCGTTTCGCCAGATTGAAGAAGCCACTCAGACGGTAATAACGGCTGTACTGGTCGAAATTGGTGTGGAAATCGCTGATCACCGGGATATTGAGCTTTTTCGCGGCCTTCATCGCCGAATAGCCGAGCGGGCCTTCAGTAACGATCTGCACGATGTCCGGGCGCTGTTTTTTCCACAGGTGCTTGAGCGCGTTGTATTGCGGGAAGCCCAGGCGGACTTCCCTGTAAAAAGGGAGTGTCAGTCCATTGACGAGGTGTTCCCTTAAATCGTGTTCGTGAACGGGTTTGTCCTGCATGGATTGGCGCGGGCGCACCAACTGGATGTGATAGTCACCCCGCGCCCGCAAACCGCCGACCAGACGGCTGATGGTATGCGCCACCCCATTGATTTCCGGCGGCCAGGTCTCGGTGACGACCGCCAGCCGGGTTTTGTTGCTGACAAGTTGTAATGGGGGTTTGGACACAAAGTTCCCTATCTTGCAGTGGACATGTTGTCATTTTGCGAAGGCAATGCTGCAAGACAGTGACGATTGTGTGACAGTTATGTAACAGGGGGCGAACAGCCCTCGCTCAGGCAGCTTTCAATTGCTTACCCGCTTCTGCTGGCGCTTTTTGCGCATTACCCTGCACAAAATGACGGTGATAACGGGTATTCAGGTTATTCACATCCAGCAGGATGAAAATGTCCGCCACATTGAAATCAGGGTCGAGGCAAGGTTCACCGCCTACCCATGCGCCCAGTTTCAGATAGGCTTTCAACAGCGGTGGAATCTGGAGCTTCCCGGCAGCTTGCACAGGCAACAAACGCACCCGAGGGCTGACCCGCATTTCCAGCGGAGCCAGATGACGCTGGCGGGCTTCCTGCATAATCGCCAGTGCTTGTGCACCACCATCATTCATGCTGATACTCGCGCAACCAAACATGAAATCAATCCGGTGCATTTCCATGAACTGGGCAAGCCCCATCCACAACATACCGATGCCTGCGCCATTACGGAAATCGCTACGGATACAGGTGCGCCCGATTTCAATGACATTGCCACGCAATGATGGAATCAGGCCGCTTAAGTCAAATTCGTTTTCGGAATAAAAACTGCCCGCCCGCCGCGCATTATCCATGGTCAGGATGCGCGTGGAACCAACCACTTCATCCGTGTCCATCCGGCGTACCAGTAAATGGTGGCAATAGTCATCGTAATAGTCACGGTCAATGCCTTCATCAGCACTATCAAGCTGCGCCCCCTGTTCCAGGGCAAAGATTTCATAGCGCAAACGTTGGGACGCATGAATGTCCTTCGGGGTCTCCGCCAGCTCTACCCGTAATTGCGGGAGATGGGGGCGCAAATGGTTGTCATGTCGAATTGCAGCAGTCATGGATAAACTCCTTCCGATTTTATCCCGACAGGTTATAAGCCGCTTATGACACTGAAATGACTGTTATTTTGCAGCTTTGTTAAAGCTTCATATCAGGTGAAAAAAAGGGCAGCCAGGCTGCCCTTCAAACCCTTTCGTGGAGAGGCTTTATTATTTCAACACGTTAGCAGAGACTGGCGTCAGGGCTTTGGCCGTTGCAATAGATGCAGCCTTTTCTGATGCAGGCAATGCAACCAGACCTTTTTCAGCCAGGTAGCCATCCGGGTTCAGTGCTTCATCGCTGGCAAATTCAGCCATGTATTCACGGATACCTTTAACCTGATCAACATGGCTGTTCTTGACATAGAAGAACAGTGGGCGGGACAGCGGATATTTGCCGGTAGAAATGTTGTCGTAACTGATTTCCACGCCATCAATTGGGGCAGCCTTGATGCTGTCACGGTTCTGGTCGAGGTAGCTGTAACCGAAGATACCAACAGCTTGCTGATCGGCTTGCAGTTTTTGCACGATCAGGTTGTCATTTTCGCCAGCTTCGACGTAGTGGCCGTCTTCACGAACCGTAGTACAAGCTTTCTTGAAAGCGTCTTCGTCTTTCTTTTTCAGCTCTGGCATACCCTTGAACAACAGGCAACCTTTGGTCATGCCCAGTTCAGCCAGCGCATCGCGGGTACCGGAAGTTGGTGGCGGGCCAATCACGGTGATCGGGGTATCTGGCAACGCAGGGTTAACGTCTTTCCAGGTATTGTAGGTGTTAGGTTGCAGTTCACCATTGGCACCGGTTGGAACATCTTTTGCCAGCGCCAGATACAATTCACGGCGGGACAGTTTGATTTCAGGTGCATTCTTGGCGTTGGCAATGGCGATACCGTCGAAACCAATTTTGACTTCCGTAATGTCACCTACGCCACTTTTCTGGCAGGTATCCATTTCGCTCTTTTTCATGCGGCGGGAAGCGTTGGTGATGTCAGGGCTATCAATACCTGCACCGGCACAGAACAGCTTCATGCCGCCGCCAGTACCAGTGGATTCGATTTTGGGGGCTGGCATACCGGTTTTCTTGGCAAAATGCTCAGCAACGGTGGTTGCAAACGGATATACCGTAGAGGAACCAACAATTTCAATATTATCTCGTGCCTGTGCAACGCCTGTAGAGGCGAGTAAGCCCAGTACAACAGCCAAAGTGAGTTGTTTCATGTAGAACCTGCACAATAAAAAA
>JBBIHI010000272.1:0-2807 GCA_037447095.1 Thiotrichaceae bacterium
AATTCGGCCAACCAGTCGACATACTCGTGCTGTTCCTTGTTGCCATATTCCTTCTTGCGTTGCAGGGCAAATGGTGGGCTGGTCATGACCAGGTTGATGCTCTCATCCGGCAGTTTCGCCAACATTTCCAGCGAATCAGCACAATAAGCTGCACCACGCGCTGAATAATAGGCGGGTTGGATACCAAGATTAAAAAGCATAAGGCTATTCCTTGAGCAAAATGTTTAACTTATAATCGCCACGATGAAAATCCATCCAGACAAACAACAACTTGATGCCTTATTTCCCCACATCCGTCAGTATCAGGCGTTGGCAGAAAAACACGGCATTAATGACATTTTTCAAGACAATGGCGGTAAACTGCTGCAAGTCATCCTGACTACCAGTCTTGAGGTCTTGCCGGGGCGTGAAGGTAATGATGCCAGAGATGCTGCCGGAAACGAATATGAACTGAAGTCAGTGAATACTCTCCTGACCAAAAGCTTTTCAACGCATCACCACATGAATCCAGTTATCATCGCCAAATACCGGCAAGTTGATTGGGTGTTTGCCGTTTACAAGGGTATTGAATTACAACAAATTTTTGTACTGACACCTGATCAGATGGAACCATTTTACGCCAAGTGGGAGCAAAAATGGCACGCTGATGGTGGCAAGGACATCAATAACCCCAAAATCCCATTGACGTATGTCCAAACCAACGGCGAACTGATTTTTGAAATTTAACCAGCTATTACAACAGTACCATGACCATTGCCGAATTACTGCACCAGCTCGAAACGCAACCGGATCAACTCGACTTCGCCATCGTCATTGCGGCCATCGGAGCAAATTACAACTACACCCCGCAAACCTTTACCAATGGCGTGGGCGATGACCTTGTGACCAACACAGCAGGTACTAACGAAGGCTCCTGCAAGGTATTTGCTTTCGGCCTGTTGCAGGGTTTGCCTGAATCCCAGACCCTGCCGCTGTTCGGCGAACATTACCGCAAGGTATTGGCAACACCGGACGCAACCGACCACGCGAATATCCGTACTTTCATGCGCCACGGCTGGGCGGGTATCCGGTTCGACGCTCCCGCACTGCAAGCCAAGTCCTGACATTCCCTCCCCCACAATAATGGCGTTCCCCCTGTTGCAGGGAATGCCTTCCGTCCGTAAATCAGGGGTTTTTCTCCCACCCCGGCATATCCAAACTATACTCAGGCAGTTATCAAACCCATCACAAACACAAGATTCTCACCAGACTGACAGGGAAGGAGCATAAGGAATGTCCCAAGATATTGAAAAAAAGATCAATGAAACCCTGGCCGCATTTGCCAGCGATACCCCCACCTTCATGAACCGCCACCCAGCCAAGCAGGATGCCAGTGGCAGCAGTGTCGGCGTGGAAAGCCTGTTTTCGGCTGAAGATATTGCCAGCAAACATTACATCGAAGCCCGTGACAGCCAGCGCAAACTGATTGTTACACCAGAGGACGCTGCCACAACCCGTGCTGCCATTGAGTCCCACGACCAACCGGAAAATCTGGTCGATACCTTCAAGTACAACAAACTGGCCGACATGGAACACGCTGGCCTGATGCAGTCATCCCTCGATGAATCACCCTGGTCAGACGATTACTGGGGCATTTACAAGGGCATTATCGGTGCGCGTTACGCCGACCCCAATTTCCCGGCAGATGGTGACTGGAAAGTGAACCAGGATTACATCCGCGCCCACCCTTCATCCGCCATCCTCAGCAGCGGCAGTGCCAGCCGCATCAATATGCTTTCCCCGGCAGAAAAATACGATGCACTGGTGGGTGACAGCAGCGAATCCCTGACCCGGCATTGCTGGGCGGAAGGCAAGTACTATTACGACGCCAATGGTTCGGTGGAGGGCTGGATGGGCATCTGCCACGGCTGGACACCCGCATCCTACATGCTTGCCCGCCCCACCCGGTCTGTCACCCTGCACACCCCCAACAATGTTCCGATCAAGTTTTACCCTTCGGACATCAAGGCATTGGCATCCATGTTGTGGGCAAACGCTGCCAGCGCTACCCGTTTCATCGGCGGGCGCTGCAATGACAAGGATCCGGCCACCGACCCGGCAACCGGACGGGTAACATCCAGTGCCTGTTTCGACACCAACCCCGGGACATGGCACATGGCGGCGGTCAACCAGATCGGCGTTTCCCGCCGCAGTATGGTGATGGATGTCACGTTCGACTACGAAGTCTGGAACCAGCCTGCCTACGCCTACAGCTACCGCTACTTCAATCCGCAGACCCAGACCTACCAAAGCAGCCTGGATGCGGCAACCGTCGCCATGTCAGCTTACACCAGCGACAAGTTCCATGCCTTCCGCAGCCCTGCCAGCAAGTTTGCGGTGGGTATCCAGATGACGGTTTCCTATGTGGTGGAAACCCAGCCTGATCACAGCGAAACCGACGACCCGAGCCAGGATGCGATCCGCAAGGTGGATTATTACTACGATCTGGAACTGGATGCTGACAAGAAAATCATCGGCGGGGAATGGTACAACAACAGCCACCCGGACTTCCTGTGGACACCGGGCAAAACCGCACGTGCCCAAACCCGTTACGAACCCGCAGCAGGCACAAACTGGCAAGTAACCAGTGCTGTCCCGCAAGCTTGGTGTGATGCGGCAAAACAGGCATCTTCCCAGCAAGGCTCCCCGTTGGCAGCCATTGTTGAAGCACTGGTGAAATTTGCCCACGCTGGAGCAACACCGATACCTGCGCCTACCCCGGCGCCAGCACCAACGCCAGCACCAACGCCAGCACCAACGCCAGCACC
>JBBIHI010000273.1:0-2765 GCA_037447095.1 Thiotrichaceae bacterium
TTGTGCTGTATGCGGGCATGGTTTTGCTGCTCAATATCGGTGGTATCCACGCCTATCTGCATGGCCTGCCGGGGTGGGTGCGGATGCGTTATGCGCGGGGGGAAACCTGATGCCCCAGGTGCTGCATGTCATTAATTGCCTGAGCGTTGGCGGGGCGCAAAAAGCCCTGCTTAACCTGCTCTCGTCGGAACCCGACAGCAC
The DNA here is from genome assembly GCA_037447095.1 of Thiotrichaceae bacterium. Lineage (GTDB taxonomy): Bacteria > Pseudomonadota > Gammaproteobacteria > Thiotrichales > Thiotrichaceae > Thiothrix. Next base: position 202 of record JBBIHI010000273.1, read on the forward strand.
TTATCCCGCGTGTGTGGTGGTACTCAAGACGGTTGACGGTATGCAGGCGTCATTTGCCCAGACCGGTATCCAGGTGTATGAAATGGGGCTGGAAAAGCCCGCCGGGTTACTGCTGTTCCCGTGGCGCTTGCGGAACATCGTGCGGGATCGGCATCCGGCCATTATCCACGGCTGGCAGTATCACGGTAATCTGGCGGCGGTGCTGGCGTGGTTGCTGGCGGGAATGTGCCCCCGTTTGCTGTGGGGTATCCACCATACGCCGGATCAGGACAGTTTCAGGTTATGGCACCATGCGCTGATCCTGCACATCGGAAAATGGCTGTCACGCTGGGCGGATGGCATTGTGTATGTTTCCCGTCGCAGCCAGCAGCGGCATCGTGAGCTGGGGTATGCCAGTACCCACGACCGTGTGATTGCCAATGGTGTTGTTTTAGCCGCAGAACAGGCGATTGAGCGCGACGCAATACGCCAGGAACTGGGCATCCGGCCTGATATGCCGGTGATTGGCAGCCTGACCCGTTTCGTTCCGGCCAAGGATATTCCCAACCTCATTGCCGCCATCCACGGATTCGTGAAGGCAGGACACAGTGCCTGTTTTGTATTGGCGGGGGAAGGGATGGAGGCCAGTAACCCGGCCTTGCACCGTTTGCTGGTAGCGGCAAACTGTCTGGACAAGGTGCGTTTGCTGGGGGTACGCAAGGATGCTGCGCGTATCATCGCCGCCATGGATATAGCCACCCTGTCTTCAGCCCGTGAGGCGTTGCCGCTGTTCCTGGTGGAAGCGATGGCTGCCGGTATCCCGTGCGTGGCGACCGATGTCGGGGATATTGCCGAATGTGTGGCCGGAACCGGCACAGTTGTCCCGCCTGCTGATCCGCAGCCGTTGGCGCAGGCGTGGGCGGACATGCTGGCCTTGCCGCCAGCGGAACGTCAGGCATTGGGGCAGGCAGCACGCAACAGGGTGCGTGATGCCTATAGCATGGCGCAGGTTGTGGCGGCTTATCGGCAATGGTTTGCGGAGGTAGGTGGATGAAGCCCCGGCTTGCTTTCACGGTGTTTACCGCAACCTATAACCGCGCCGGAACCTTGCAGCGGGTATATGACAGCTTGTGTGCGCAAACTTTCCACGATTTTGAATGGTTGGTGGTGGATGACGGTTCTACAGACCATACCTGCTCCCTGGTGGAAGGCTGGCGAGTGCAAGCACCGTTCCCGATACGCTATTTGTATCAGGCCAACCAGCACAAGAAAGTCGCGCATAATCGGGGTATCCGCGAAGCGCGTGGCGAGCTGTTCCTGACCTTGGACAGTGACGATACCTGCAAGCCCGAGGCACTGGAGCGGCTCTGGTTCCATTGGCAATCCATTCCTGAAACTGTCCGCAGCGGTTTTTCCGGTGTGAGTGTGTTGTGTGAAGATGATAACGGGCAGGTAGTCGGCAGTCTGTTTCCGGCAGCACCTGACGGCGGCTGGATAGATTCGGACAGCGTGGAAATTGCTTTCCGTTACCGTGTCCGGGGCGAAAAATGGGGATTTCACCGCACCGCCGTGTTGCGCGGGTTTCCGTTTCCGCAGGATGGTATTGCCGGATTGGTGCCGGAAAATGTCGTGTGGGAAAAGATTGCCGGACATTACCAGACCCGTTTCGTCAATGAAGTGTTGCGCACCTATCATACGGGTAGCGACCAGATCACCCGTGTTGCCCGGCCTGACCAGCACGCCCTGGGGCACGCATTGGCCTGTAAATCATCACTGGAACATGGTGCGCGTTATTTTGCTTATGCGCCCCTGCCATTGCTGGATGTCGCCATGAGCCTTGTGCGCTTCAACGGCCACGTCAGGCATCAGGCGCTCATGCCTGTGAAGGTTGCAGGGGGATTACCGCGTTTGCTGGTCGCACTGATGACGCCGCCGGGTTGGCTACGTTACTGGCTGGATCGTTACCGCATGGCGCACCGTTAAGGCGGGTGTAATAGGTTTCCCGAAACGAGCTGAAAGGGTAATCCCGCAATAACTTGCCCAGTTTGCCGGTAATGCTTCCCCGCCGGGCAAACTGGTGTGCCGCCATGCGCCAGGGGATAGTCACCTGCTGTGCCATTTCCCGGTATTCGTGGGTGTCCAGTTCGTAAGGGTGCATGTAAAAAATACTGTGCTGTTTATCCAGTTTGCGGGCAAGCCAGCGGGTCAGCCAGTAGGGGTAGATGCGGAAGTAGCCTCCGCCCAGTACCGGAATGTTCTTCCCCCAAACGGGCGTCACACTCATGGGGTAACAATCCAGCCCACGATCCCGGATACGTTGCAGGATGCCGTCATCGGTAAAGCCGTAACAACGGCGCACGGTGGCCAGCATGATCGAGGAGTCGTAGACAATGCCTTCCGTTTTCAGGGCGTCGCAGTACCAGTCCAGATAATCATCCCGGACGGAAAAGGTCGGGGCGCGGAAACCGATCACCTTTTCCCCGCTGATGTCTTCCAGCAAGGCGACCGAGCGGTGTACTTCCTCACGAAACTGGGTTTCAGTCAGGTTGTAAACGCGCCGATGGGTGTGGGAATGGGAGGCCAGT
>JBBIHI010000274.1:0-2713 GCA_037447095.1 Thiotrichaceae bacterium
CACAACCACGGCGTCGTCGGCGAAGTACATCGCCATGTGCGCGCCGCGCTCAATCCCGGCGGGGGAATCACAGACAATGAAATCGAAACCGTCTTCGCGCAGGCCGTCAATTACTTTGCCCACCCCCTCCTGGGTCAGGGCATCCTTGTCTCGGGTCTGGGAAGCGGGCAATACGAACAGGTTATCCGTGTGCTTGTCACGGATCAGTGCCTGTTTCAGGGAAGCTTCACCATTGATGACATTGACGAAATCGTATACCACACGGCGCTCACACCCCATGATCAGGTCAAGGTTGCGCAAACCCACGTCAAAATCAATGACTGCCGTCTTGTAGCCACGCGCGGCCAGACCGGTCGCAAATGCTGCGCTGGTTGTCGTCTTGCCAACGCCACCCTTGCCCGATGTCACAACAATTATCCTGCTCAAGAAGTGCTCCCATTATATTCTTCAAACTGTAGGAAACGTTGATCCCGCCTTGGATCCACACGAATATTACCAAATACTGCACTTTTTTGGCAAAAAAAGCCCGCACAATTCACATCATCGGGGCAATGCGCAGCTTTTCCCCTTCCAGCCAGACCATGGCTGGCTGACCTCTCAGGTTGGTATCCATTTCATCCAGCAAACGGTAATTACCGGCTATTGCCACCAGTTCTGCTTCCAGTTTCTGGCAGAATATCCGCGCACTGGTATCACCCTGTATGCCTGCCAGCACCCTGCCACGCAGCGAGCCGTAGACATGCACGGAGCCACCGGCAAGCAGTTCCGAACCGGCACTGGTGTGTTGCAACACCACAATATCGCCATCCGGGAAATAGACCTGCTGCCCGGAACGTACCGGACGTTCAATCACCTCGGTACGCTTTCCCGCCAGTGTTTCCCGTCCTGCCGGACGTTCACTGCGGGAAGCTGCGCCGTGCCGCGCGGCACGCAGGATTCCCCACCCGGCCTGGACGGCCTGCCCGACACATTCATCAGGAAGGCTGCGCATCCCGACCGGCACAAAACCCAGGGCAAGCACCCGCTCCCGCAAACCCTGCATGTCCAGATCGTGGCATTTGTCTGCCAAAGGTGTGCAATCCACTGCCAGCGGGCTATTGGCGAATACCTGGGGCAGGCTGTCACGCTTGCGCCGCAATGCCTGTTGAATTTCCTCCAAGTCGGTGGAAGCCACTTGCAGGACATTGAGCAGCGTCATTTCACCCTTGATTTCGACTATATCCACTGGCAAGACAATACTCCTGAAGAAACGTTACATACGAACACAATTGCCCGATTATCCGACAAAAGGTAGGCATTCTGAACATAAAATACCCAAGCTGATTTTATCTTTACCACACCTTAATTTATAATCAACCCCAGTAAACAAGAACAACTCACTTTGTGTTTGGGGCTTAACACTATGAACCGGGGCGTCAGTTTGTCACGTAAATTCGGTATGGTCTGTGCCATAGGGCTGTTTAATGCCTTGCCGTTCACCCTGTATCCGGCTATCGCTGCCGATATACCTGTCACTGTCTCCGCCGACGACCCGACACCTGGTTCCGTCCGGGATGCCGATGTGCAATTCAAGCTTGCCAAAGACCTGCTGACCAAACCGGGCAGTGATGCAGACATCCGGCGCGGTATCGAATGGCTACAGCAGGCAGCGGATCAGGGGCACACACAAGCCTTGTTCGAGCTTGCCAATTTCTATGAAAACGGCATCCATGTAAAGCAGGATATTGGCAAAGCGGCAAATCTTTACGAACAAGCGGCAAAACAGGGACACCTGGATTCCCAGTACAACCTTGGCCTGTTGTTTCTCAAGCCACCACAAAATTTCAAACAGGCCCGTTACTGGTTTGAACAGGCTGCCAGCCAGAAAGATGCTTCCGCCGAATACAACCTCGCCCTGCTTTACAGCTCCCCCGACAGCGGTTTTGCAGATCAGGAGGAAGCCAACCACTGGTTTACCCAGGCTGCCCAGAATGGCAGCAAGGATGCCCAGTTCGACCTCGGGGTGCGCTACCTGAAAGGCACTGACATGCCGAAAAACCTGGCACAGTCTGTCTACTGGTTCCGCCGTGCTGCTGAGCAAAATGATGCTGCTGCCGCTTTTAACCTTGCCCTTTTGTATGAAGATGGCCAAGGTGTGGAAAAAAGCCTCGACAAGGCCATTTTCTGGTACCGCAAGGCAGCAGACCTGGGTGAACCTGGCGCACAGTATAACCTCGGCATCAAATACCTGATGGGCGAAGGCGTGCAGGAAAACCAGGACAAAGGTCTGGAACTGGTGCGCAAAGCCGCTGACGGTAGCAACCCGGCAGCAGAATACATGGTCGGCTACCTGTATGAGCAAGGTAAGGAATTCCCCAAGGACGATGAAATGGCCGTGTACTGGTACCGTGAAGCTGCCGGGCAAAACCTCCCTGAAGCCCAGTTTGCGCTGGCGCTCATGTTTGCCAACGGGCAAGGCGTTACCGCCGACCCGAACGAGGCTGTCAAATGGTTCCGCAGGGCAGCGGAAGCCGGAAACTCAGGCGCCCAGTTCAACTTGGGAACCTACATGGCGCACGGCATCGGCACCGCCAAAGACCTGCCGCAAGCTGCCTATTGGCTGTCGCGGGCTGCCCAGCAAGGGGATGAACATGCCGCCGCCAACCGTGATTACGTCAAATCATTGCTGACCCAAAGCGAACTCGACGAGCTTGCCCGCCAACTCAACAGCAAT
>JBBIHI010000275.1:0-2507 GCA_037447095.1 Thiotrichaceae bacterium
TTCCTTGGTTTTATCATTTTGCTGTACCCTGAACGGTCGGAATACGTTTTTGGTTCCACCAGTGTATAGGTGGGCAAGAATTGAATCCAGCACTGACGGAATGAACGGCATAGCTGGGAACAGTGGTGAATTCAAGTGCTTAGTTTACTCGGTTCTTGAGATGTCCGGGGTTGATGGGCCGGATCAATCTGCCGGTCTTGCTGCTTGGTTGCTTTGGAAAGCACCTCCACAATCAGCACTGGGGATTCGGTGGAATAATCATCCAGAAACTGGTCATCGCACACCACCACGACATCCGGGTAGCGGTAGCGGTCTTTGCCGGTTTTCACCAGCAGGTCACTGCTGAAAGGGCGGCATTCCTGCCCGCGCAGATGCAGCATCAAACTGGTCAGCATATTGGCAGTAATCTGATTGTGGTTGACGCTTGCGCCCGCCATGGCATAGGCAATGCCGTCAACGTATTCGTGGCGGATTTCGCTGCCGTCCTCACCCACCAGATAGTCTTCAACGCTCAGATAATTATGTTGTTTTGCCAATGCCACTGGTAGGATCGGAAGAGCTGCTCATTGTCAGTGAGCATAGATGATAAGCAGGCGCCAGTCACCCGGCATCGCGTAGTTGTTCGTTAATACCCCCCTTCGGCATTAACGGCTCAATGCCAACACCATGACACCAGCCGCCACCAAGCCAATACCCAGCCATTCATTCCAACCCGGACGCTCACCCAGAAATGCAAACGCAAACACCGCCACCAGCACCAAACTGAACTTGTCCACCGGTGCCACCTTGGAAGCATCCCCCATCTGCAAGGCGCGGAAATAACATGCCCAGGAAGCACCTGTTGCCAATGCCGACAAACCCAGAAATACCCATGTCTTCGACGGCAAGGCAAACGGATCACTCCATTTCCCCGTGAACCAGACAAACACTGCCAGCAAACAGCCGATAATGCAGGTGCGGATCAGCGTCGCTAGATCGGAATTGACGCCCTGGATGCCGATTTTGGCGAAGATGGCAGTCAGCGCCGCAAACACTGCCGACAGGGCAGCCCAAAAAAACCAGTTGCCTGATGCATTCATGAGTAGTGTGTTTCCTGTATTTGGTTGCCTGACGGCCTGTCCTTTAAGCGGATTCGTTACTGCCGACAAGTTTCCCATGCACTTCACGGGTCAGCTTTTCGATACGCTCACTCATGTCCTTGATCATCTCGGTCAATTGTGTATTCTGTTCAAGCAGTTGCATGAGTTGCACTGATTGCTGGGCTGCCTCGACCTGGCGCTGTTCACTGGCCTGAGCGAGGGTTTCGCGGTGTTGGGCATCCGCTTCGGTATGCGCTTTGTCACGGTCAGCCTGACGGGTTTGTGCCAGCAGGATTAGCGGAGCTGCATAAGCCGCCTGAAGACTGAAGGCAAGGTTCAGCAGGATAAAAGGATAGGCATCGAAATGGGTATAACCCAACACATTCAGGCTGATCCATGCAGCAACGATGGCCGTTTGCGCAACCAGAAACAGCGGCGTCCCGAAAAAACGGGCAAACGCCTCTGCCTTCAAGGCGAACCAGTCATTACCGAAAACCCGCGACAAATGGCCGTGTGGCAAATGAAAACGGAAATAATGCTGATACTGCAATCTGTTGGAGCCATTGGTTCCAGAAGCGTGTTCTGTTTGCATGAGTCAATTCCTATGGGCAGAGGGTTCGAGGTCTGGTACACCGCCCATTTTGACAAACAAGGAGCCTTCCATGCCACAACACCAGCTTGAAGAAATCCTCGACCGCATCCACAGCCTGCACCTGGAACTCGAACAGGAATTTGACCGGCTGTTGGCAGAAAAACAGCAGCAATTCCACTACACCCTGCGCAAAGGCCAGATCATATTCGAGGAAAACTTCTACCAATTCCTGCAAAGCCACCGTACCGGCATCTGGCAATACCTGAAAGAAGCAAAGCTGGGGCATATCCTGACCGCACCGATCATTTACGGGGTCATTTTCCCGCTTGTCTTGCTCGACCTTGCCGTTACCGTTTACCAGCACACCTGCTTCCGGGTATACGGCATTCCCCGCGTCAAACGGGCAGACTACATCATCATTGACCGCCAGCACCTTGGCTACCTGAACGCCATCGAAAAGCTCAACTGCATGTACTGCGGTTACGGCAACGGCCTCATCGAATACTGCCGGGAAATCATTGCCCGCACCGAACAATACTGGTGCCCCATCAAACATGCCCGCCGCGCCCTGAACCAGCATGACCGGGTAAGGCACTTTGCCGACTACGGCGACGCCGCTGCTTACAAACAGGAACTCGACCGCCTGCGGGACGCCCTTGCCAAAGAATAGGCGAACTCCAATATCGGTTGGAAGGCATAACCATACACCAAACCAATACCCGATTAATTTTCCTGTCAGCGTTTTAAGGATATTTTAACTGAGCCTTACTTAGCATTGCTTATGCGTTACCAAGATAATGCAAAGCACACCAGCCCAATAGCAATTGAAAGGAAAT
>JBBIHI010000276.1:0-2455 GCA_037447095.1 Thiotrichaceae bacterium
CGTTGAGAATCGCGGCGGCGCGGGTTTCGAGACGGGTGTCTCCCAAATCGAGATCGTTGAGTTCGGTGGATGACCAGTTCATCGGCAAAAATCGGCAATTTTACAGTAGCTTGGAGACTTGTGTATAAGGAGATGGTCTATATGCAGTCACCCTAAGTAACTGCCGCCCTTTCTGGGTAACACGGTAAATATAAACTCGTGCGCCATCAGCGTAGACTTCGTGGGTGATATAGCCAACCGGGATAGCGAGTCCTGTTTGCTCATCAGGCACGGGTCTACCGGGTGTTTCTGCACCAAAGATACCCGCTAGCAGGTTATTGACTATATTATTGGCTGGTTTGACGGGTAATTTGTTTAATCCATTGGTAATGTCAACGCTGTTGTTCGTTGCTGCCCGACGGGAACGGTTTGTTGTGGCGCCTGCTGTGGTTGAAGATGTTGGGCGTAATATTTGTTCGATCGCATTCATACAAAATATTTCCTGCGCATTTTTAATCACAGTATAGGATTGTTGTATCGGTTATTTGGCAGTCTGTGATCAGCGGATGAATATAGCGGATGGGTGGCCGTATATGTTGTTGCAGGGAGCGTTATTGACATCAAATGAAGCCGGGAGCTGGGTCATATACCCATTCCTGAGTACCCAGCTAGGTATTTTCCATCCATAAGTAGGTGCTTATTTCGGGTCTGCTGATAGTTGGTGTAGAATCGCGCCCAGATTTCCAAGCTTTGTTTTGAGGAGACCGGAATGGCAGACATGACACGCGATCAGGTTGAAGCGTTACTGAAAGGGATTAAAGACCGTTATCTGGATCAGGACATCGTAAGCCTGCACCAGGTCAAGGACATTACTGTGGATGGCGGCAAGGTCGCGGTGAACGTGGTACAAGGCTACCCGACAGGCGAATACCGCGCGGAATTGCAGGCCGAAATCAAGGCTGCACTGGCGGCTGCGGGCGCTGCGGATGCTGATGTTTCTGTAGAAGTTCAGGTGGCTGCCCACGCAGTGCAAAAAAGTGTGAAGCGCAAGGATGGCATCAAAAACATTATCGCGGTTGCTTCCGGCAAGGGTGGGGTAGGTAAATCCACGACCGCTGTCAATCTGGCGCTGGCATTGCAAGCTGATGGTGCGAAAGTCGGTATGCTGGATGCGGACATCTACGGCCCCAGCCAACCGCGTATGCTTGGCATCAAAGGCCAGCCGGTTTCCGCTGACGGCAAGAGTCTGGAACCGATGGAAAACCACGGTATCAAGGCCATGTCGATCGGTTTCCTGATCGAAGAAGATACCCCGATGATCTGGCGTGGCCCAATGGTTACGCAGGCGCTGGAACAGTTGCTGAACGACACCAACTGGGGTGACCTCGATTATCTGGTCATCGACCTGCCACCGGGTACGGGTGACATCCAGTTGACGCTTTCCCAGAAAATTCCGGTTTCCGGTGCGATCATTGTGACCACCCCGCAGGACATCGCCTTGCTGGATGCCCGCAAGGGTTTGAAGATGTTCGAGAAGGTGGAAGTGCCTATCCTCGGCATCGTCGAGAACATGAGTATCCACATCTGTAGCCAGTGCGGTCACGCAGAGCACATCTTCGGCGAAGGCGGCGGTCAGCGTATGGCGGATCAGTACGGGGTGAACTACCTCGGTGGCTTGCCGCTGGACATCAAAATCCGCGAACAGGTCGACAATGGCAACCCCAGTGTTGCGGCTGATCCGAATGGCAAGGTTGCGCAGATTTACAAGGAAATTGCCCGCAAGGCCAGTTCCCGTCTGGCGCAAAAAGCCAAGGACTACAGCACCAAGTTCCCGACCATCAAGATCATGAACGTGTAAGCTTTCTGGTCGAGGGCGATTGTCAGGCCGTGGTTTCCCGCCACGGCCTTTTTCGTTTAGTATTCAGCAATTATCCAATGACGAAGAAAAATCCCATGCTGAAACGAATCTCCATCCTGTTCTCCTCCGCCTTGCTCATGCAGGCGTGCAGCAGCGTTCCCGGTGTCGTTGAGAAACCCACAGTATCCGTTCAGAACATCAGCTTGCAGCAATTGTCCCTGACCCAGGGAACGGCAGTGGTGACTTTGAATGTAACCAACCCGAACAGCTTTCCGTTGCCGCTCAAGGGAATTGAATACGGCGTGACACTGAATGGACATCGGGTAGCCAGCGGGGATCAGGTACAGGAGCAAACTATCGGTGCGGGTCAGCAGGTTCCGGTGAATATTCCGGTCAAGCTGGATTTTGTCGAGCTGGTCAAGCTGGCTCCGGTAGCGTTGCATGAACGTAAGCTACAATATGACCTGAGCGGGGCGGTACGTCTGCCATTCATCAAGGTTCCGTTCCAGCGTCAGGGCGGCATAGGGGTACATTAATGAGCATCAAGTCTGATCACTGGATTCGCCGCATGGCTGGGCAACAGGGCATGATCGAGCCGTTTGAGCCGGGGCAGGTACG
>JBBIHI010000277.1:0-2436 GCA_037447095.1 Thiotrichaceae bacterium
CCAACAGTGTGGCAACCAGACCATGCCGACACCTTGCGCCTGCGATGCCTGTTGCACACGGAAAGGGCAACAGCGTTCCCGCGAGTCATAGACATGCACACCGCTGGCGTCGATCAGCCAGACTTCCAGGCAATATTCGCCGGACAGCAGGGGTAAGCGATCAATGACCAGCGTTGCGGAAACTTCACCATCACTGGATTCGCACAGGCTCATGCCATCATGCAGGGTGCTGATGCCGAAACACTGGATGTCGTCGTTACGGCGGATGACGACGCCAATGTGGATGTCAGATAAGGAACAGTTGCTGGTAGCCGCGCGGACGGTTACGGCGAAGGTGTCGTGGGTTTGGAAACCATTGCGGTTTAGACGGATGTCGATTAACTGAGGGGAAGAAACCCTTCTGCATTGCCCCCCCATCCCCGACCCTTCCCCCGCAAGGGGGGAAGGGAGATTCCTTCCCCGTGCCGCATCCTGATACGCATCCACCACCGTTTGCGCAGCGCCGATCATGCGCACTTTCCCATGCTCCAGCCATACTGCCTGACGGCACATTTCCCGCACCTGATACAGGTTGTGGGAACAGAACACCAGCGTCGCACCTTTGCGCAAAATTGCCCGCATCCGGTCGAGGGACTTTTTCTGGAAATACTGGTCGCCGACGGAAAGGGCTTCATCCACGATCAGCACATCCGGCTCGATAACCGCTGCGATGGCAAACACCAGCCGCACCACCATACCGCTCGACCAGGTTTTCAGCGGCTGCTGGGCAAACTCACCGATTTCGGCAAAAGCCAGCACGTCCGGCAAGACACGTTCGATTTCCCGTTGCTCAAGGCCGCGCAAGGCCAGCCCCATACGGGCATTTTCCACCCCCGTGAATTCCGGCTGCATCCCGGTTCCCAGCTCCAGCAAAGCCGAACGGCGACCTTGCACGCTGCATTCACCGGAAGTGGGGGGCAAATTGCCTGCCAGCATTTTCAGCAAGGTACTTTTACCCGCGCCGTTATCACCGACGATGCCCAGCGAATCGCCAGCCTGCAATTCCAGCGACACATCCTGCAAGGCATGGAAGGTCTGGTGACGCGGGCGACGTAATAGCCATTCCAGCAAGGCATCACGCGGATGCGCATAACGCCAGTAAGCCACCCCTGCCTGCTGCAAACGGATGGCCGTGCTCATAGCACATACCTCGCCCGTGGCATCAGGCGCTGGAAAACCAACCAAGCCAGTCCCAGCAGGACGCCACCTTGCAACAGCAACATCAGACAATCCTGCCAATGGAATACGCCATCCACCAAAGCGGAACGGTATGCCTCCGCCAATTGCGCCAGCGGATTGATGTGCAGCCAGAAACGGAAACCTTCCGGCACCATTTCCGGCGGGTAGACCACGGCTGACACCAGCAGTAGCACGCCCAACAATGTAGGTACAAGCTGGCGCAAATCACGCAGGAACACACCCAGCACTGCCAGAAAATAGGCCAAGCCTGTCGATAGCAACAAACGGGCAAATAGGAATGGCAAGTAAAACACAATACCCGGAGCCGGACAGTTGCCTTGCACACACAGCCACACACACAACAGGGCGATGGAAAGCAACTCCAGTACCAGCGAAGACACCACTGGCAGTAACGGCAACAAAGCAGGGGGAAGCGGTGAATTGAGCAGCAAATCACGCTGCCCCGTGAGCAAGGCAGGGGCTTTGACCAGCACTTCCGCCGTGGTATTGAACGCCGTCAGCCCAGCAAACAGGTAAGCAGCAAACTGTTCGTAGCCGCCTTGCCCACCAAAACGCAGGTGCAGGATTTCCCCGAACACCAGTGCATACACCAGCAACATGAACAGCGGTTGCACCAGCAGCCATAACACACCCAGTGCGGTTCCGGCATAACGCTCGTGCAGGTCGCGCCGCAACAATTGCCACAGGAGGGTCAGGTTTGCCGCATTCACATGGAAGGCTTCCCGGTTACAGCGGGGGCGGCAGCGGCCTGTTGGCGGAATTGCTGGCGCAAGCCATCCAGCACCACCTGTTCCTGGGTCTTGCGGTATTCGTCCTGCAATTCGGTGATGATGTCGGGTTTGACCTCTTCCAGGGTACGGACTTCAGGCGCTTTGCGGTCGAGGAAATACAGCAGGTAGGCTTCATGATCCTTGTCATCCATAACCACGTCGCTGAGGGGATGTTCAGCATCCAGCTTCAAAGCAGCGTCGTAAATGGCATCGACCTTTTCCCCCTTGGCAAACCACTGGCTATCGCCATCGGTCAAGCGGCGCTCCGGTGATTCGCTGTATTGGATGACCGCATCCTTGAAATCCAGTTTGCCATCAGCAATACGCGAACGGATGTCGGCAAGCTGCTGGCGGACGTCGTTTTCCTTGCCAGTAGGCAAAGCCATTTCAATGATGCGGACACGCAAACGTAGCGGGAGACTATACT
>JBBIHI010000278.1:0-2403 GCA_037447095.1 Thiotrichaceae bacterium
GATAAAGCCGCTGCTGATGCACAGGCCAAAGCTGACGCTGACAAAGCCGCTGCCGATGCGCAAGCCAAAACTGATGCTGATAAAGCTGCCGCTGATGCGCAGGCCAAAGCAGACGCAGACAAAACCGACGCCGACGCCGGGAAGATCACCATGGAAACCAATGCCGCAGTTCCTGATACAGGCACAGGCATTGATCCGGCGCTGCTGCACTTCCCTACCGGTTCCGCCAACCCGCAACTGGCTGATGAAACCAAGGCTTATTTTGAAAAGGTAGCCAAATTCCTCAATGACAATGCATCCGGCAAGGTCAGCATTGTTGGGCATACCGACAATCAGGGCAAAGCTGACAAAAACAAGGCACTGGGTCAGCAACGTGCAGATGCCATCAAACAGATGCTGGTCAAGATGGGTGCCCCTGCCGGGCGGATTTCAACCGCTTCCGAAGGGCAGGACAAACCCATTGCTGACAACAAGACCGAAGAAGGCCGCAAGAAAAACCGCCGCGTCGAAATCACCCCAGCCAAATAAGTTGATCGGAGTTGTGCACATGTTTAAAGACATTTTCAGCCGTTACGATGCTTCCAGCGCGAGCCTGGATGTCATCATCATGCTGGCAGTCGCTTTTCTGCTGGGTTTCCTGTTTTGCTATTTCCGCAACAAAAGCGAGGACTAAGCAATGAACCACACACCTGATTACACTTTTGGCACTGCCAGTCTGGAAATCATCGTCCTGTTGCTCGTTGCTTTCCTGTTGGGAATGCTGTTGTGCCGCCTGCTGGGTGCAGGCCGGGCAGCGCATACGGGTAATGGGGCTGGTCATACGGTTACAGCGGGTGGTTTCACTGCCAGTATGGATTCACTGTTACGTGACACCGGCAACACCACAGCCTCCGGTATTGCTGCCGGGGCAGGCGCCATTGGCGGTGTACTCAATAACCTCAGACATTTGGGGGATGGGCGTAAGGATGACCTGAAAAAGCTGGAAGGTATCGGCCCCAAAATCGAAGAACTGTTGAATGCTGCTGGCATCCATAATTTCGATCAACTGGCATCCTTATCAACGGAACACTTACGCCCAATCCTGGATGCTGCCGGAAGCCAGTTCAAGATGCACGATCCCAAAAGCTGGCCGTATCAGGCTGAATTGGCGGTAAAAGGTGAATGGGAACGCCTGAAGGAATACCAAAACCTGCTGATTTCCGGGAAAGACTAAACCCCTTTTGCCCCCCACGGGAAAACCGGCATCCGCCGGTTTTTTCATTTGAACGCACCGCGCAGATACTGGAACATCGACACCAGGGTCAACAGGGTGGCAAATGCCAAAGCCAGCAAACCTATTTCACGCAACGGCAGACCGAACAAATGCTGGTTATACAGCAGGAAAATCAATGCAGCCATTTGCGCAGCCGTTTTCAACTTGCCAATAAATGCTACCGCAACCTTGCCACGTGCGCCCACTTCGGCCATCCACTCGCGTAAAGCTGAAATGACAATTTCCCTACCGATAATGATGATGGTCGCCAGGGTTATCCAGATATTAGCTTCGCGTTCCACAATCAGGATCAAGGCTACTGCAACGATCAGCTTGTCTGCCACCGGATCAAGGAATGCGCCGAAACGCGATTCCTGTTTCCACAAGCGTGCCAGATAGCCATCCGCCCAGTCGGTTAAACCTGCCACACCAAAGACAGTTGCCGCAGCCAAAGGCGCCCACGTTTTATCGAGATAAAACAGGAACACCAGGACAGGGATAAATCCAATCCGCAGCCATGTCAGTAGTACCGGCAAGTTGAATATCATCTCAACCCTCATCCCCATTAAAAAAATCGTAAATCCGGCGAGCCAGTTCAGCACTGATACCGGGTACTTTTGCCAGCTCTTCGGCACTTGCCCGCTCAATGGCACGCAAACCACCAAACTGTTTGAGCAGTACCTGCCGACGCTTCGGCCCCAACCCGGCAATCTGTTCCAGCGGCGATTCGGTGCGTGCCTTTTGCCGCCGCGCCCGATGCCCGGTAATGGCAAAACGGTGCGCTTCATCGCGGATTTGCTGGATCAGGTGCAAGGCTTTGGAATGCTCCGGCAGTGATAAACGCCCGCTTCCCTGCTCAATGATCAGGGTTTCCAGACCCGGCTTGCGCCCTTCCCCTTTGGCGACACCGACCACTTCAACACCGGACACCTGCAATTCCCCCAGCACCGCCAGCGCCTGGGCTACCTGACCTTTTCCGCCATCAATAAACAGAATATCAGGAAGCTTGCCATCATGCTCCATTGCCCGACGAAAACGTCGCGTCAGCGCCTGATGCATGGCTGCGTAATCATCACCTGCCTGGATACCGTCGATATTATACCGCCGGTATTCAGACTTTGCCGGGCCATTCATGTCAAACACGACACAGG
>JBBIHI010000279.1:0-2393 GCA_037447095.1 Thiotrichaceae bacterium
GTTCCGCAACCGTGCAGGAGGATGACCGCGCCACGGGGTTGCTCCGTTTGGGTCAGGATGCCCATGAAATCGTGGCTGCCGTCGTTCAGGGTGATGATGTCGCCGTTGCTAATGCTGTTGCGGACTTCATCCGCAATACCCTGCTCGCGCCCGTAATCAGGTTTGGCGTCAGCATCGGGGGTGGGTTGGGCGCTACCCGCCGGGCTTACTTCAATTTTTTTTTTCTTCCGGCTGTTTCGGGTCGGTTGCGGAAGTGTCGGTTGTTGGTTTGGCTGGTGTTTCTGCTGCCGGTGCGGGTGCTGCTACAGCAGGTGTGGTGGGGGCGGCTGGTTCCGTTGTGCTGGTGGGTGCAGGTGCTGGCTCAGATGGGATGGGAGGCACTGCCCCTGTGGGTGGTGTATTCTCGCTGACAGGCGTGGTTGGTGCTGTAGTCGTTGTTGGAGCTGGAGCATTTGCAGTGGGAC
This sequence comes from Thiotrichaceae bacterium, assembly GCA_037447095.1. Lineage (GTDB taxonomy): Bacteria > Pseudomonadota > Gammaproteobacteria > Thiotrichales > Thiotrichaceae > Thiothrix. The sequence continues at coordinate 465 of JBBIHI010000279.1, forward strand.
TGGCTACGTCAACAGGTGGGCGCATCGCCATCAAAACGACAACGGCAACGGATGCTAGGGTGTAAACGGCTGCGGCAAGTTTCATATTCCTCTCCAGGGAAATTCGGTCTTTGTGTAAATCGAATGAAACATTCAAAATATACGATTGGTAGCGCTGGGCACTTTCGCTTAGAGTACAATGCAGCAAACACTTTAATCAACCATACAACCGAGGAGTCCATCCATGGAACTGAAGGGAAGTAAGACTGAGGGCAACCTGAAAGCCGCATTTGCGGGTGAATCCCAAGCCAACCGCCGTTACCTGTACTTCGCAGCCAAAGCTGACGTTGAAGGCTACAACGATGTTGCAACTGTGTTCCGTTCCACTGCTGAAGGTGAAACTGGTCACGCACATGGTCATCTGGAATACCTGGAAGCGGCTGGCGACCCGGCAACCGGCCTGCCTATCGGTGGCACTTCCGACAACCTGAAAGCGGCGATTGCTGGCGAAACCCACGAGTACACTGACATGTACCCTGGTATGGCCAAAGAAGCCCGCGACGAAGGTTTTGACGAAATCGCTGACTGGTTCGAAACGCTGGCCAAAGCTGAGCGTTCCCACGCCAACCGTTTCCAGAAAGCGCTGGATAATCTGGACGACTAATGTTCAGGCGGGGGTGGGTTCCGCTACCCCTGCACCTTTCCTGTTTCACGGAGAATACTCATGGCAACCCCAAAACGCGAAGGCAGCCTCGAAGCGGCTACCCGTCATGCGCTCGACTGGAAAAACCCGGATTTTTATAACGAAAACGCGGTGCTGCATGAAATGGAACGCGTCTTTGACCTGTGCCATGGTTGCCGCCGTTGTGTGAGTTTATGCAACTCCTTTCCCACCCTGTTCGATCTCGTGGACAATTCCGAGACGATGGAAGTGGATGGGGTGAAAAAACAAGATTACTGGCAGGTCGTGGATCATTGTTATCTGTGCGACCTGTGTTACATGACCAAATGCCCGTATACCCCGCCGCATGAGTGGAATATCGACTTCCCGCACCTGATGTTGCGGGCCAAGGCGGTGAAATTTAAACAGGGCGAAACCAAATTCCGTGACAAACTGCTCAGCTCCACCGATCTGGTGGGGTCGTTGGCGGGTATCCCGGTTGTTTCCGGCGTGGTCAATGCCATGAACCAGAACGCCACGTTCCGCAAAGGGCTGGAAAAAGTATTGGGCGTACACCCGGATGCCAAAATTCCATCCTATCACAGCGACACAGGACGCAAGCGTGTTGCCCGCACGGCGACCCTGGATGCCGCCAAAGCCGTTGCCGCAGGCCGTACTACCGGCAAGGTGGCAATTTTTGCGACCTGTTACGGCAACCGTAATGAGCCGCATATCGTTGAGGATATGTGCAAGGTATTTGAACATAACGGAATCCCGGTCACGTTGCTGGACAAGGAGCGGTGCTGTGGTATGCCCAAGCTGGAACTCGGTGATCTGGAAGCCGTCGCAGCCGCCAAGGATGTGAACATCCCGGCGATGATGAAGCTGATCAATGAGGGTTGGGATATTGTCGGGCCAGTGCCTTCCTGCGTGCTGATGTTCAAGCAGGAATTGCCGCTGATGTTCCCGGATGATGCCGATGTGCAAACCGTGAAAGGCCGTATTTTCGACCCGTTTGAATACCTGATGCTGCGCCACAAGGAAGGCAAGCTGAATACCGATTTCAAACAGTCACTGGGCAAGGTCAGTTACCACACGTCCTGCCATTTGCGCGTGCAGAACATCGGTTACAAGACCCGTGAATTGCTGGAGCTGGTTCCTGATACCAAGCTGGAATTGCTTGAACGTTGCTCCGGGCATGACGGCACGTATGCGGTGAAAAGTGAGTTCCACGAGGTTTCGATGAAAATCTGCCGCCCGGTGTTTAACAAGGTCAAATCGGCCAAGCC
>JBBIHI010000280.1:0-2370 GCA_037447095.1 Thiotrichaceae bacterium
CAGCAATTCCCACCGATCTTAAAATGACTGTATAATCATGCCCTTGTAAAATGAGTAACTGTGCAACAGAATGCCCGCAAAGCTACCTTCCCTCCCGCCGCATGATAGCCTGAAGCTACGCAAGACCCTCTCAGCCCCTGGATTGCTGGAACGGGTGCGCGGCTGCTTCAGCGAAGTCACTGACCACCGGAAAACCAAGCCGGACTATCCTTTGGTTGATGTGCTGATGTCAGGGCTTGCCCTATTTTCGCTGAAAGACGGTTCGCTGTTGCAGTTTGACAAGCAGCGGGGGGACAAGGCACGGCGGCACAACCTGAAAACCCTGTTTGGCATCCCCGATGCCCCTTGTGACAGCCAAATGCGCACGGTATTGGACGGGGTGAAACCGCAGCGCCTGCGCCCAGTGTTCCGCAGCATCCATCAGGAACTGCAACGGCAAGGCATACTGGAAGGCTACCGTTTTCTGGGGAAATACCTTGTCAGTGCTGATGGCACAGGTATTTTCAGTTCCGGGGCGGTTTGTTGCCCAGACTGTTGCACCAAGACACACAAAGACGGGCGGGAGGAGTATTACCACCAGATGCTGGGGGCTGTGCTGGTTCACCCCGACAAGAACACCGTACTGCCCTTTTTCCCAGAGGCCATCACCAAGCAGGATGGCAGCAAGAAAAATGATTGTGAGCACAATGCCTCCAAACGGCTCATCCCCCAGTTGCGCCAAGACTTCCCGCGCATGGGGATGATCCTGCTGCAAGATGCCCTCTCCTGCAATGCGCCGCATATCCGCCTACTGAAATCCAATGGTTATAGCTTCATCATTACAGCCAAAGCCCGTCGTGACAGCCTATTGCTGAAAACTGTATTGGAAGGGTTAGCCAATGGCAGCACCCAAGAATTGGCAGGCACGACGGGTAAAAAACTACCGTGTGGCTACCGTTATGCCAACGACATCCCGCTCAACCATGCCAACCAAGAGGTGCGGGTCAACTATATCGACTACTGGGAGGAACGCCCCGACGGTACAACCTTTATCTATGACTGCGTGACTGACATCCCCCTCACCGCCGACAACGTGGCGGATGTGGTACGCGCAGGCCGTTCCCGCTGGAAGGTGGAGAACGAAACCTTTAACACCCTCAAAAACCTCGGTTACAACCTCGAACATAATTACGGGCATGGCAAGCAACACCTCTCCACGGTGTTCGCCACCCTGATGATGTTGGCCTTCCTCATCGACCAGATACAGGAAGCCTGCTGCCAGTACTTCCAAGCCGCACGCGCCCGTTTCCATAGCCGTACTGCGCTCTGGGAGAAGATGCGTGGGATGTTCCGTGAGCATCTGATTGGCGATTGGGAGTCATTCTACGCCGCCATCATTTGGGGTTACGAACGTGCCGAGCTGACACCCAAAGGCATCCGTAGCGGATGAAAATCAGGCATTGTGGTGTGCTGGGGTTTTCCAACAGGGTGTTGGGTTGTGCGAGGTCAGGCGGTATTTGGGCAGGCTTTCAGGGCTTGAGATGGGTCGTTGTACCTGCAAAAATCAAAGCGGTCGTAAGCTGCTGAAACTCGGGTTCCGGGCGGATAGCGGGAATTGCTGGAACTCCACTTTCGGTAGATACAGATTGTTACGCGGCTTGAGCAGTGATTTTCCGTCAAAATTCAATACCCAATCCTGAAAACCACCGTGTCCGTTAGCTTTTTCCGACACCACGATTTTGTGTTCTGGCGAAATAGCTAATGCACCACGATCTAGCAATTTATGGTGCAAGGAACACAAGGCCAGCCCATTGCTTTCAACATCAGGGCCACCGGCTTGAAACCATTTGATGTGCGCAGCTTCCAGCGCAATCGGGGTGTTTTCCATGCGTACACTAAAGCTACAAATGGCACAGCGGTAATCATAAGCCTCCAACACACGACGGCGGAACGTTGGGTCACGTCTGGCGCGTTTCTGGATGGTAAAGGCAGGCTCGGCAATTGCTTCAAAATCCAACCCGACTTCATCGAGAATGTCCTGATGTACTGAAGATGGGAAATTATCCTCCAGCAACTGCATCGCCACTTGTTCCAACAAATTGGGATTGGCTTTCAGCAAGGCATAAACTTCCTCCGTGAAGCCCGCTTGTACATGATTGTCACGCATGAATTTTTTGCTGACACTGCCGGATTGCGTCAAAACTTCATTAGCACGGGGCAATTCCCAGATTTGATCAGACTGCAAATGCCAAAAGGGAAGTTCAGGGTAATAGACATTATCTATAAAAAACTGAAATATATAGATAATAATTATCAATGGCAAGATGCACATCCAAAGCGTAAATTCTTAACAGTAATAATAGCCTAGAGTAGGGACTAACGGCATGGCGG
>JBBIHI010000281.1:0-2330 GCA_037447095.1 Thiotrichaceae bacterium
ATGGTTATCAAGCGGCATGGGGCACCGGGGAACCAAGCCGGGGGTAGGGATACAGTTCATGGGTGAAAACCGTACCCGCATCCGCCAATTTATTGAAGAGCTTCTGGGAGAGCTGCTCAAGCAGCCCCCTGCCAACCCAGCCTATTAGTCCAGCTTATCGTGCTGCCTGAAATTTCCCTGTCATTTCTGCCTATATTCACACTCCGTTTCATACCCATTAACGCTTTATCTGCGAAAAAACATCGGTTGTTGCCCGTCCCGTTGCTGTAAACCCTGTGTACTCCCATAGTGTTGATATGCAAAAAAACAGTTTATGCGTATCAGGAATCAGTAGTGTGGGGGTACAGATTATGTCCAGCGATGGTCTTGCATTCCGGTTGACAGACCCGGCTTCCTTTGAAGGGATTGACAGTTTTGTACAAGTAACAGCAGATGAAAAAATTGATGACATTGTGCATGTTTACGCTTCAGCGTCGGACGCTGCGCATCTGGCAAAAATACTTGCCCGTATTGATCTGCCTTGCCGCCTTAATCACTATGATGTTTCCACGAAAGCAAACGGTGTCTTTTGTTTTTATCGCCGCCGTGCCCTGAGTGAGGAACAGGCGGCTTTTCTTGCCAATATTGCCCAAGCGGGTGGAAAAGTTTGCAACCTGCTGGATTATCTGGAACAGCGCCTTGGTATTGTTGAAGTGGAACTGTTGCATGGCGACTACCTGCTGGACAATGACCTGATGCGTTCTGCGCTGGATCAGCGTTTTCGCTGGTGGAAACAGTGGATGGATAGCCTGCTTGCACTTGCCCTGCTGTTCGTGACCTTGCCGCTATGGCTTGTCGTGGCATTGGCTATCCGTTTGGAAAGCCCGGGGCCGATATTCTTTCAGCAGCGCCGTACCGGACTATTCAATCAGGAGTTCGACATCATCAAATTCCGCTCCATGTATCAGGATGCCGAAAAGGATGGGGCGCGTTGGGCCGCCCGCAATGATTGCCGGATTACCCGGGTGGGGGCTTTTATCCGACGGATGCGTATCGACGAATTGCCGCAGCTATTGAATGTGTTACGTGGTGAAATGTCACTGGTGGGGCCACGCCCGGAACGCGAGGTCTTTATCCGTGACCTGGAAAAGCAGGTGCCGTTTTACCGTTTCCGGCATATGGTCAAACCGGGTGTGACCGGGCTGGCCCAGGTGAAATACACCTACGGTGCTTCGCTGGAAGATGCCATGCACAAGCACCGTTATGACCTGTATTACATCAAGTACCATAGCCTGTGGCTGGATATGAAAATCCTGCTGCAAACCGTAGGGATTGTGGTCGGTGCACGGGGTCTTTAAATGTGTGGAGCGCGGGCGGGAAACAGTTTGCGCACCACCACGAAGAACACCGGCACGAAGAAAATCCCCAGCACGGTCGCCGCGAACATTCCCCCCATGACCCCGGTGCCGACCGCGTGCTGGCTGCCGGACCCAGCACCGGTACTGATCACCAGCGGCAATACGCCGAGCATGAAGGCAAACGAAGTCATCAGGATCGGGCGCAAGCGTATCCGTACCGCTTCCAGCGTGGCCTCGATCAGCCCCATGCCCTGCGCCATCAGTTCCTTGGCAAATTCGACGATCAGGATGGCGTTCTTGGCCGACAGGCCGATGGTGGTCAGCAAACCAACCTGGAAGTAAACGTCATTATTCAGCCCGCGCAAATACGTGGCCAGCAACGCACCGATCACGCCCAGCGGCACAATCAGCATGACCGAAAACGGAATCGACCAGCTTTCATACAGCGCTGCCAGCGCGAGGAACACCACCAGCATGGAAATGGCGTACAGCAGCGGCGCTTGCGCCCCGGAAGCCTGTTCCTGATAGGACATGCCGGTCCATTCATAACCGATGCCGGGAGGCAGTTTTTTGACAATATCTTCCACGATCTGCATTGCCGTACCGGAGCTGACGCCCGCGATGGGTGCGCCAGTGATTTCAGTGGCCGACATGCCGTTGTAACGTTCCAGCAAGGGCGAGCCATACACCCACTTGCCGCTGGCGAAGGCGGAAAACGGCACCATTTCCCCCGCAGCATTGCGCACGAACCACAGGCCAAGGTTATCCGGCAACATGCGACTGTCGGCCACGCCTTGTACATACACCTTTTTCACCCGCCCCCGGTCGATGAAGTCGCCCACATACGAGCCGCCCCACGCGGTGGAAAGGGTTTCATTGATGCTGGCAACGGATACGCCCAGTGCCCCGGCTTTCACAATGTCGATGTCGATCTGGTACTGGCTGGTATCTTCCTGTCCGTTGGCACGCACCCCGGTAAGGCTGGGGTCTTGC
>JBBIHI010000282.1:0-2282 GCA_037447095.1 Thiotrichaceae bacterium
GTCGCGGCCATTTCTGCCGGAAGGCGGATAATGCGTGGCAGGCTGCGTGGTGCTTGCACGATGGCCGTGTCGATTTCCCGCCCGAAGGCATCTGTGCCTTGCAGGCTGACAATGAAGTTCAGGCTTTTGTTGATGACGTTAGGGAAGGGATGTGCCGGGTCAAGTCCCAGCGGGCTGAGCAGAGGTAGCAGTTCGTTGTCGAAATAGTCTGACAGCCAGGCGTGTTGGCGCTCGTCCCAGTGGTTACGGCGCACGAACAGGATACCTTCCTTACGCAAGGCGGGGATCAGGGTTTCGTTCAGCAGTTTGTACTGGCTTTCCACCACTTCGTTGACGTGGCGGGTAATCATGTGCAGCACCGTGGCAGGCGGCAGGTTATCCGCGCCGCCGATGGTGGCAATGCCCATTTCAAGCTGTTGTTTCAGCCGCCCGACCCTGACTTCAAAGAATTCGTCGAGGTTGGAGCTGGAAATGCACAGGAATTTCAACCGTTCCAGCAGCGGAACCTGCGGGTCACTGGCCAGTTCCAGTACCCGGCAGTTGAAACCAAGCAGGCTCAGCTCGCGGTTAATGTAATAGTCCGGGTTGTCCAGCCGGATGTCCGTCGTGTTGGGTGCGTCAATGCTTGTTGTGGGAGTGTGTTGTTCCATCGCCTAAAGTCAGTCCTGAGTCGAGCAGATTGAAAGGGTTATGTTGGGTGTGCCGTTCCAGCCGGGCTTCCAGCCCTTGTTTGATTGCGCCCCATTCGGTGTCAAGGATACTGTAGATAGCTGTATCGCGGATGACTCCATCGGGCATGATGGCACTGCGGCGCAAGATGCCCTCTTGTATCGCGCCCATTTTTTCCAGTGATTTGCGTGATGGCGCATTGCGCACATCGGTTTTGAACTGTACCCGCAAAATGCCGAAGGTTTCAAATGCATGGCGCAATAACAGATATTTGCTTTCCAGATTGACGCCGGTGCGCTGGAATTGCGGGGCATACCATGTGCCGCCGATTTCCAGTTTCATGTGTTTCATGCAGATGTCGCGGTAACGGGTACTGCCGATGGCGCGACCTGATGCCTTGTCGATCACTGCGAAGGGCAGATCGGTTCCCGCTTCGCGCAGGCGGATGGCGCTGGCAATGAAGGTTTCCATGTTGCTGCGTTCGCTCATGTCGCCGTAGAACATGTATTGCCAGATGCTGCTGTCAAAACGTGCGGCCTGGAACAGGTCAGGGAAATGCCATTCGTTCAAGGGAACAAGGCGGATCAGCCGCCCTTCGAGGGTGACGGGTTGCAGGGTCATGGTTGGTGCTCCTATTGCAAACAGGAAACTAGACAAATGCTGCCTTTCGCCAAACCTGCACCCAGGAAAGCGCCAATCAGCACGTCACTGGGATAATGCAAGCCGAGGATAACCCGTGACAGGGCGACCAGCGCTGCAAACGGGATCACCAGCAATGCCCATTCCGGGTAGTAATGCAGTAATACCCAGCTAAAGCTGACCGCGTGCAGGGTATGCCCGGACGGGAAGCTGAACTGGTCGAGAGCGGCCACGTTCTGGAAAATGTCACCGTTGTGGTTATAAGGGCGCACCCGTTCGGTCGAGGTTTTCAGCCATTTATACAGCAATACGCCCGCCAAACCGGTTAGCCCCATGTGCAGGGAAACCGGCAAAGCTTGCCAGCCATACAACAGCGGCAACATCAGCATCAGCACGTACCAGAACACACCATTGCCCAGACGGCTGACCGCAGCGAAGAACAGGCTGACTGGCTTCAGGTGATTAATGCGATTGAACAGCAGGCACAGGGGGATTTCACGGTCGTTAAGCTGATGGAGCAGTTTCATGGCGCACCTCGCGCAGGACAGTTTGAATGGTGTTATCCAGCCGCCCGATCACCTTTTCCCAACTCAATCCAAGGGCAGTCTGGTGGGCGTGTTCGCCAAGTACCTTGCATAAGGCCGGGTCGCACGCCAGGGTAATGGCAGCATTTATGAAAGCGGCATCGTCATCGAGGGTGACAGCCATACCATTTTCAGCGTAACGGATGTGTTCGTAGGCAGCGGCGTAATTGAAGGTCACGACGGGCAGGCCGCTGGCCATGGCTTCCAGGATCACGTTGCCAAAGGTTTCGCTGGTGCTGGGGTAAAGGAACAGGTCGCCGCTGGCGTAGTGTTCCGCCAATGCTGTTCCGGTCTGCATCCCGGCGAACAGGCAGTCGGGGTTGGCGTCTTGCAGGCGTTTACGTTCCGGGCCATCGCCGACCAGCAGGAAACGTGCGTCCGGTATGTGTT
>JBBIHI010000283.1:0-2268 GCA_037447095.1 Thiotrichaceae bacterium
ATCGACCTACAGGAACTGGTCGATGCGGTGATCGACGACGCCCGTTTTGAGGCCAACGCCATGGCGCGTCAGGTATCCTTCCAGTCTGATCTGGAAACGGCTCCGGTCATCCAGGGGCATGGCGAACTGCTGTACCGGGCGCTGGAAAACGTGGTGCGCAACGCCATCCACCACACCCCGGCAGAAACCCAGGTCGTGGTTGCCATGCACAAGCTCGGAAACCAGTTGCAGATTACGGTCGATGACCAGGGCAGCGGTGTGCCAGAAGAAGAATTGGGAAGTATCTTTGAACCCTTCCAGCGCAGCAGCAAAGGCAATCAGCGGAATGGTTACGGACTGGGGCTGGCGATTGCCCGCCGGGCGATTGAAAACCACGGCGGCAGCATCCAGGCCATGAACAGGCCGGAACAAGGGTTAAGGATCAGAATCACCCTGCCCCTGCCCGGCGATACCTTACCGCAGGCGTGACAGGGATTATTCCAGCGAAGGACTCAGACCTTCCTTCAGGTATTTTTGCAAACGTTGGGTGCGCTCTTCGGTCAGTTCCTGAAGGGCGGCGCTGTACAACATGGGGTACATACTACCCCAGCACACACGTATGTCGCCTTCCGCACAGGCAAACTGGGCTTCGACTTCGGCATCCCGGAAGGCGATCCAGGCTTTTTGCGCAACCCGCAACTTGGCCGTAGCGGCTTTGTCGTCCTTGAGCTTTTTCATCAGCGCTTTCCAGGTGTCATTGAGCTGCTTGTCCGCCGCATCGTACTTGTCTGCTGCGCACTGGTTCAGTTCCAGTTGATTGCCATCCGGGTTGCACTTGAGATCACCGGCATAGGCAACATTGCCCGCCAACGCCAAAGCGAGAACCATACAACTCACATATTTCATGCCATTACCTTTTGCTACGGTTAAAAAGGAAGCCCCGTGTCAGGGGCTTCCGGTGGATTATTTGACGGTGACTTTCAGGCTGTAACTGCCTTTCCAGGGGTCAGCCTTCTGGCATTCTACCACTTTGATGGCGTAAGTCCCGGCCATGGTGGGCGAAACCGTGGCACGGCTGTGGCAGGAAGCATCCAGATCATTGGCATCATCGCCGTTCGGGTCAGTCAGGTAGACGGAAACGTAACGGCTACCGGCCATGTCAATCTGTTTCACATCCAGCGTCTGGCCTTTGCCGACCTCGATTGTATAGTTCTTCTCCGCGTCAAACCCATTCAGTTTGCCGGTCACAATCGCGCTGTAAGCACCACGGGCAAACTTGATTGGCGTTGCCGCAGAAGAACTGCTGCTACTGCCACCTGAGCGGTCATCCTTATTCCAGGCACAAATTTTGGCTGTCCTGTTTGACCAGCAGCCACCATCACGTTTGAAACCCTCACCCAATGGCTCCTGGGCGTGGGATGCCTGGGAAACGCCGTTCCATGATGCACCCGCCGTTCCATCACCAAAAGTGCTCAGATACACGAAATACTTGTCACCAAACAGGCGGAACGAGCCATCCTGATCAGCGTCGTACATGCAGGTTCCGTTGAGGTAGGTTTTCCCTTTAACCGTCAATTGGCACGTAACCGGACGGCCTTCCGCACCTTTGCGCCAGTCCTGCGCATACGCGACACTCGCCTGTCCGGCCATGATGGTTGCCAGCAGCAGGCTTGCTGACAGCGATGTTTTCAATCCTTTCATACATACACCCTCGCATTAGTGGTTAGTTACACCCGGCATGTCTTGCCAAGTGTAGGCGGAAATTAAGACATTACACCCGGCAAAGTGGTTCCGGCTGTTACTTGATCGTCACCTTGATACCGTAAACCCCTTTCCACGGGTCAGCTTTCTGGCATTCCACCACCTTGATGGCGTAATCCCCTGCTGCTGTTGGTGAAACGCTTGCACTGCTGTGGCAGGACAAATCCATATCGTTGGCATTGCCACCATTCGGGGCAGTCACGTAAATGGAAACCAGACCACCACCCTGCTGGTCAAGTTGTTCAACCGTCATGGTCTGGCCTTTGGCGGCCGCTACCACGAAATATTGCGCATCATCAAAACCGGCCAGATTCCCGGTAATAACCGCATGATCGGCTCCTGGAACGAAACTGATGCGCCGGACAGGATGCGTACCCTGGATAGCATTGCCAGCAGCTTGTGCCGGGCTTGCCGTAGTACGCTGGGTATTTTTGGGCGCAGCAGGCTTTTCCATTACTTTGGCAGGTACTGCCGTTTTCCCGCCATCCGGTTTGACTTCATCGGGTTTGGTACAGGCCGTGCCTGCCA
>JBBIHI010000284.1:0-2232 GCA_037447095.1 Thiotrichaceae bacterium
ATTGACATCAGGAATAAGCTTGGCAAACACAATCAACAGGATCACCCAACCAACCGCCATCAGCAGGTTGGCAAGCGGCCCTGCGGCAGCCACCAGCATCATGTCCTTGCGGTAATTTTTCAGGTTGCGGGTATTGACCGGCACGGGTTTCGCCCAGCCGAACAGGAACGACGCATTCAGCAGCAACAATACCGCAGGCACGGCAATCGTCCCAATCGGGTCAACATGCTTGAACGGGTTCAGCGTCAGGCGACCCAGCATTTTGGCGGTCGTATCACCCAGTTTCCAGGCAGCCCAACCATGCGCCACCTCGTGCAGGGTAATCGCAAACAGCACCGGAATTGCCCACGTCGCCAAACCATACAGGAAAGAATCCATATCAAACGGCATGTTAATGCTCCACCAGCCAGTCCAGACTGCCCTTGCCCTCGCGCAGGACAACCGGGCGTTCCTCTTTCAAATCCACCACGGTCGTCGGCTCGTGCCCACAGAAACCGCCATCAATGATCAGATCCACCTGATGTTCCAGCGACAGGCGTATCTGGTAGGGGTCGATCATGGGCAAATCCTCCCCTGGCAAGATCAGGGTGCTGGACATTAACGGCTCGTTCAGCTCCTGTAAAAGTGCCTGGGTCACAATATGATCAGGTACACGGATGCCGATGGTCTTGCGCTTGGGGTTTTGCAAGCGGCGCGGGACTTCACGGGTCGCCTGGAGGATGAAAGTATACGGCCCCGGCGTCAACGACTTGATCAGACGGTAGTTGATATTGTCGATGATGGCATAGGTGGAAATTTCCGACAGGTCACGGCACACAAGGGTGAAATTGTGCTTGCTGTCCACCCGACGGATGCGCTGGATGCGTTCCATCGCCGCCTTGTCCCCCAGATGGCAACCGATGGCATAACTGGAATCGGTAGGAAAAACCACCACGCCGCCATCCCGGATCATCTGGACTGCCTGCTTGATGAGACGAACCTGGGGGTTTTCAGGATGAATTTGAAAGTACTGACTCATTGTTCGATTATCATTTAGAATGTGTGACATTTTAACGGATTATACCAACACGTATGAAGTTCCTGTTTGACTTTTTCCCGGTTGCGCTGTTCTTTCTGGTGTATAAATTTTTTGGCAGCCTGCCTGCTGCATGGATTGGGGCTGCCAACCAGTTCCCGCTGATGGAACTTGACCAGGGCAACCCCAAACACGCCATCCTGCTGGCGACATTGGTCATCATCCTCGCCACCATTGTGCAAAACGTGCTGTATTTTAGCATTCACCGCCGTTTCGAGCGTATGCACCTCATCACCCTTGGGGTTTTGCTGGTATTTGGCACACTGACCCTGTACCTGAAAGACTCCCACTACATCGTGTGGAAAGTAAGCATCGTCAATTGGCTGTTTGCCATTGCCTTTCTTGCCAGCCAGTACATCGGTACGCGCAAGACCCTGACGGAGCGCATGATGTCTTCCGCCATCCAGGTTCCTGAAGCCATCTGGCTGAAGAGCAACCGCATGTGGATCGTGTTTTTCGTCTTTGTGGGTGCGCTCAACCTGTTGGTTTACCAGCAATTCGGCGAACAGACCTGGGTCAGCTTCAAATTCATGGGCGTACTCGGCCTGACCTTCGTCTTCATCCTGCTCCAGGTGTTTTACCTGCAAAAACACGCGGTCGGCGAGGATGGATAAGTTACAAAACCTTAAGGGATGATTAGCCATGTTGTATGTCATTATCGGCGAGGATGTAGCGGGTAGCCTGGAAAAGCGGCTGGCCGCACGCCCGGCGCATCTGGAGCGCCTCCATGCATTGCGGGATGCGGGTCGCCTGCTGGTTGCAGGCCCCAATCCTGCCATTGATGCCAATGACCCCGGCGAAGCCGGTTTCAGCGGCAGCATCATTATTGCTGAATTCGACTCGCTCGAAACAGCACAAAGCTGGGCGGATGCTGACCCCTACCGGGCAGCAGGCGTGTACCGGCAAGTGACCGTCAAACCTTTCAAAAAAGTATTACCGTAAACACAACAGGAAAGACAACCAATGTTCAAAGCTAACAAAATCATGGCAACCGGGCTGATTGGGCTGAGCCTGCTGGCAGGCAGTGTCTATGCTGACAACGCTGCCGCACCTGCTGCCACCACTACCACCGCTGCTGTTGCCACCGTTAACGGCCAGGCCATTTCCAAGGAAACCCTGGACGCTGTTGTCGAAATGGTCAGCCGTTCCGGTCATCT
>JBBIHI010000285.1:0-2117 GCA_037447095.1 Thiotrichaceae bacterium
GGCGTATGGGATGAATGACCAGGCTTCGTCCATCAAGGTTCCGCAAGGGTGCAAACTGACAGTCTACAGCCGGGAAGGCTTGACTGGGCGCAGCAGGGTTTTCCTCGAAGGCGACTACAATTACGTCGGCCAGGAATGGGATGACCGCATTTCCTCCGCAGATTGTAGCTGCCGCTAGGTGGCTTCCAGCCTGCCTGCCCCGTCATGGCAGGCAGGATTAAAAATCCTTAACGGCAAAGCAGCGCCGACTTTTTTACTATTTGCTTATGTAACAGGGAAACCCTACCGCAACGAATCTTGCAGGGAGTATTGGTTATGCAAGCACGACACCTCATTTTTCTCGCCTTGAGCGCCGGATTGGCCACTTCGCCTTTATTACGGGCTGACCAGTTTGACCCCGACCCGAACCCGCCCCAGCTCATGAGCCAGGAGGAAGGTATGCAGGTTTATACACTACCTGACGGGCGTATCCATGTTGAAATCAACTATCAGGAAGATAACAGCACAAAACCTGCCGATGACACTAGGCACAAGTTCACGTTTGAGGGGACGCAGGCGGAAGTACGCGGGCAAATCCAGAGCAACACGGGCTTGCCCGACGACAAGAAACAGGCATTGTTGCAGGCATTGGGTGGCAATCCTGCGGCGATGCCCGGCCAGCCAATGTTTGGCGGCAACAACCCGTTTGATGACCCGTTTTTCAAGAATGACCCGTTCATGGACGATTTCTTCAAGCATCCGCCGTTTGATGATGATTTCTTTAATAAATTCATGGGGGGAATGCCGCCGCTTGATCCGCCACCAGGGTTTGGTTCCAGTCAGGGGCAACCGCAAATCCAGCCGCCATTGTCTGCACCACCCATGCCGATGATTCCATCTGTACCTCCCACTACGCACAAGCATCATGCCCCGAGCGGAGGGGGGAAAGGTATTTTGCTGTAAAGGATGTGCGGGAAAAAAAAGCCGCCCGTAGCGCGAAACAGGAGGGAGGAGGAGAGGAGAGTCGAGGAGACCTGGATCGCGGCTACGGGCGTTTGCAAGGGGTTCTGGCTAGGAGGAGAGAGGTACAGAACCCTTCGCAATGGAGCCAATGCTAGGCAGGTTAGGCTTGTTGGACAAGCTAGAATTTTTTGGCTGTGTGGTTAGCTTTCCTAACCTGGAAGACTGGCTTGCTGGTGCGCTTCTTCGTGCAGCCATGCCACGAAGGCATCACAGGCGTGCTGGTTGCCGCCGTTTCCAGCCTTTTGCGGGCGGATAATGTAATACGCCCGCCCCAGCGGCATGGGTAATGCAAACGGGACACATAGCCTGCCTGCATCAATGTCTGCCTGCGCCAGCGGTTTGAGGCTGAGCAGGACACCTTGCCCATCCACCGCTGCATCCAGCGCCAGGGAAACATGGTTGAAATGCAGTCCACGGTTGGCATTAACCCCGCTGATATTGTGCAGTTTCAGCCAGTTCGCCCAGGTCGGGTGGTCAACGTAATTGGTATCATCATGCAGCAAGGTATGGAAGGCCAAATCATCAGGGGTGCGCAAGGGGTGCGGGTGTTGCCCGCCCGTCAGCAAAGGGCTGCATACCGGTACGGCGGAGACCGGAAACAGTTTTTCGGCATTTTCCCCGGCATGGCCATCCGTGGCGAAACTGATCACGACATCAACTTGGTTTTGCCGGAAAAAGCTGTCGATCGGCCCGGTTCCCTGCTGCAAGCCAGCATCCACCAGAGCGGCATTGCTGTTGATCTGCATGTCAATTTCGGGGTGTTGGCGGGAAAAGCGGGGCAGGCGCGGAATCAGCCACTTGGAGGCAAACGATGGCGCGGTGCATACGGTAATGCTTTGCGTCGGTGTGGCGCTACGCATCAGCCGTACCGCTTCCGCCAGGCTGTTGAAGCCTTCGCGCAATCTGGGCAATGCTGCTTCCGCCTGGTGTGACAGGACAATCGCCCGGTTTTTGCGTTCAATCAGGGAGAAGCCAAGATAATCCTCCAGATATTTGATCTGGTGGCTGATGGCGGCGCGGGTCACATTGAGTTCTTCCGCCGCTTTGGTAAAGCTCAGGTGGCGGGCAACAGCCTCAAAGGCGCGGAGTGCATTTAACGGTGGTAATTGCTGTGA
>JBBIHI010000286.1:0-2069 GCA_037447095.1 Thiotrichaceae bacterium
CAGAAGCACAAGCCTATCTGCAACAGCATGACCCGCATCTGGTGTTGCTGGACTGCCAGTTGCCGGACATCCGGGGCAGTCAGGCATTGCCGCAACTGGTGCCGGAATACCCTGTGGTGGTGATTACCGCGTATGGCAGCGTGAAAGAGGCGGTTGGGGCAATGCGGGCGGGTGCTGCGGAATATCTGCTCAAACCGATCAATATGGATGAACTGGAAGTGGTGATCCTGAAAACGCTGGATACCCACAGCATGAGAAAAGAGTTCCTTTACCTCAAGGAGCAGATCCAAAAACGCCCCTCATTCATGGTCGGGAAAAGCCCGGCACTGAAGGAAGTCGAGAATATGATTGGTGCGGTTGCCCCCAGCATGATGACGGTGCTGATCCAGGGTGAGAGTGGTGTTGGCAAGGAACTGGTAGCCCGCGAAATCCACGAGCACAGTCAAGTTGCCAAGCACAGTTTTGTGGCGCTGGATTGCTGCACCATGCAGGAAAACCTGTTCGAGTCGGAACTGTTCGGGCATGAAAAGGGCGCGTTTACCGGCGCAGACCGGCAGAAAAATGGCCTGATCGAAAGTGCCGAGGGTGGCACGCTATTTCTGGATGAAATTGGCGAAATTACCCCGGCGATTCAGGCCAAGCTGTTACGGGTGCTGGAAACCGGGCGTTTCCGTCGTCTCGGTGGAACCCGTGACCTGACCGCCAATGTGCGGATCGTGGCTGCTACCAACCGCGACTTGTTGGCCATGTCGCAGGAAGGTTCTTTCCGTGCCGACCTGTTTTACCGCCTGAATGCATTCACGATTTATGTACCGCCCCTGCGTGAGCGCAAGGATGATATCCCGGCACTGGTGGAACATTTCATCAGTAACCACGACTTTTCCCGCCGCGTCAACAAGCGTTCGAGTGACAAGGCGATCAGCAAACTGCTGGCTTATCCATGGCCGGGCAATATCCGCGAACTCAAGAACATGGTGGAACGCGCCATTATCCTGTCGGGCGATTCGCCGTATATCCTGCCGGAACACATTACGCTGACGGATACGGTGGCTGCTGCGTCAGGCAATCCTGCCGTGCCGTTTTCTGCGCCGTATAAGGAAATTCGCCTGAGTTTTGAGAACCCGCCCTCGCTGGAAGACCTGGAAAGGGATTACCTGCGCCTGTTGCTGGACAAGTTCGACGGGCATCGCGGCAAGGTGGCGCGGACGCTGGGAATCAGTGAGCGCAATGTTTACCGCTTGCTGAAAAAGCATGAATTCATGGATACCTGACTTTCAGTATTAATATTCGCTAATATACCGATGCTGCGTTAGAATGGCGGGATGGCAAGAGTTTTCATTTCCGCAACCCACAAATCTTCTGGTAAAACCACGCTGTCCATTGGGCTGTGTGCGGCTTTGCATGGCCAGGGTTTGTGCGTGCAGCCATTCAAGAAAGGCCCGGATTATATTGACCCCTTGTGGTTGGGTGCTGCCAGCGGGCGTGCCTGCCATAACCTCGATTTCAACACCATGACGGCGGATGAAATCATCCACACCGTACAGCATTATTCCCAGGATGCTGACATTGCCCTGATTGAAGCCAACAAGGGGTTATACGATGGTATGGCGCTGGATGGTTCCGACAGCAATGCTGCCATTGCCAAACTGACCCGTTCGCCGGTTGTGCTGGTGGTGGATTGCCGGGGAATGACGCGCGGCATTGCCCCTTTGTTGCAGGGTTATCAAGCCTTTGATCGTGATGTAAATATTGCCGGAATCATTTTCAACCGTGTGGGGGGTTCCCGTCATGCCAGCAAGCTGCGCGAATCGGTGGAACATTACACCGACATCAAGGTGTTGGGCGCTGTCCACAATAACCCGGAAATGGAAATCGAGGAACGCCATCTCGGCCTGATGCCCAGTAATGAAAGTGGCGAAGCCGAAACGCAGATTGCCCGCATCCGTGAGCTGGTGGCGGAACAAGTGGATTTGGGTTTGTTGCGGGCGATTGCGGGTGGTGCAAAGACCCTCACCCCAACCCCTCTCCCGCGAAGCGGGCGAGGGGCTAATATCTTTTTCTCCCCCTCG
>JBBIHI010000287.1:0-2047 GCA_037447095.1 Thiotrichaceae bacterium
ATACCTTCATGTGAAGCTAACATCGAAGCAATGAGAGTACAAAAAGCAATCATAATAACCCTTAAGTATTTGATTTATAAGTGGTCAATTTATCACCTTGAAAGCCCTAGTGGACGCCGTTATCGTCGGCGATCTGGGCAATGAGTGGACGTTCGCCAAACTCAATCAGGCGTTCAACATCCTGATGGCGCAACCCGCAGCGGAACTGGTCGCCCTGGGCATGACCCGCTACTGGAAAACCGGCGCTGGCCTGCAACTGGATGTCGGCCCATTTGTCACGGCGCTGGCTTATGCGACGGGGCGGGAACCGGTGGTGATGGGCAAACCTTCCGCCGACTTTTTCGCGCTGGCTTGCAGCAAGCTGGGGCTGCCTGCGGAGGAGGTCATCATAATCGGCGACGATGCGAAATCGGATGTGGGCGGGGCGCAGGCGGCGGGCATTCGTGGCGTGCTGGTGAAAACCGGCAAGTTTCAGGCCAGCGATCTGGAAACCACCAAGCCGGATTTTGTGCTGGAAAGCTTTGCGGATTTGCCCGCTGTTTTCAGTGACTGGAATCCATGAACTAACGGGAACGCTGGCGGATCAGGGCGATTTCCGCCTCATCAATGCCGAGCGATTCCAGAAAATCCTGATGGGCTGCGGGGGAGCGCTGCTCGAATTCGCGGTGCCATTTGCACATTCCGGCCTCGTCCAGCCCGGCGGCGCGGAACATTTCCACCCAGCGTTCCTTGCTCATGGCGCGGCTGTCGCGCAGGGCGGAGGCGGAACCCAGCAGGCTGACGATCACCTGTTGCTGCTGACGCAGGCGGCTGATGTCGGTGTTGAGTGCCTGAAGGTGGCGTTCCAGCACGGCGGTGGGTGCGTCCGTGCCGGAAGCCAGCAGGCTGCGGATGGTTTCCAGCGGTAAACCGGCGTCACGGTAGGTCTGGATGTGCGTCATGCGCTGCACGGCCTGTTCCGTATACAGGCGATAGCCGCTGGCGCTGCGCATCGAGGCAGGCAGCAGGCCGATTGAGTCGTAATACAGCAAGGTGCTGCGCGACAGGCCGAAACGTTTCGCCAGTTGGCCGATGGTGTACATCCGCTGCCTCCTGCGTCAGCGTGACTGTTGACGGATTTGCGCGACCTCCTCCGCCGGGATTTGCAGCCATTCCAGAAACGCCTGATGCTGCGCCGGGTAACGCTGCTCAAACAGGCTGTGCCACTGGCGCATGGTTGCCTCACTCAGGCCGGTTTCGCGGAACAGCTCTACCCACTGGGTTTTGGTCATGTTGGTGTCTGGCATGATACCCTCCTGTTGTTGATTGGAACAGGGGTAAGGCTAAAGTGTGAAGTGGTAGACGGGTCAAGAAGGAGATGTACTAACCTCAAAAAGGATTAACGAAGCTCATGCACCAACTTGTTTACGTCTTCATCGGTCAGACCGGAAGTACTGGGATTCTCCGCGTGGCGTTTGCAGTAGTTTTCGTACCAAGCAGCGGCATTCTTACGCGATAACTTTCGGACTTCCTTTTGAGAATGTATGTTGGTTTGTTTTTGCTTTTCATTCAGAACCATTGTTGGTATTTCTCGCTTTGCAAACAGATAAGACCTCTACTATAGCTATTTCAGAGATTTATTTCTAATAGCGGAATATTATGAGCAGACAACTTTCCGATGAGCAAATCGCCATGCTGAAGGCATTGGCCAACAAACCGGATGAAGACATCGACCTGAGCGACATCCCCGAAGCGAATGGCAATGCCTGGAAGAATGCCGTACCCGGTGAATTTTTCCGCCCCATCAAAAAGCAGATCACCGTGCGGATTGATGCTGATGTCCTTGCTTGGTTGAAATCTGATGGCAATGGCTACCAGACCCGACTGAATCAAGTGCTGCGCGAGGCAATGGACAAAGCTGCCAAACAAACAGAATTCAGTTATAGTTAAGTGCGGAAGAGACTATACTCAAGGGGAAGGGACTTTGCAGTGAGGTTCATCCATGAAAAAGTGCAGTAGCTCGCTTATCAACAACGTACCTCTTCTTCCGGTTTGTTTGGATAAAGAA
>JBBIHI010000288.1:0-1996 GCA_037447095.1 Thiotrichaceae bacterium
CCATCCTTGTCGGTATCGGTAATGGCAGATTCTTTCCAGTCAGGGATGCCATCACCGTCGGTATCCAGGGGATGGTAAATGTCCGGGCCGACTTCAGCACCGTCCAGTTTGCCATCGCCGTCATAGTCCGGGTTGTCGTAAGGGGAACCTACGATTTCCTGTTCCTGGCCATCTTTCAGGCCATCGTGGTCGGTATCATAGCTTTTGGTACAATCTGCCGGAGTCTCGTAAACACTCAGGAAGTTGTTGTCTTTGGCCGTACCCCAGCCCAGATTGGTGATCTGGTTGCCTGGGTTGGTGCCGCTGCGGTTGCGCCCTGAGGCAATATTTTTGGGGTCGAACGGGTCATTGTCCGGCATGATTTCAACCGTGCCGATACACCCGGCGGCATTGATGAAGCTGAAAACTTCCTTTTCCTGGCCTGCCTGCCACTTGAAAATGCTGCGGTCAGTGCCCTTGATGCCCAGTTCCATGGAAATGTAATCCATGTCAGGCTCTTCAATCGGGGCATCCACCCGCGCTTCATCCTCATCGCCAGTCCAGATGGTTTTGTCGACCGCTGCCTGAAGGTCGGCCATATCGAAACGCTCAGCACCGGTTTTGTGGGTAACGCGGACTGTCACCTGGGAAGTCAGTGTCTGGTCGCCATAAGTCCCCGTCGGGGTCGTGGTTGGCATCATGTAGACCCGGTAACGGTCTGCATTGTAGTCCCAGCGGATACTGTACTTCACTGTCTGGGTCGCCCAGGCATTACTTCCCATCAGGAGTAATGCGCAGGCGCCCATCAGGTATTTGCCGAGTTTCTTGGGCTGCATGGTCGATCTCTCTGTATTTTTATTAATCGCTATATGGACGAACAGTCGTGCAGGTTTTGTGCGTATTAGTTTTTACAGGTAATACTGTCGCCGTAATTGTCTTTGTAATTGTTTTCGCTCACATTGCCCCAGCCCAGGTTGGTGAACTGGTTGCCAGGGTTGGTATTGGCAGAGTTCGGGGACGCATTGAACGGGTCGTTAGCCGCCATCAGGCTGACATCACTGATACAACCACCCTCATTCTGGAAGGTGAAAACGGTTTGCTCCCCACCGGTTTTCCACATGTAGTTGCGTGCCCCGTTGCCTTGCAGGCCAACGAATGAGAACGAAATATAATCGTGTTTGGCGTCTTCGGCAGGCGCATCAATGCGCGAGGCTTCCACCCAGTTGGCGCCCTTGACCAGTGAATTGACATTTGTGACCTTGAACTGGCTGTCATGCGGAACCTTGATGGTCACTTGCCCGCTCAGGCTGATGTCCGGTTTTGGTGCGGCTTCCGGTTTCATGATGAGCTGGTAGGTTTTGCCATCTTCGGCCAAGGCCAGCTTGTATTCCAGTACCTTGGCAGGGTCAGCCTTGGGTGCTGCATCCTTGGAGGCATACACGCCTTGGGCGGACATGCCTGCGGCCAAGCTTGCTGCCAGGGTAAAAATCAATTTTGCGGACTTATTGGTTTGCATTTGTTGTCTCCGAAAAGGTTAGCCCGATTAGCGTCTAGTTTTATCTTAAATCTTTTGTGATAAAACCTAATGTTTTGCAGATGAGCGGCAAGGCACTGTGATATTTCAGTGACTTGCCAAGCCGGACAAATGGTCAGTAGCCTGAGGGCAACAGCCCATGGCGCCGGAAGCAACCCATCACATGGTCATTGACCATCCCGGTTGCCTGCATGTGCGCGTAACACACGGTCGAACCCATGAACTTGAAACCCCGCTTTTTCAAATCCTTACTGAGCGCGTCGGATTCTTTGCTGGTGGCACGATAGTCTTGCTGGGTATGTAACTCGTTGATAATCGGTGTGCCGCCCACAAAACGCCAGATATAGCGGTCGAAACTGCCGAATTCCGCCTGAATTTCCAGAAAGCGCTGTGCATTATTAATGGTTGCCAGTATTTTCAGGGGATTACGCACGATACCGGGATTATTGAGCAATTCCTGCACCTTTTGCTCGTCGTAACGGG
>JBBIHI010000289.1:0-1988 GCA_037447095.1 Thiotrichaceae bacterium
GTTCTCCTCAAATGCTTGCGATGTATTCTGAAAAAACTGGCGCACTGCCGCTGACAGCCCGCCGCTGAATGTAGTGCCTGCTTTATACCAGAGCCAGCTCCCACCTTCCATTATCCGTGTGGTTTGCATGTCCAAATCGACTTGTACGGGCTGTAAATGCAGGCGGTAATGGGAAAAGGTGTGGCTCAGTACAGGTAAGCGTTGTGCTGGCATGATTGGTTGCCCGCCATGCTGCTGTAGCCAGTCGTGCATCGCGGTTTCGTCAGCAAATTCGGGGAAGCTCCATAGCCCGCCCCAGATGCCGGTCGGGGGGCGTTTTTGCAGGAGGATTTCGCCTGTGGAGTGGCGCAGTAACAGGGCAACGGCGGTTTTTTCCGGTAAATCCTTTTTCGGACGCTTGCCAGGGTAGTCTTGCGGATTGCCCTGACGGAATGCCTGACAGCCATCCTGCAACGGGCATAACAGGCAGGCGGGCTTGCTGCGCGTACACAGGGTTGCGCCCATATCCATCATCGCCTGGGTGTAATCGGCATTGCGGTTGGTGGGTAAATGTTGTTCGGCGTATTGCCAGAGTTGTTGCAGGATGCGCGGTTCGCCCGGCCAGCCCCGGATGGCGTGGAAACGGCTCAGGACGCGCTTGACGTTACCGTCCAGAATCGCGTGTGCCTGCCCTTGGTTGAGGGAGAGGATAGCACCAGCAGTGGAACGCCCGACGCCGGGCAAGCTTTCCATGCCTGTCATGTCGTTGGGAAAATTGCCGTTGCATTGATCGCGTACAAGCTGTGCCGCCTTGTGCAGGTTGCGGGCGCGGGAGTAATAACCCAGCCCTTCCCAGTGTTGCAATACATCATCCAGTGGCGCATCCGCCAGTGTCTGGACATCGGGGAAACGCTGCATGAAGCGCTGGAAATAGGGGATGACGGTCGTGACCTGGGTCTGCTGCAACATAATCTCCGATACCCATACGCGGTAGGGCGTGGGGTTATGTTGCCAGGGCAAATCCTTGCGCCCGTGCTGGTCGAACCATGCCAAGACCTTGGCGGCAAAACTATCTTTCGGGCTGTCAGGAAACATCATTGTCGTCCACGGCAAAACACTCTACAATTGCATCCCTCTCAAGGTATCCCATTGCGCGGGCGTAGTTCAATGGTAGAACGGCAGCTTCCCAAGCTGCATACGTGGGTTCGATTCCCATCGCCCGCTCCATCAGTCAGTTCCATACTTGCACCGAACGCCACTTTATCATTAACTAGCTGATAAATATTGGCCTTTCATTCTACGCTCTTCTACATAACCACCCCTATAGCGCACAACAAACCGGGTATAAAAGCGGGTAGGATTTTTCACCGCACCTGTCCGGCTGTCTTTTTGCGGGTATATAAAGCGGGTATGATTAGCTGAATCCGTTGATGGCAAAGGGAGTTCGATAGCAAATCATGGGCAGAACCGTAGTACATATCAGCGATCTGGAAGCCAGGAACGCAGAGGTCAAAGACACCACCTATCGCATCAAGGACGACCCCGGCCTGTATCTGGAAATAAACCCCAACGGCTCGAAAATATGGCGGCTTCGCTACCGCAACCCGCAGACCAAAAAAGAAACCATGTTCACCATTGGCAGCTTCCCCGATGTGAAATGCGCAGAGGCACGCCTGACAGCAGCACAAGCAAAAGTACAAGTCAGGGATGGCATAGACCCAAACACCAAAAAGCAACGCGACCGCCTCCGGGGTAGTGGCAAGACATTTCAGGAAATAGCGCTCGAATGGCACGAAAACCAGTTAGAAGCTGTCTGGCAAAAGCTCAAACGCATTTGGCAAGGGTTATTTTCAGCATGGCAATCCGCACCATGTTCTCTGCCGTGCCGGTGAGGATTTCAAAATCTTTGGCCAGGCGTCTGAAATTGCCCAACCAGGCAAATGTCCGCTCCACGACCCAGCGTTTGGGCAGGACAGCCCAGCCATCCGTGATCTTTCTGGAGATGTGCA
>JBBIHI010000290.1:0-1850 GCA_037447095.1 Thiotrichaceae bacterium
TCCACCTAATGCCATAGGTATGGATACGGTCGCTGCCAACAGGCCGAACAGGATGCCAGCCTCGTAAATCCCCAGTCGGGCGGGCAGATAAATAGGCAAGGAAAGGGCAAGTTCGCCCGCC
This sequence comes from Thiotrichaceae bacterium, assembly GCA_037447095.1. Lineage (GTDB taxonomy): Bacteria > Pseudomonadota > Gammaproteobacteria > Thiotrichales > Thiotrichaceae > Thiothrix. The sequence continues at coordinate 122 of JBBIHI010000290.1, forward strand.
ACTACGCCAAGCAGCAGCATGTTCCAGCTTACATCCGGCAGGAATTGCCCCAGCAGCCAAGCCAGCGTTACCAGTTTGACCATCCATATGGCCCAGGTCATCAGCCAGCAACGCCAGAATTCGCCCCAGTTATCCGGCAGGCCAAACAGGGTTTGCTGGGCAAGCTGACTGAGGGTGCCGTCCTTACCCGCAAAATGTATTTCAATGCGGTTGCGTAACAAATACAACAGGATGGGCAGCAACATCCAGAGCACGATGAGGGGTAGTGCCAGCCGTTTCAGCGGTGTGACAACCAGCAGGGGGTAAAAGGCAAACGTCAGCAAGGCATGTATATCCAGCAGGCGAAGCCACAGTTGTGCCGAGAGTGCGCGGGCGTAGTCGATCCCGAAATAGTCTTTCATCAATTTGGGGAATAGCGAAGATTGTGCCCGTACCGGGTGGAACTGGGTTTGCAGGTTATGCAACAGTGTCAGCCGCAAACTGGTCAGCCACTTTCCCATCATTTCCTGGGGAAAATAATCGTACAGACGCCACGCCGCCAACGCACAGGCCAGTAGCAGGAGCAGCAGGGCAACCAGCCCTTCCATGACCCTGACCTGCGTCCAGGTTTCGAGAATAGTTGGCCAACCGGGCCAGTAGCCAACGGCACCGATGAATATTGGAACCATTAACCACGCAACCGTATATAACCATTTGCGGTTATCTTGTGTGCCCTGTCCTGTCATCATCCACCTGCGATAACGTATAATCTACGGCACATTGTAGCTTATGCGGATAACGGTTTAATGCAAAATATGTCCGGTTACTGGGTGCGTTTATCAGGAAGCAAGGGTGGGGTGCTGGTGTGATCAGGATTATTGACCGTTACTTGCTCAAGGAAATTTCCCTGAGTTTTCTGGCCACCCTGCTGGTGCTGACCCTGATCATTGTCGGTAATACCTTTGTACGCCTGTTGGCCGATGCCAGCAATGGCGCTTTGCCTGCTGATCTGGTGGGTAGCCTGCTGTGGTTTGGTTCGGTAAAGCAATTGATCCGCCTGATTCCGGTTGCCCTGTTGATCGGTATGATGCTGGCGTTTAGCCGCCTGTACCGGGATTCGGAAATGTCCGCTCTACGGGCTGCCGGCGTAACGCCCAGGGACTTTTTCCGCTCCATCTTCACTTTTGTCCTGCCGCTGACAGTAGTGCTGGCAGTGTTGGTGCTGGCGGTTTCCCCCTGGGTGGAACAACGGGATATTGATTTACGCCGGGAGATGAACGAGCGTCCCGAAGCTGCCGGTATTCCATCGGGTGAGTTTGTGACGTCCGGTTCCCATGGCCAGAATTATGCCTTGCTGGCGGAAAATATTGACACCAATCATACGGTGATGGAGCGTTTCTTCATGCATGGCAAAGATGGCGCGAAAGAGGTGGTCATTTGGGCAAAGTCTGCCGTTTTGTTTATTGATTCAGGTAATGATGAGCGGGTGTTACAGATCCGTGATGGTTATCGTTATGAACTGGATGCACAAAAGAAGAATGCTGTTGTTGTCAGGTTTGATGAGCATGGCATCCGTATTCCCCTGCGTGAAATGGGTGGTGACCGGAACCAGGCAGCTACCCCGACAAAACTGCTGCTCCAGCAGACGGGTGCAGGTGCCAGTGCGGAATGGCAATGGCGGATTGCGGTGATCCTTTCCGCGCCGTTGCTGGCTTTTCTGGCATTCCCGCTGAGTTATATCACGCCAAGG
>JBBIHI010000291.1:0-1764 GCA_037447095.1 Thiotrichaceae bacterium
CTTTCCGACCTGGAAATCAATGTGCCGCAACTGGGCGCGGAGCCGGACATCGAAGTGAAAACCCTGCCAGTACGGGTTGAGAAAATGCGCAAGCTGGCCGACGATGTGATGGAGCTGACCCTGAAATTGCCTGCATCCGAACGCTTGCGTTTCCTCGCCGGGCAATACATCGACATCCTGCTGAAAGATGGCAAGCGGCGTGGTTTTTCCCTGGCTAATTCGCCCGCGCATGATGAGTTCCTCGAATTACATATCCGCCATGTGCCGGGTGGGCAGTTCACCAGTCACGTTTTCAATGAAATGCAGGTAAAAGCCCTGCTGCGCATTGAGGGGCCGCTGGGCAGTTTCTATATCCGTGAATCCGGGCGTCCGATCCTTCTGATGGGTGGCGGAACCGGCTTTGCACCCCTGAAGGCCATGCTGGAACAGATGATGGATCAGGGTCTGGACCAGCCGGTACACCTGTACTGGGGTGTGCGTTCCAAGGCTGACCTGTATATGGATAGCGTGGTACGTAGCTGGGTTTCCCGCCATCCGCAACTGGCTTACGTGCCGGTACTGTCGGAAGCGAAACCGGAAGACCAGTGGCAGGGGCGCAGTGGCTGGGTACACGATGCGGTGCTTGCCGATTTCGCTGATTTGTCCGCTTACGATGTTTATCTGAGTGGCCCGCCGCCCATGGTACAGGCGGCAAAGGCGGCATTCCTCGCCAAAGGCTTGCCGGAAAGCCAGTTGTATTACGATTCCTTTGAATACAGCGCGGATACGCTCAAGGCCATGCAGGGGGGCGGCAATGCCTGACACCGGGTTCGTTTTGCATCCGCAACTGGAAAAAGACACACATTTCGTCGGTGATTTGCCACTGTGCAGGCTGCTGCTGATGGATGAAGCGCGTTACCCGTGGTGTATTCTGGTGCCACGGCGAGCGGGAATCCGCGAAATCCATGAGTTAAGTCATGAAGACCGTGCGCAACTGTGGCTGGAGTCGGATCAGCTCAGCCGGGCGTTACTATACTTGTATCAGCCTGACAAACTGAACATGGCAGCGCTGGGAAATGTGGTATCACAATTACACGTTCATCATATCGCCCGTTTCCAGAACGATGCCGCATGGCCTGCGCCTGTGTGGGGGAAATTCCCGCTTGAGGCGTATGCGCCGGATGCAGCCTCGAAACATGTTCAGGATTTGCTTCGGGCCTTACCGCTAATGAAGGATCGAGCATATGCAAAAGAATAACTGGACACAGGATGTGTACCTGCGGGCATGGGATTTTGCCTGCCTCGCCCACAAGGGGCAAATCTACAAAGGGCCGCAACCCGGCATCGTTTACGATTACTGCAACCACCCTGCCGCAGTGGCGATGGAAGTCAGTCATGCCTTGCTGCAACAGCCTGATTACGATGGTGATCTGGCCATGCAATGCGCATTGTTACACGACACCCTAGAAGATACGGCGGTCAGGTATCAGGATTTGCTGAAACAGTTTGGCAAAGCGGTGGCGGATGGTGTCGCTGCCCTGAGCAAAAATACCAGCCTGCCGAAAAACCGGCAGATGGAAGACAGCCTGAGCCGCCTTTGCCAGCAACCCCGCGAAGTCTGGCTGGTGAAACTGGCTGACCGTATCAACAACCTGCAATACGTTCCGCCGCATTGGTCGGTTGAACGGGCGCAAGCCTACCGCAGCGAAGCCTATATGATTCTCGAAACATTGGGAGTGGCAAGCCCGGTTCTGGCGCAACGTCTGGCTGAACACATCTGGCGTT
>JBBIHI010000292.1:0-1720 GCA_037447095.1 Thiotrichaceae bacterium
CCAGCGCTGCGGATGCTTTGCCAGCAGTTGCAGGCCATCTTCCTGTAAATGTGCATTCAGCAAGGCCAACACGCTAGCCATTTCATCAGGGTTCAGCGATGGCAAACTCGCCTGCATGATCACCTGATCCACCCCGCTTTGCAGGAATACCGGATCGGCACAGATGACCGGCTGTTCGGGCGCAACCCCGAAATCCAGATGGTAGCGGTAACGGGCAAACGGAATATCGGTTTCGGTGTCATGCCCCAGTGCATGGAACAGGCTGGCTTCCAGACCCTTTACCGGCAGCGAGGTGATACGGGGTTGAGCGCACAGGCGCAACAGGCTGGGTGCGTGCGGATCAAAGTTGAAATCCTTGCGCCACAAGGCCAACGGCTGGAACAAACCGGGAATGAAAAAATGGAGGGCAGGTTTTTCCGCCAAGTTACGAGGCTTGCTTCAATTGCTGCTGGGCGTGCAGCGCATCGTTGATGGCGTAGCCATAAGCGCAATCCACCTCGATACGGACTTTCATCAAGCCGTTGGTACCCTCGGCCAGCATCACATCCAGCGGGGAACGTTTCTGGAAACGGCGGTGCGGTTTTTGCAGCCACATCACGCGCATCTGACTGCTGAACGGGAACGTGGTGCGCAAGGCGTCGGCAATCCCCACCAGATGGTCGATGCGGTACAGCATGTCTTCGGTCTGCGGCAGCGATTTCATGCCCTGGCGGTATTGGCCAATGTGGCGCGGCTTCACGTCATCCGACAAGCCCAGCACGCCGAGCATGACTTCCGGGCTGACATCCCATTCATCGAGATGCTGGATAACGGCCTGGGTGAGCGCCGTCATTTCTTCGCTGGAAAAGGTTTTCATGCGCCTTCCTTCTTGGAAATGCCGGAAACTTTCACGACATTGCTGGTGCGTTCTTCATCAATGAAACGCGGGCGATCCTGGTTTTCCAGCCCGGCTTCCTGCATCAGCTCACGTTCGCGGGCGGCAATCAGGTCGAAACATTTTTTGATGTCCTCCACGGTCCCTTCGGTCAACGGGTAGCTTGTCGCCGTCGCATGGGGTGTCAGGTCACGGACAATACGTGCCAGCGTCTTGCGCATGGCCATTAAAATACGTTTTTCCGTGGAGTGTTCTGTCGACATCTGCTTAACCTCAAACCTGAAAGGGGTGAAACTATCCCAACCGTGTGGCTGTTACCATACCACAAAGGTAGGGTATCCCTAGAAAACGCCGCGCGTTGTAAGGTATTCCCGCACCTCGTCGGGCGATCCGCTGAATGCCAGCCGCGCCTGTTTCTTGCTGATCTGGTAATCGTACATCGGGTCGTAATAATCCAGCAGGATGAAACGCACCCAATCATAATGTGCTGCCGTTGCCCCGCTACGCGCCTGTTCCGCGAGTGCATTGTGCATCATTTCGTGCACTTGCTGGTAACGCACACCACCCAGCCGCCGCTGGATTTTTTCCAGACTGCCCAGCAAATAGGCACTGAATGCGGCAAAACCGGCTTCCATATCCCCACCATGCAAGGCGGTGAAGGCGGCGGAGGTTTCCACCACGTATTCCTGATAGCTGATTTCCACGCGCTCTTCATCACTGACCTGCATCAGCACCAGCGGTGCGGCACACAGCACGCCGAAGAAGGTTTCCGGCAAATGCAGCGAACCGATCATGCGGCTTTCGTCTTCAAACAGCAGCGCGTGCTGGCCTTGGGCGAACTTGCGC
>JBBIHI010000293.1:0-1646 GCA_037447095.1 Thiotrichaceae bacterium
CATGACTGCCGTGGTATTGCTTTCGGCAACCATCAAGCACCGTGGTTCGATGATCCTGCAAGTCCGGGGGGATGGGCCGATCCATTTGCTGGTGGTTCAAGCTTCGCCTGAAGGAAACATGCGCGGTCTGGCACGCTGGAACCGTGATGCGCAAGAGGAAGGTTTGCCTGCCCTGTTTGGTGAGGCGCAAATGGCCATTACCCTGGAAGCGCCCAACAGCACTGAGCGTTACCAGAGCCTGATCCCGCTGGAGGGAAATTCACTGGCTGCGGCGCTGGAAGCGTATTTCATGCGTTCTGAACAATTGCCTACCCGGCTGTGGCTGGCGGCGGATGGTGGAGCCGCTGCCGGATTGCTGTTGCAACGCCTGCCGCGTGAACATACCACGGATGAGGACTGGCAGCGGACATCCCTGTTGCTGGATACCCTGACCGCACAGGAGTTGTTGCATCTGGAAGCGGAAGAGGTCATTTACCGGCTGTTCCATGAGGAAGAGCCGCGCCTGTTTGAAGGCCGGGACATCCGTTTCCACTGCGGGTGCAGCCAGGAACGCATTGCCGACATGCTGCGTTCATTGGGGCAGGCTGAGGCGGAGGTCATCCTGCAAGAGCAGGGCGAAATAGCGGTTACTTGCGAATTCTGCAATGCCGGTTATACCCTCGATGCCATTGATGTGGCGCAATTGTTCAGGCCGGTTATGCCTAGCTCGGACACCCTGCACTAAAGCCATTTACCGTTACCTTTTACTGATTGATTACCTGGAAACACTATGCGAGTCCTGATTGTTTACGCCCACCCGAATCCCGGCAGCTTCAACCATGCCATGCTCGAACATTGCAGCATGGGTTTGCAGGAAGGCGGGCATGAAGTGCGGATCAAGGACCTTTACGCCGAGGATTTTGACCCGGTATTGCGCTCCAGCGAACTGGCTGTCCTGCAACAGGGCAATATCCCGGACAAGATTGCCCGCGAGCAGGAAGACCTGTTGTGGGCGGAAGGGCTGGTTTTCATTTATCCCTTGTGGTGGTTTGACCGCCCGGCCATCCTGAAAGGCTGGTTTGACCATGTGCTGACCAACGGTACTGCGTTTGAATATTCGCAGGAAGGCGTCAAGGGTTTGCTGAAACACCAGCGTGCCCTGGTGTTGATTACCGCAGGTGGTTCGGAAGACTATTTCCGCAAGACCGATGCCGAACACCTGATTTACCGCCCGGTCACGGATGGCACCTTGGCCTTTTGCGGCATCGAAGATGTCCATCACCGCATTTATTACCATGTGCCGGGAAAAACCGACAAGGAACGGGCTGATATTCTGGCGGAAATTGCCACCCTGGGGCGCGACTTCGCATGTTGAACCACCGTTGGTACGGTGATTTTTGCCCATCGCAGCCACCATTGGTGGTCTTGCACGGTTTGTTGGGTTCGCTGGATAACTGGCACAGCTTTGCACGCGGGCAGGAAGGCAAACGTGCCGTACTGGCGCTGGATTTGCGTAACCACGGCGCTTCCCCGCATGTGACGGGCATGGGCTACCGGGAAATGGTGATTGATGTGCTGGACGTGCTGGATCACTGGCAGGTCGATTGTTTCGACCTGATGGGGCATTCCATGGGTGGCAAGCTGGCCATGAACCTGGCCTTGCAGTA
>JBBIHI010000294.1:0-1586 GCA_037447095.1 Thiotrichaceae bacterium
CGACAGCAAGGCAAACAGGAAGAAGCCATTGATTCCCAGGGAAAGGCTGGCCGTCAGGCCAAACATGCGGTAGTACACCAGCATGAATGAAACCACGGCAATAAAGCCCCAGATATTGGAATGGAGGCCTTTGTCGATGTTTTCCTTACCCATGCTTGGGCCGACAGTGCGTTCCTCGACGATATACAGCGGGGCAGCCAGTGCACCGGCACGCAGCAGCAGGGCGAGGTCACGCGATTCCTTGGGTGAATCCAGCCCGGTGATTTCAAAACGCTTGCTCAACTGCTCCTGGATACGGGCGACGTTGATGACTTCCTGGGTAGTAGTGCTGACTTTTTGCTGCTGGCCATTGACATCCTTGGTTTCGATTTTGGTTTCGATGAATACCACGGCCATCAGTTTCTGGACATTTTCACCCGTCACCTTGGCAAAGCGGCTGGCACCCTTGCCATCCAGGGTAATGTGGACTGCCGGACGGCTGTTCTGGTCGAAACCGGCAGAAGCATCGGTGATGTAATCCCCGGTCAGCATGACCTTGCGTTTGAGCAGGATGGGGTTGCCGTTGCGTTCCTTGTAAAGCTGGTCGCCAATCGGCGCATGGCCACTGTCCTGCGCCTGCTGCGGATTGCTGTCCTCATCCACCAGACGGAATTCGAGGGTGGCGGTTGCACCGAGGATTTCCTTGGCACGGGCAGTATCCTGTACACCCGCCAGCTCGACCACGATCCGGTCAGCCCCTTGTTGCTGGATGACCGGCTCACTGACACCCAGTTCGTTGACCCGTTTGCGCAGGGTGGTGATGTTCTGTTGCAGGGCAAATTTCTTGATGTTGATCAGGGTAACGGGGGAAATGCTCGCCTGGATATTGTTGCTGCCATCCGGTACGGCAAACAGCAGGGTGTCGCCGTATTCCTTGCGCAATACGCTCAGTGCGGCATCGCGGGTGGCGGCGTCAGCAAACTGCACCAGCAAATTATCGCCTTCACGGGAAATGCCTTGGTAACGGATGTCCTTGTCACGCAACACGCCGCTGAATTCGTCTTCGTAGCGGTCGAATTGCTTGTCGACAGCGGCTTTCATGTCCACTTCCATCAGGAAATGCACGCCACCGCGCAGGTCAAGGCCGAGGTACATGGGGTTGGCCCCCAGCGCCCGCAACCAGGCGGGGGTGGACGGGGCAAGGTTCAGGGCTACCACGAACTGGTTGCCAACCGCAGCTTTCAGGGCTTCAGATGCCTTGAGCTGGGTATCCGTGTCGGCGAAGCGGAACAGTGCCTGTTCCCCATTGTTTTCGCTGGAACGGAAGGTGATGCCCTGTGCCTGAAGCGCCTGTTCAAAGCGTTGCATGGTTGCCGGATCGATGGCCTGCTCGGCTTTCGGGCTGATTTGCACAGCGGGTTCAGAGGGGAAAAGATTGGGTATGGCGTAAATGACCCCGATCAGCAGCACGGCTGCGATCATGAGGTATTTCCAGAGTGGGTAGCGATTCATTTTTATAGGTTTCCGTATGTTAGCCTTGATCCCCTCACCCCCTGACCCCCCTCCCTCAAGGGGAGAGGGGAACAAGAAAGTGTTTTATCTCTTAG
>JBBIHI010000295.1:0-1521 GCA_037447095.1 Thiotrichaceae bacterium
ACGCATACATACCAACATGACGCAATGCGTATGCCTGCACTGGCACACCCGCATCACGTACAAATGGAATGGGTGCGCGACTGAAATATAGGGCAAACCCTAGCTCATCACGTATCACTTTTACCACATTGGGATTCTGGAACTCATCCGCATCCTCAATGTGGGTTGCCAAGGTAGCGATACTGGCCTGCGGAAAACACCCAAGATTACTGGCCAACTGGTGCAAGTTGACTACGGGTGTCAACGGCTCATCACCCTGCAAATTGACCACAATCGTGTCATCTGGCCAGCCTTGCTGCTGCACCACTTCAGCCAAACGGTCACTGCCAGTTTCATGTGTGGAAGCGGTCATGGCAACAGTCGCGCCAAACCCTTCGCAAACAGCCTGGATACGCTCATCATCTGTTGCTACCAGCAGGCTTTCAAAACCCGCCGCTAGCGCCCGATCGTAAACATGCTGGATCAGGGGCTTGCCAGCCAGCAGCCGCAAAGGCTTGCCCGGCAAACGGGTGGAGGCATAACGGGCGGGAATGACAACGACGGTTTTCATCCTGCCAGTGCCTCAACTTCTTCCTGGGTCAAGGTGCGTGCTTCTTCTTCCAGCATTACCGGAATATTGTCACGGATAGGGTAAGCCAATCGGGCAGATTTGGAGACCAGTTCCTGCTTGTCCTTGTCATACACCAGCGGGCCTTTGGTTACGGGGCATACCATGATTTCCAGCAGTTTCTTGTCCATTGCAAAGTCCTTGTAATCGGGTTATCAGGGAAGCGGCCAAACCGGCCTCCAGTTCCGCACGTATCGGCAGATACCAGAGATTGGGAGCCGCGAACTGTCGGCATTTTACCGCATCTTTTTCGGTCATGAGCACTGGCAAACCATCATCGAAACGGATTTCGCTGCCATCAAAAGCATGATGGTCGGGGTAAACATGTTTGATCAGATGCAAACCAGCCTGTTCCAGGGTGGTAAAGAAGCGCGAAGGGTTGCCAATTCCCGTGACCGCATGAACCGTTTGCCCAACAAAATCAGCCAGCGGGATACGCGATTGTTCTTCCGACAAACCTTGTAACACATCGCCACGCAATTGCATGTTTTCGCCATTCACTGCGACAAAGTCGCACTGCCTGATCCTGACGTGCCGTTCACGTAACGGCCCGGCAGGCAAGCACCAGCCATTTCCGAAACGCCGCTGCGCATCCACCACACAGATTTCGACATCCCGCCCCATGCGGTAATGCTGCAAGCCATCATCCGCAACGATGATGTCACAGGCATGTTGGCTCAATAAACTGGAAATGGCTTGGTTACGGTTACGGCCAACGAACAAGGGAACCCTGGTTCGTTGGACAATCAGCAAGGGTTCATCCCCCACCACAGCAGGATCATCGTGCGGGGAAACCGCCCCGGAATATCCTGCATTCCCAAACCCCCGGCTCACTACACCCGGATTGAAACCTGCCTCCTGCAACTTTTCCACCAGCCAGATGACCAGCGGCGTTTTGCCAGTGCCGCCAACCG
>JBBIHI010000296.1:0-3717 GCA_037447095.1 Thiotrichaceae bacterium
CCCTGTTCCTGCTGGCTATGTGGCAACGGCAGGAAACACCACGGCCTGACCATCCAAGAAAGGAGGCAACAGCAACCATGAGCCTTGATAAAGCGATCCGGCACGGCAAGGAACGGCGCAAACCGTACTACCGTAGCCAGCGGTTTGACCGCACATGCAGGAATCACGGTTCCTGCCCGTATTGTGCAAACGGCAGGATGCACAAGCACAAACGGCGGGAACCGCTACCAGATAACCACACCACCAGAGCCGGGCAAGTCCCGGCTTTTTCGTGTCTGGATGGCAAAAACCTAAAGTGATGGTATGCTTACCAACATGAGTAAAGCAGTATTGATCTACAGGCGGCGGCGCGAACTGGCAGACGGCGCAATCATTGAAGGCGTAGCCTGGTCACTGCCTGAACCCGTTGAAGGTTCAAGCCATCTGTACAAATACCGCTTGTTTTATGGTTATTCTGGAAAGCGTGTCATTGGTTACGACAATGAACGCGGCAAAGGCGACCACAAGCATTACCACGACACTGAAACGCCTTACAGCTTCACCACACCGGAACAGGTATGGCGTGATTTTGTAACCGACATCCTCACCGAAAGGGGCAAGCCATGAGATACGCCATTATCCGCATTGAACCCAGCCTTGAAGCCGACCTGATGGAAATGGGCGCGGCGTTTGTGGATGCGATGGAAACAGGCAGCTATCAGGGTGAAGTGTTCACCTTTGAAACCCCTGCAACCCTGTTTCAGGCCATTACGCCAAAACGCTGGGAGCTGCTGGACAAGCTACAGGGTAAGGCGGCGCTGAGTATCCGCGAACTTGCCAAGCAACTGGGGCGGGATGTGAAAAACGTCCATGCTGATGTTATCAAGCTGCTGGATATTGGCCTGTTGGAACGTGACGGAACCGGGCGGGTATTTTCACCCTTTGCCGAGATCAGGACAGAATTCACCTTGAAGGGCGAAGGGCAGCCGATAGCGGCGTAACAGGATGCACAAACACAAACGGCGGGAACCGCTACCAGACGATCACACCACCAGAGCCGGGCACGCCCCGGTTTTTATGCTTAACGCCACATTAACAAGTAGCCCATAAACAGGCCATCAGCCAGACCATGCCAGATAGTTACATGTAATGTTACAAGTAACGCGACTACTTGCGGGAACCCGCATTTTTACGGCCTTTCAGTCACCAATGTAATCATTTATTTTCACAAACCGGGTCGGTGGGAGTTTTTTTTAACGTCCACGAACGAAAAAGCCGGGAACATGCCCCGGCTTCACTGGTTCTGCATTGTATAAGGCTAAGACTTGCGCACTTATTCCGGCAGTACCACCGGACGCAGCACGTCGAACGCCTGCTTATGTCGAGCTTTGTCAAACTCAAAGAGTTTTACAGTCTCTTGCAAAGGGGAAGCATAGCCAATTGGAAACGCATCCTTACCGAACCATTCACAAGCCTTGATCTGGTGATGCAGTTCCACAAAGTCAGTGATCTGCTTACGCATATCCTCATATTCAGCAAGCAGGCTTTCGGCATGTTGACGCCACAAGGCAGGGCTGATCTTGCCCATGATGACCGTCAGCACCTCCTTGGTGAGCTTGAACGTATCCAGTAAGGCTTTCATGGTGTTGATGCGGTTCTCTATCTCACCCCGTTGTTCAGTACGCTGGCGCAGCTTCTGCAAACCTGCAATAGCTTGATCAGCGGCTTTTGTATCGCCTGATAATGTGGCATCAGTAAGCTGTTTTTGCAGGGCGTTTTCATGTTCAGGGATGTGTTCCGAAAGCGCCGTATCCAAACCCTCTTTTTGGGTTTCAATAGCCTGCTGACGTTTATCAATCAGGTGCTTTGCAAACACGCATGATTCATACATCAGCCTAGATTTTTCAAAACCGTTTTCGATGGCGTTACCAAGACGGTTATGCCGCATTTGTGACCTACTGACGTGTGCAGGAAGGTTTTTCAGTGTTTCCACACCAACATTCACCAGCCCTGAAAGTGCTTGCAGATGTTCCGTAATGGTTGGTAGCACTTCCTGCTTTTCGATACGTGCCAGTTCGTGAAAGTCGATTTCCATAAAAATAAGCCTTTAGGCAGTTAAACACCTGCCCAGCATATCCAGCAAAAGCAGCAAAAGAATCATTTTGAAATCCGACAGCAGTGCTGCTGGAGAAAAGCCGAATGAACCACGACAGCACGCTTGAATAATTCTATATCCGACAGCAATGCTGCTGGAGATAGGCAAGATGAACAAAACGCTCCATGCCAGCAAAATGATGAAAAGCAACTATCAGGGAGGCTTGAAATGATGAAGAAACCGCAGGCTAAGCAAGAGCGCCTGTTAAGTGAATCAGCGGCGGCGGCATTGGTTGGGGTTGGCCGTACACTGTTCAAAAAGTTGGAAATACCCCATATCAGTCTTGCCGGACGGCGCATGTTCCAACGGGCAGATATTGAAGCCTTCAAGGCAAAACAAACAGTAACTTATGAGGACTAATCAAGATGGACAGTAACAGTTTTTACGCTAGCATGGCCGGTATGCGTGCCGATGGCGGCGAATATCAGAAACACGCTGATGAAATGGAACAGCGTTTCAACGCACTGCAACGCCTGAAGCGTAAAACCAGCTTCAGCAGCTTGTCAGGCCATGAAGCGGAAGACCTCCGCAACATGCTGAACTTTGCTGAAAATGGTATTCAGCGGAGCCGTGAAACTGGCGAACACACCAGCCTGAAGCCGGAAGATATTTACAGCCTGAAGGCCGAATTGAACCATTACCCTGGTGTTTCCGTATCACTGAATTCTGCACTCGCTGGCAAGGTTTCCGAAGTCCTGAAACAGGCTGAATTCGGTATTGAGCGCAGTTTCCTTCTCGAAGACTTTATGTAATTTCCTTGGGTTTCTTCCCGCCTTTCCTTTGTCTTATGGCGGGAAGCTTTTTAACCAATGTCGTGATGACATCGGAGTGAATATATGCAAACAGATTTCAAGCAGCAATTGGCAAAACAGAAACATGCCATTGAACAGCATATCAGCCTGTTACCAGTGGCAAACCATGCACGGATACGCGCCAGACTATGGGTAAGCTGGATTATCAAAAATATTCTGAAAGATGAAGGTGAAAACCATGTTAATTGCACTGGATTATGATAATACATGGACAAAAGCACCGGCTTTGTGGGCTGATATGATCAAAGCTTTCAAAGATAAAGGCCATTCTTTTGTTTGTATCACCTCACGCGAGGAAACAACGGCCAACAAGAAAGAACTGGCAGGCAGTATTGGCCAGCACATGCCGTTAGTCTTCTGCAACCATCAACCAAAAGCACAACAAGCAGAACAGGCCGGATACAAGCCAGACATCTGGATAGATGACAGACCGGAAACCATACCAACCCAGCTTGAACAATGGGGCGGCTTCGAGTTGTATAAAAACGGTGCTTTTGTTTCCTCTTTCCATTCAATAGATGAAGCGGAACAGGCGGGTAAAAATATTATGCGTGATATGAGCTTACGGAATGTGTATTTAGCTGTTTACCAAAAAAACGCCAATGGAAAAGGCCAGCCAGTACTTGAACAGGTGCGCGGCACTGGTGGAAATCAACTATACCCAGCCCGGACATCGTTGTTGAATAATGTGAAGCCCTCAAGCAAATTACGGTTGTTGTTGACAACCGGTGTAACCTAACATGATCCAGCTAGAATTCAGTAACTCCGATC